>NZ_JBLYPL010000027.1:0-63255 GCF_051851855.1 Rahnella sp. ATs2 | reverse complement strand
TGAGATTTAGGAAAATAAAAGAGGGCAGAACCTCTAGTTTTGCTGACTTTCCAGCCACTGAACAACAAATTCCCCCACTTTATCTACCTCATTTATATTCAGGATATTGATCACCTGCTTAACCGGCGCGAACAGATCATTAGTTGCGACTGCAACAACGTGAATATCAATCAGACTCTCCAGTGACTTTCCCGTTTCCTTCCTGTGCAGCACGATTTTATCGATATCTTCATGTTTAAATCCCTCAACCAAAATCATATCAAGATTACTACTGTCGAAACGCGTTGCCAGATACTCAAGACTGAAGTCGTCATGCCCGGGTGTTTCAGTCATCAGCGCCCACCGGCTATTGCTGGCAACCATTGTCTGGTATGCGCCAGCTTTGCGTAGCTCGAAACTGTCTTTCCCCGGCGTATCTACATCAATATCATGATGGGTATGTTTTATCAGACCCGTCCGGATACCACGCTGACGAAGCCACGGGATGAGCTGTTTCAGCAGTGTTGTTTTTCCTGTACCGCTATAAGCGACGATCCCAAGTAATGGGATTGGTTGGTTTATCATCTTGAATGATCCTGGTTGCGGGTTTTCCAAAGCGCCACATCTTCAGGCGTATTAAGATTGAAAAACGCAGCAGACTCACTGAACAGCACCGAGTTTGCTCCGATATTATCAAGGAAAATCATGAGCTTCCTGTCGCCGTTTTCCAGGTACGACGTCAGTGCCGGTAACAGACTCCGGTTTAACAGGCAAAGCGTTGGATGCTCACGCTCCGGATCACGCACATAAGCTGCTTTCTGCCCTGATAGCCCGGCAAATAATCTTTCACTCAGGTCGATGGGAAAATCTGGCACGTCGCAGGGAACGAAGAGTATCCATTCGGTTTTACTCACTGATAACGCAGCAAGCATACCGGCGAGTGGCCCCGAGAAATTCTGTTTGATGTCCGGGACGGTCTGGTTATTTCTGCCATAGCGTTCAGAATTCTGATTACAGCTGATCAGAATTTCTCCGACTTGGGGATGTAATCTTTGGGCGATATGTTCAAATAAAGGCTGACCATTAATATCAATCAGCCCTTTCTCTTCGCCCATCCTGCTCGACCGACCGCCTGCTAAAATAACGCCAGTGATGTTACTGCGATCCATAATATCCGCCTTTCAGAACCTCATTATTACCGTCATTGTAACGCCTTAATTTATACCGGGCAGGTTAAACTTTTTTACAGTGAGCTTGTACTTTCCCTGACGAAATAACCCTGTTATTTTTAAGGTCTGAAAACAAGTGGAGAAGGATTATCATGAAAGAACATCGCGTAAACGAGCTGATCGAACTGCTGCATCCGGCATGGAAAGAGGATTGCGATCTGAACCTGATGGAGTTCATCCAGAAGCTGGCCACAGAATGTGGATACCAGGGGTCATTAGGCGAACTCAGTGATGACACATTGATTTATCACCTGAAAATGCGTGGTACTGACAGCACGACTGAAATCCCGGGTTTGAAAAAAGACTATGAGGATGACTTTAAAACTGCACTTTTACGTGCCCGTGGCGTGATTAAGGATTGATGTAAACTTATGTGAACTTCATGCGAACTGCCAAAAATAGATGATACTATTTCCCATTGTCATTTTTCTGTGCGGCCAATCCGAATGAAGTTATGAACAATACAGCTTTTAATTTTCAGGCATTGTCGCCGGATCTTATCCTTGATGCGTTAGAGAGTGTCGGTCTTATTGCTGAGTCCGGCCTCACTGCATTAAACAGTTATGAAAACCGCGTTTACCAGTTTCTTGGTGAAGACAGAAAACGCTATGTGGTGAAGTTTTACCGTCCTGAGCGATGGACCGAAGAACAAATCCACGAAGAGCATCAGTTTTCACTTGATATGGCTGATGCAGAAATTCCTGCTGTTGCCCCTCTTTCTATCAACGAAAACACACTGCACCACTACCAGGGATATATGTTTACCGTATTTCCCAGCGTGGGTGGTCGTCAGTATGAAATCGATAATCTCGATCAGCTGGAGTGGGTAGGACGTTTTCTTGGGCGCATTCATCAGGTGGGCAGTGAAAGCCTGTTTACCGCACGGCCAACTATCGGACTTGATGAATATCTCGTCCGGCCGCGCGAAGTTCTCGCGCAATGTCCGCTGATCCCCAAGAGTTTGCGTGAACCCTTCTTATCCGCAACAGACCAGCTGATTCGCACTACGGGCGATTATTGGCATACTGACTGGCAACCTCTACGCTTACATGGCGATTGCCACCCGGGGAATATTCTCTGGCGTGACGGGCCATTGTTTGTCGATATGGATGATGCCCGTAATGGTCCGGCAATTCAGGATCTCTGGATGCTGTTGCATGGGGATCAAAGTGAGCAAAGGCTCCAGTTAGATATCTTGCTGGAAGCTTACGGAGAGTTTGCTGATTTAGATACGCGCGAACTCTCTTTGATTGAACCGCTGCGGGCTATGCGTATGGTTTATTATCTGGCCTGGGTTGCCCGTCGCTGGGAGGATCCTGCATTTCCTAAGAGTTTCCCCTGGATGCAGGATGAAGATTTCTGGCGTAGTCAGATAGCGGCGTTTACTGAGCAAGTTAAGAAATTACAGGCACCTCCTTTACAGCTGATGCCAATGTATTAAGTCATGATTAATGTTCGAAGTTTAATTAAATGGAGATAGGCTTTATATGAAAAAGATATTCCTGGCACTGGTTGGTATGGTTATGGCCTTCAGTGTGTCTGCCGCGCAGTTTTCTGATGGCGCACAGTACGTTACTTTAGATAAAACCGTTGCTAATGAGCCACAGGTACTCGAGTTCTTCTCATTTTATTGCCCGCACTGCTACCAGTTTGAACAAGTCTGGCATGTCTCTGACAACATCCGCAAGAACCTGCCTAAAGATGTTAAATATGCCAAATATCACGTCGAATTCCTGGGGCCATTGGGTAAACAATTAACTCAAGCCTGGGCTGTTGCGATTGCCCTGGGTGTGGAAGACAAAGTGAGTCCGCTGATGTTTGATGCTGTGCAGAAACAGCAATCCATTCAGAATGCTGATGATATCCGTAAAGTCTTTATTCAGGCGGGTGTGAAAGGCGAGGATTACGATGCTGCACTTAACAGCTTTGTTGTGAAATCTCTGGTTGTTCAACAGGAGAAAGCCGCTGCTGACCTGGGTCTGCAAGGCGTTCCTTCCGTATTTGTGAACGGCAAATATATGGTTAAAAATGACGGACTTGATACCAGCTCAATGGATATGTACGTCAAACAATATTCTGATGTGATCAACTTCTTAGCGACCAAAAAATAAGAATTTCTGATCTCAACGCCAGCTTTCGGGCTGGCGTTATATTTTCGAAGAAATGAGAAAAAGGAAATGTTTGCAGGCGTGAATATAAAAAATATTCCGCAGAAAGTTTTCCAGTAAATATTACTATCCACAATAGCTATTAAGCTTCTATTACATCAATATTTCATTAAGCAATCCTATAACCTGATGAAACACGTAGCTAAAATCCTGATGTGTTTTCGGATTAACCCTCCGAATTAATTTCCTGTTAAAACTATTCACAAAGTTATCCACAGGATGATCCTTCGAGATCCCCCGCAACTTCGTAATGAATTTCCTTCTCAAGGTTCGTCTTTCCTGCTGGCTATGGCATCCTTAGAGCATGTCTGATCACGAATAAAGAAGAGTTATGGCCCAGATAGCAGAAAACCCATTAATCCTGGTGGACGGTTCGTCCTACCTTTATCGCGCTTATCATGCGTTCCCTCCGCTGACCAACTCTGCGGGTGAACCGACCGGCGCGATGTACGGTGTGCTGAATATGTTGCGCAGTCTTTTGCTGCAATACACACCAAGCCATGTTGCGGTGGTTTTTGACGCGAAAGGCAAAACCTTCCGTGATGAGCTTTTCGAACAATATAAATCCCATCGTCCTCCGATGCCGGATGATCTGCGTTCTCAAATTGAGCCGCTTCATCAAATGGTGAAAGCGATGGGGTTGCCATTACTGGTGGTTTCCGGCGTAGAGGCGGACGACGTGATCGGTACGCTGGCACTTGAAGCCGAGAAAGCGGGACATGCGGTTCTGATCAGCACCGGCGATAAAGATATGGCTCAGCTGGTGACGCCGGGTGTCACTTTGATCAACACCATGAACAATGCGATTCTGGGGCCAGATGAAGTTGTCGAGAAATACGGTGTGCCGCCTGAACTGATCATCGATTTTCTCGCCCTGATGGGTGACTCCTCGGACAACATTCCGGGCGTACCGGGCGTTGGTGAGAAAACGGCACAGGCACTGTTACAAGGCATTGGTGGCCTTGATGCGTTATATGCCGATCTGGATAAAGTATCGACACTCAGTTTCCGTGGTTCAAAAACCATGGCGGCAAAACTGGCAGATAATAAAGAAGTTGCCTACCTCTCTTATCAGCTGGCGACCATTAAAACTGACGTTAAGCTGGATCTCACTTGTGCTGAGCTGACGGTTTCAGAACCCGATGCCGATGAACTTCACAAGTTATTTGGCCGCTATGAATTCAAACGCTGGCTGGCAGATGTTGAATCCGGCACCTGGCTGAGCGCCAAAAAATCGGCAGGTAAAGCGTCGGCAGCAGCGAAGAAAGGTGCTCCGGCAGAAGAAACGACGTCAGTATCCGCTGTTGAACCAAACCAGCTCTCGCAGGAGGGATATGTCACCATTCTGGATCAGGCGACTCTTGATGAGTGGATCGGTTATCTGAAAGCATCGAATGTTTTCGCTTTCGATACCGAAACGGATGGTCTGGATACCCTGACTGCCAATCTGATCGGCCTATCTTTCGCCACGGAAGCGGGTAAAGCGGCTTATCTTCCTGTGGCACATGACTATCTGGATGCACCGGCGCAGCTGGACCGCGATGATGTGCTGAAACAACTCAAGCCGTTACTCGAAGATGAAAAGCAGCTGAAAGTCGGGCAGAACCTCAAATTCGACCGCGGTGTTTTACTGCGTTATGACATCGAACTGAAAGGTATCGCCTTCGACACCATGCTTGAATCCTACGTGCTCGATAGCGTATCTGGCCGCCATGACATGGACAGTTTGGCAGACCGCTATCTCGGCCATAAAACCGTGGGCTTTGAAGAAATTGCGGGTAAAGGTAAGAACCAGCTAACCTTCAACCAGATAGCCCTTGAGCAGGCAGCGCCTTACGCGGCAGAAGATGCCGATGTTACATTGCAATTGCATCAGGCACTCTGGCCACGCATTCAGGAAAGCGAATCCCTGACCAAAGTGTTCACGGATATTGAAATGCCGCTGGTGCCTGTTCTTTCTCATATCGAGCGTACCGGGGTTCTGATTGATCAGAACATCCTCGCGGCTCACTCGAAAGAGCTGGCAATTCGACTGAATGAGCTGGAAAACAAAGCGCATGAACTGGCTGAAGAGCCTTTCAACCTCTCTTCGACCAAACAGTTGCAGGCTATTTTGTATGAAAAACAAAAACTGCCAATCCTGAAGAAAACTCCGGGTGGTGCGCCATCAACTAACGAAGAAGTTCTGGCTGAACTGGCGCTGGATTATCCGTTGCCGAAAGTGATTCTGGAATATCGTGGTCTGGCAAAACTGAAATCGACTTACACCGATAAACTGCCATTGATGATCAACCCGCAGTCTGGCCGCGTTCATACGTCCTACCATCAGGCCGTGACCGCGACGGGGCGTCTGTCTTCCAGCGATCCCAACCTGCAAAACATTCCGGTGCGTAATGATGAAGGGCGCCGTATCCGTCAGGCGTTTATTGCGCCAAAAGACTACATCATTCTGGCGGCCGACTATTCGCAGATTGAACTGCGCATCATGGCGCATTTATCGAAAGATGAAGGCTTGCTGAAAGCCTTTGCTGAAGGCCAGGATATTCACCGCGCGACCGCCGCAGAAGTTTTCGGCACACCGCTGGAGAAAGTATCTGGTGAACAGCGTCGCAGCGCTAAAGCGATTAACTTTGGTCTGATTTACGGCATGAGCGCCTTTGGCTTATCGCGTCAGCTCAATATTCCACGCAAAGAATCCCAGCGTTATATGGATTTGTACTTCGAGCGTTATCCGGGCGTGCTGGAATATATGGAACGTACCCGCACTCAGGCTTCTGAGCAGGGTTACGTTGAAACGCTCGATGGTCGCCGTCTGTATCTGCCGGACATCAAATCCAGCAACGCGATGCGCCGTAAAGGTGCCGAGCGTGCCGCGATCAACGCCCCGATGCAGGGTACTGCGGCTGACATTATCAAACGCGCCATGATCAGCGTCGATGCCTGGCTGAAACAGTCAGATGCTCCGCGTGCCCGCATTATCATGCAGGTACACGATGAACTGGTGTTTGAAGTGCATAAAGATGATGTTGCTGCAGCGAGTGAAAAAATTCGCAACCTGATGGAAGCCAGTATGACACTGGCGGTTCCGTTGAAAGTGGACGTCGGTACTGGCGAGAACTGGGATCAGGCTCACTAAGTGGATAGTAATTAAGCTTTTTTTGTAATTAAGCTACAGGATTATGTGCTCAGACCATGAAGGTGATCGCATAATCCACGATTTTTGTGTAAGTAAACTACAAAAAGTTCTTTTTCCCCGTCATGAAATAGGGTAAAGTTTCTCTCGTAGGGTACAGAGGTAAGATGTTCTATCTTTCAGACCTTTTACTTCACGTAATCGGATTTGGCTGAATATTTTAGCCGCCCCAGGCATTTATGTCTGGGGCGTTTTTTATTGGAGTTTTCACAGGGTTACGCCTGTTTTCTGCCTACCAGTGATAAAAATCCCGCCCATAAAAAAGGGCAGCCTGTTGGCTACCCTGATATGTTCTTTACTTACAGACTTCTTCGTTTAAGCCGAGATTTATTCGCCTTTGTCAAAAAGCTCTTCTTCCAGCACTTCCGGTGGGATTTCGCTGAACCAGGTGTTCAGTTTGTCACTCAGTTTATCGACGCCCATTTTCTTCGGGGAAGAGAAGGCTTCCACCTGAATATCGCCCATGAATTCTTTCACGGCTTCGCGGACCATTTTGATCTGCGCCTGACGCGCGCCGGATGCCAGTTTGTCGGCTTTCGTCAGCAGCAACATCACCGGCGTACCCACATCGACAGCCCACTGAATCATCTGCTGATCGAGATCTTTCAGTGGATGACGGATATCCATCAATACCACCAGACCTTTCAGCGAGTTGCGCATTTGCAGATATTCGCCCAGCGCGCGCTGCCATTTACGCTTCATTTCTTCAGGTACTTCCGCGTAGCCATAACCCGGCAAGTCGACCAGACGGATGCCCGGCTTCACTTCAAACAGGTTGATGAGCTGAGTACGGCCAGGTGTTTTACTGGTACGTGCGAGGCTTTTCTGCTGCGTCAGAGTATTCAGTGCGCTGGATTTGCCGGCGTTTGAACGACCAGCAAATGCGACTTCAATGCCTGCGTCAGATGGCAAATGCCGGATATCCGGGGCGCTCATGACGAAATGGGTCATATGATAGTTGTAAGTTTGGCTGGTCAAAGCGTGCGTCTCCGTGAGGCATGAGTATCTGGCTGGCGATTATAACTGCAACAGAGCCGAGATGCGTTCGTGTTTTTAAAATCCGAATGATGAGGCGAAGGGACCACAGAGATGAAGGCGGGGGAAATTGCCTTCATGATGTAAGACATTTGCTATTCATGATGCGGGTTATTTCGCTTGTTTTGTCGCCGAAATTTTTAATATTATTCAATTTCAATAAGATAAAATTTATATCGTTATGAAACCGACAAGACGGCTGGCGGGTATCTTGAGCCTTTGTGCCAGTCGGGTAAAGTATTTCTTACGCGGTGAAGGCGAGAACGGAAACAAGGACGATTATTGCATTCAGGGATCACGGGAAATGCATCGCGATTTAAGGACAAACGGAGCCGGAGGCTCTGAAAGGCAAAGGAAAAACCGGGACGTTGATGCTATACAGGGAAAGTGTTTGAGGAATATCCTTCTTCTGAAGGAAAGAAAAAGGCAGCAAGGTTAACTTGCTGCCTTTTTTCTTTGTCCGCTTTCTGCTAGATTCCGCCGCAAATCTATACTAAATGTACACACCTAAGAGCAGATGCCATGAAACAGCCAGCGAAAGCCCCGCGCGCCAATACCGCGACAGCTAAAACGAAGAAGAAAAGTCGTGTAGAGCTTGATATCGAAGCGCGCGAACGCAAGCGTGACAATAAGCGTCGTGGCCATAAAGCAGGCTCACGCGCAAATCCGGACGCAGCCCAGAATCAAAGCGGCGCAGGCGCTAAAAAAACCGATCCGCGTATCGGCAGTAAAAAAGCGGTGCCATTGATCGTGGAAACCGTCACCAACAATGCAGCGAAAGCGAAGAAAGCCGCTCAGCCGAAACCAGAGGCAAAACCAAAAATGTCTCCGCAGGAAGAACTGACATTACTGGAAAACGATGAGCGTCTGGATTCATTGCTTGATCTTATCGACGACGGCAAAGCACTGAGTGCAGAAGATCAGGCTTATGTTGACCAGACTCTGGATCGTATTGATGTTCTGATGGAAATTCTCGGTATCGAACTCGGCGACGATGAAGATGACGAAGAAGAAGAGAAGAACGAAGATATGATGCAGTTGCTCAAACGCGGGAATCCAAAAGAAGGTTTCTAAGCGATGCGCTGGGTCATTCCGGCAATAGCCTTACTCTTTGCATGTTATCTCCTTTGGTTATTCGGTAAACTACGACGGTTATCGAAAACCAAAGCACGTTTGCGCAGAGCGACCTTTGTAAGGCAGGCCAAAAGCCTGCCTGTAAGGGAAACCGGCAGCATCCGACGCCGGAAGGAGTAAGTCACCCATGTCAGAACAGACAACCGTCTGGGATTTAGCGCTGATCCAGAAGTACAACTATTCAGGTCCGCGATACACATCCTATCCAACAGCACTCGAATTCAGCGAAAGCTACGACGATGCGGCTTTTAAACAAGCGGCTGTCCGTTACCCTGAGCGCTCCCTTTCTCTGTATGTGCATATCCCTTTCTGCCATAAGCTCTGCTATTTCTGCGGCTGCAATAAACTGGTAACCCGTCAGCAGCATAAAGCCGAAGAATATCTCGACGTACTTGAGAAAGAGATAAGTCACCGTGCGCCGCTCTTTAAGGGCCGTCAGGTCAGTCAGTTGCATTGGGGCGGTGGTACTCCGACTTACCTCGATAAAGCGCAGATAAGCCGTCTGATGGGCCTTCTGCGGGCACACTTTGATATTCTCCCCGATGCAGAAATATCACTGGAAGTGGATCCCCGCGAAATCGAGCTGAATGTGCTCGACCATCTGCGCAGCGAAGGCTTTAATCGGCTGAGCATGGGCGTGCAGGATTTCAATAAAGAAGTGCAGCGTCTGGTGAATCGCGAGCAGGATGAAGATTTCATCTTTGCGCTGATTGAACGCGCCAGAGCGCTGGGTTTCAATTCCACCAACATCGACCTGATTTACGGCCTACCGAAGCAAACGGCGGAAAGTTTTGCGTATACGCTGCAACGCGTGGCAGAGCTGAACCCGGATCGCCTGAGCGTGTTCAATTACGCCCACATGCCAAAACTGTTTGCCGCTCAGCGTAAAATAAAAGACGCTGATTTGCCGGGCGCAGAAGAGAAATTGAAAATTCTGCAGGAAACCATTGCCTCGCTGACCGCCTCCGGTTACCGCTTTATCGGCATGGATCACTTTGCGCGTCCTGATGACGAACTGGCGATTGCCCAACGTGAAGGCAAGCTGCACCGTAATTTCCAGGGATATACCACGCAGGGCGACAGTGATTTACTGGGAATGGGCGTGTCAGCCATCAGCATGCTGGGCGATACTTACGCGCAGAACGAGAAAGACCTCAAAACGTATTACGCCAGAGTAGAACAGCAGGGGAATGCGTTATGGCGTGGTCTGGAAATGACGGATGATGATTGCCTGCGTCGCGATGTCATTAAATCGCTGATCTGCCATTTCGAGCTGAGCTTTGCGGATATGGAAGAGCGCTATGGCATCCGCTTTACCGACTATTTTTCCGATGATCTGGCGCTGCTGAAACCGCTGGTTGAAGACGGGCTGGTTGAGGTGAGCGAGACGCATATTCAGGTAACGCCACGCGGACGTTTGCTTATCCGCAACATCTGCATGTGCTTTGATATTTATCTGCGCCGTCAGGTACGTCAGCAGCAATTCTCCCGCGTGATCTGATTTCTTTGCTATCAACAAAAACAGCCGCATAAGCGGCTGTTTTGCTTTCTGGCACAGGGCTTTTATTTCAGGCCCGGTTATTCCATACCCAGTTCTTTCAGCTTGCGGGTCAGCGTATTGCGTCCCCAGCCCAGTAAGCGTGCGGCTTCCTGTTTATGTCCCTGCGTGTGACGCAATGCCGTGGTCAGCAAAGTGCGCTCCATTTCAGGCTGCGCTTCTGACAACAGGTTTTGATGACCGGAACGCAGGGCGCGATCGGCCCATTGTGCCAGCAGTGTTGCCCAGCTGTCCGGTAAGCTCTGACCACCGGTTTCCGGGGCAGACGTTTCAAAAAGTTCGCTCGGTAAATCCTGAATCAGGACTTCCTGACCCGCAGCCATCACCGTTAACCAGCGACAGGTGTTTTCCAGCTGGCGCACGTTGCCCTGCCACGGCAGACGCGTCAGCGCGGTCTCTGTTTCCGGATGCAGGTTTTTCGCTTCCACGCCCAATTCTTTCGCTGCCACTTGCAGGAAATAACGTGCCAGACGCGGAATATCTTCGCGACGTTCGCGCAGCGGTGGCAGATGAACACGGATAACATTCAGGCGGTGGAATAAATCCTCGCGGAATTTCCCTTCCTGAACCCGTAATTCCAGATTCTGGTGAGTCGCAGCGATAATACGCACATCCACTTTCACCGGTGCATAACCGCCCACACGATAGAACTGACCATCAGCCAGCACGCGCAGAAGACGGGTTTGCACATCGAGGGGCATATCACCGATTTCATCAAGGAACAGCGTGCCGTTGTCGGCCTGCTCAAAACGTCCCTGACGGATGGTGTTAGCGCCAGTAAACGCCCCTTTCTCGTGGCCGAATAGTTCGGATTCGATCAGGTCTTTCGGGATTGCCGCCATGTTCAGTGCGATAAAAGGCGCTTTGGCGCGCGGGCTGTGACGGTGTAAAGCATGAGCCACCAGCTCTTTACCGGTACCGGATTCCCCGTTAATGAGCACGCTGATTGAAGAGCGGGACAAACGGCCGATGATGCGAAAGACGTCCTGCATGGCTGGCGCTTCACCGATAATATCCGCCGTCGGGCCACTTGCCGGCTGGCTGCGAGCCGGTTGCTGTTGCTCCTGATAATGGCTGATAGCGCGTTCAACCAGCGCCACTGCTTCGTCGATGTCGAAAGGTTTTGGCAGATAATCAAATGCGCCTTGCTGATAGGCGCTGACCGCCGCATCCAGATCGGAGTGCGCTGTCATTATGATGACCGGAAGCATCGGGTGGCGCTGTTTAATCTGCTTTAACAGCGCTAAACCGTCCATCCCCGGCATACGGATATCTGATAACAAAACGTCAGGGGTTTGAGTCGCAATGGCATCAAGCACTTCATTGCCGCTGTCAAACGTGGTGCAGGTCAAACCGGCTCCAGTGAGCGCACGTTCAAGTACCCAGCGGATGGAGCTATCGTCATCGACGATCCAGACTATCCCTCGTTGCATAAGAACCTCACTGGCGAATAGGCAGGAAAACCGAGAATTCGGTATGTCCTGGCCAACTGTTAAATTCAACTTTACCCGAATGCTGGTCAATCAAACTGCGTGCGATAGAGAGGCCCAGTCCGGTGCCCCCTTCGCGGCCACTGACCATGGGGTAAAAAAGAGTGTCCTGCAAATGTGCCGGTACGCCGGGGCCGTCATCTTCAATATCGATGCGTGCCGCCAGACGATAACGCACGCCGTGTAACGTAATCTGGAAAGCAGTCCGCGTACGCAGTGTTATTGTGCCGCCTTCCTCCCCCAGCGCCTGCAAGGCATTGCGGGTGATATTCAGTAAAATCTGTTCTATCTGATCGGGGTCGTGTGCCAGTTCCGGCAGGCTCGGATCATAGTCCCGTACCAGCTGAACGTTATCGGGTTTTTCCATCGACACCAGCTGACAAACGCGCTCCGCAACCTGATGAATACTTTGTGTCACATGCTGGCTCGGACGTTGCGGACCCAGCAATCTGTCGACCAGATTACGCAGACGGTCGGCCTGCTCAATAATGACTTTGGTGTACTCAAGCAAAGCCGGATCGGGCAGCGCTCTGGATAACAACTGTGCCGCACCACGCAAACCGCCAAGCGGATTTTTAATTTCATGCGCGAGGCCGCGGATCAAATCGCGGGCTGCAACCTGTTGAGCATGCTGCAATTGTTCCTGACTCAAACGTCGCTGATTATCCATCGGCGCCAGTTCGACCAGAATAAAACCTTCCGGCAGCATCTGTGCGGTCAGTGACAACACATGCGCGCGGCCATCGACGACTAAAGTCACTTCGCTGTCTGTAAAGCCCTGTCCGGCCGTCAGACTTTCACGCATTAACTCGATGTTCAGCGAAAAATATCCCACCAGCTCTGGCAACGGGGTGCCAAAAAGTTTGCGGGAACTTTGCGCCAGTAATTGCTGAGCCGCCGGGTTGGCGTAATGCACAGCCAAATCGTCGTCCAACAGCAGAACGCTGTTGATTAAAGAATTCAGGATCTGCCCAGCATCGGGCAGCTTGCCAGTTGCCATACCGCAGTCTCCCGCACCTGATGGGTGCAATTTGTCTCGCTACCCGGCCAAAACACGGGTCAGAGGGGTTAAGCAGGAAAGAGTGTGGAGAAAAAAGCCCATCCGGAGATGGGCTGAAAGTTTCCACGGCAACAAATAAAATCGTCTTACTTAATTTTGACGCTGAAGGCTTTCATACCGCCAGGCCTCCAGTCGGGTATTTCTCTCAGCGCCGGTCAGAGGACGGGCGCTGAGTTCAGCAGCTAATTCGAGAATTAAACGCTGTGTTTAGACGCTGTAGTACAGCTCGAACTCAACCGGATGCGGAGTCATACGCACGCGATCCATTTCTTCTTTACGCAGACCGATGTAAGCATCGATAGCGTCGTCAGTGAACACGCCGCCACGGGTCAGGAACTCGCGGTCTTCGTTCAGTGCGTTCAGCGCTTCTTCCAGTGAACCTGCAACTTTTGGAATTTCTGCTTCTTCTTCCGGTGGCAGGTCATACAGGTTTTTGTCCATCGCATCGCCAGGGTGGATCTTGTTGATGATACCGTCCAGGCCAGCCATCATCAGTGCAGCAAACGCCAGGTATGGGTTAGCCGCTGGATCAGGGAAGCGTGCTTCGATACGCATCGCTTTAGGCGTTGATACGTGTGGAATACGGATGGATGCAGAACGGTTACGCGCAGAGTAAGCCAGCATCACTGGCGCTTCGTAGCCCGGGACCAAACGCTTATAGGAGTTGGTAGTCGGGTTAGCGTAGGCGTTGATTGCTTTGGCGTGCTTGATGATACCGCCGATGTAGAACAGTGCCATTTCAGACAGGCCGCCGTATTTGTCGCCAGCGAACAGGTTGTTACCGTTCTTGGACAGAGACATGTGGCAGTGCATACCGGAACCGTTATCGCCAAACATTGGTTTTGGCATGAAGGTCGCAGTTTTGCCAAATGCGTGAGCCACGTTGTGAACCACGTATTTGTAGATTTGGATTTCGTCAGCTTTTTTGGTCAGGGTATTGAAGCGGGTTGCCACTTCGTTCTGACCCGCGGTTGCCACTTCGTGGTGGTGAGCTTCAACAACCAGACCCATTTCTTCCATGGTCAGACACATGGTAGAACGCAGATCCTGGGAAGAGTCGACCGGAGGAACCGGGAAGTAACCGCCTTTAACTGCAGGACGGTGGCCTTTGTTGCCGCCTTCGTATTTGGTGCTGGAGTTCCATGCGCCTTCGATATCATCGATAGCCACGTGAGAACCGGAGATGCTGCTGCCGAAGCGCACATCATCAAACAGGAAGAATTCTGGCTCTGGCCCGAACAGAACGGTGTCCGCGATACCGGAAGAGCGCAGGAAGTCTTCTGCACGTTTCGCGGTAGAACGTGGGTCGCGGTCATAACCTTGCAGCGTAGTTGGCTCAAGGATGTCGCAACGAATGATCAGCGTGGTTTCTTCGTAGAACGGGTCAAGAACAGCAGTGCTCGCATCTGGCATCAAAACCATGTCAGATTCGTTAATGCCTTTCCAGCCACCGATTGAAGAGCCATCAAACATTTTGCCTTCTTCGAAGAAGTCAGCGCTAACCTGGTGTGCAGGAATGGTGACGTGCTGTTCTTTGCCTTTGGTATCTGTGAAACGTAAATCTACGAATTTCACTTCATGCTCATTCAGCATCGTCAAAACGTGTTCAGCGGACATACTAGTTCTCCCGAATTTCTCATTATCGTCGTGGAACGAATAACCATTTTTGGTCTTTAGTTGGAAATAACAGCTTTACTTGAACTGGCGTGTGGACTGAACAGCGCTATTATTTGACTGGTCAGACGCGTCACCCTGTAAAAACTTTTTTTTACCCTAAAAACTATTAGCGAAAAGTGTGCCAACTTTGAGAAAATGCAAACAACGCCATTTTACAGGGCTCTTGCACTCGATAAGTATGCACCATAACGGAATTTCTGCACTATAATGGTGCTAACTCTGAGATGCATAGCACCAAAACGGTGCGTCATAATGGTTCAGTGGTCTTTTTGCACCGTGAAAGGGATCACAAAGTAACCATCCATAAGTTGTTTCATCAAGATCCTTGTGATCTTGTTTAGAACCTCGCTTAATACGTGTACAATAGCGCGCTATTTCTAATGCCTGAGGCAAAGCTGTGATCGAAAATTTGCGTAACATCGCCATTATTGCCCACGTTGACCATGGTAAAACCACCCTGGTCGACAAGCTGCTGCAACAATCCGGTACTTTCGGAGAGCGTGTAGAAGCCACTGAACGCGTAATGGACTCCAACGATTTGGAGAAAGAGCGTGGGATTACCATCCTCGCAAAAAACACCGCCATTAATTGGAAAGACTACCGCATCAACATCGTGGATACCCCAGGACACGCCGACTTCGGCGGTGAGGTAGAGCGTGTGATGTCAATGGTCGACTCGGTGCTGCTGGTTGTGGATGCAATGGATGGCCCAATGCCGCAAACCCGTTTCGTGACCAAAAAAGCATTCGCTAATGGTCTGAAACCGATCGTGGTAATCAACAAGGTTGACCGCCCTGGCGCGCGTCCTGACTGGGTTGTTGATCAGGTCTTCGACCTGTTCGTAAACCTGGACGCAACCGACGAACAACTCGATTTCCCAATCATCTATGCATCCGCATTGATGGGTATCGCGGGTAACGACCATAACGATATGGCCGAAGACATGACCCCGTTGTACCAGGCGATCGTTGACCACGTATCTCCGCCACAAGTTGAGATGGATGCACCTTTCCAGATGCAAATCTCTCAGCTGGACTACAACAACTATGTTGGCGTCATCGGCATCGGCCGCATCAAACGCGGTACCGTTAAGCCTAACCAGCAAATCACTGTCATCGACAGCGAAGGCAAAACCCGTAACGGTAAAGTCGGTAAAGTTCTGACCCACATGGGTCTTGAGCGTATCGAAGCCACCGTTGCTGAAGCGGGCGACATCATCGCAATCACCGGCCTGGGCGAACTGAACATCTCCGACACAATCTGTGATCCGGCGAATGTTGAAGCTCTGCCAGCGCTGAGCGTTGATGAACCAACAGTAACCATGTACTTCAACGTAAACACCTCTCCGTTCTGTGGTAAAGAAGGTAAGTATGTGACTTCACGTCAGATCCTTGACCGTCTGAACAAAGAACTGGTGCACAACGTTGCATTGCGTGTTGAAGAAACTGAAGATGCTGATGCATTCCGCGTTTCAGGCCGTGGTGAACTTCACCTGTCGGTTCTGATCGAAAACATGCGTCGTGAAGGTTTCGAGCTGGCGGTTTCCCGTCCTAAAGTAATCAACCGTAAAATCGATGGCCGCATGCAAGAGCCATTCGAGAACGTGACACTGGATATCGAAGAGCAACACCAGGGTTCTGTAATGCAGGCCATGGGTGAGCGTAAAGGCGATGTCAAAGACATGATCCCAGACGGCAAAGGTCGTATCCGTCTTGATTACCTGATCCCTGCACGTGGCCTGATCGGCTTCCGTACAGAATTCATGACCATGACTTCTGGTACCGGTCTGCTGTACTCCACGTTCAGCCACTACGATGACGTTCGTCCGGGCGAAATCGGCCAGCGTCAGAACGGCGTGCTGATCTCCAACGGTCAGGGTAAAGCAGTTGCGTTTGCACTGTTCAGCCTGCAAGACCGCGGTAAATTGTTCCTGGGCCACGGCGCAGAAGTGTATGAAGGCCAGATCATCGGTATTCACTCACGTTCTAACGACCTGACCGTGAACTGCCTGACCGGTAAGAAACTGACCAACATGCGTGCGTCCGGTACAGACGAAGCAACGACTCTGGTTCCTGCTATCAAAATGTCTCTGGAGCAAGCTCTGGAATTCATCGATGATGACGAACTGGTCGAAGTGACTCCTCAGTCTGTACGTATCCGTAAACGTCACCTGACCGAGAACGATCGTAAACGTGCAATGCGTGGTCCTAAAGAAGGTTAATCTTCTTTAACGCGTGCCGTTACACAGAAACAGGGTGCCTTTGGGTACCCTGTTTTTTTTTGTCTTTTTTCTAACGCTGAGCTCAACAGCGCAACTCTGTCACTGTTCAGGTGTACGTTTTACCGCTAAAGTTAAAAGTCATCTTTGAAATCAGGAGCGTGCAATGCTGTACATTTTTGATATGGGAAACGTCATTATTGATATTGATTTCAAACGTGTCCTTGGCGTGTGGAGCCATCTCAGCGGAACGCCACTGGCTACGCTGACCGAGCGTTTCAAAATGGGCGAGGTGTTCCAGCAGCACGAGCGGGGTGAAATCAGCGATGAGCAGTTCGCCGCCGATCTGTGTAATGAAATGGGCATTGCGCTCAGTTTTGAGCAGTTCAGTGCGGGCTGGCACGCTGTCTTCGTCGGCTTGCGTCCTGAAGTCATCACGTTATTCCAGAAACTGCGCGAAGAAGGTCATCGCGTTGTCGTGCTGTCGAATACTAACCGCTTACATCTGGATTTCTGGCCGCAGCATTATCCGGAAATCGAAGCCAATACCGATGCGATGTATCTTTCGCAAAATCTGGGTATGCGCAAACCTGAACCGGAAATTTTCCAGCATGTGCTGGAGAAAGAAGGATTCACCGCCGATCAGGCCGTGTTCTTTGATGATGTTGCTGAAAACATCGAAGCTGCCCGCGCGGCAGGCATTGAAGCTGTGTGGGTGGAAGATAACCAGACGGTACCGAAATACTTTTCCTGAAGGATGTAAGGATGCACAAAAGGGCATTGAGCCACTACCCAAAATCATTATGGAAATTCACAGTCCTGCTCTTAAAGCGCTCAGATAAGGATGGCCTGACGCTTCTGGCGGGCCATTTAGCCTATGTTTCTTTGCTTTCTCTGGTTCCGCTGATTGCCGTGGTATTTTCGCTGTTCGCATTATTTCCGGTCTTTTCGGATATCAGTGCACAGCTTAAAACCTTCATTTTTTCTAACTTCATGCCGGCCACGGGCAATACCATTCAGCGTTATCTCGAACAGTTTGTTGCCAACTCCAGCAAAATGACGGCGGTGGGTACCTGCGGATTAATTGTCACCGCATTACTGCTGATCGCTTCAGTGGACAGCGTGCTGAATAAAATCTGGGACAGCAAAACCAAGCGTCCGATTGTGTTCTCATTTGCGGTGTACTGGATGGTATTAACGCTCGGGCCCATTCTTCTGGTGGCCAGCGTGGCGGTCAGCTCTTATTTACTCTCCCTGAACTGGCTTAACCTCAGGGGCGTGCATTCCCTCATCGACCATGCGCTGCGGATCCTGCCGTTACTGATTTCCTGGGTGACGTTCTGGCTCTTATATCAGGTCGTGCCAACGGTGAGAGTTCCGGCAAAGGATGCGCTGGTAGGCGCCCTGGTTTCCGGTGCCTTATTTGAGCTGAGTAAAAAAATCTTCACCTTGTATATTCAGCTTTTCCCATCGTATCAGTTGATTTACGGTGTACTGGCTGTGATCCCCATTTTATTTCTCTGGGTCTATGTCAGCTGGTGTATCGTGCTTCTTGGCGCAGAAATTACCGTCACGCTTGGCGAGTTCCGTTCTGTGAGAAAATTGCAGTCTGCTCAATACAAAGCAGAAGAATAATCAGTTCGAAGGATTTGTATGATTGCGTTAATTCAGCGGGTATTGAATGCCAGCGTGACTATCGATGGCGACGTTTGCGGCCAGATAGGGCCGGGATTACTGGTTTTACTGGGTGTTGAACAGGGCGATGACGAACAAAAAGCTAAACGCCTTTGTGAACGGGTGATCGGGTACCGAATTTTCGGTGACGAAAATGACAAAATGAATCTTAACGTACAGCAGGCGGGCGGTAGCCTGCTGGTGGTGTCGCAGTTCACACTGGCGGCTGACACACAAAAAGGCATGCGTCCGGGGTTCTCACGCGGTGCTGAACCACAGGAAGCCGACCGGTTGTATCAGTATTTTTGCGGGCAGTGTCGGGAGAAAGGCATTGTGACCGAAACCGGGCGCTTCGCTGCGGATATGAAAGTGGCACTGGTGAACGACGGGCCGGTGACCTTCTGGCTACAAGTCTGATCGATAAGGCATAACGCCGGAGAGAACGCATCTATGTATCACCTTAGAGTACCGACGACCGAAAAAGAGCTGGCCGCCTATTACCGATTCCGCTGGGAAATGCTGCGCAAACCACTGCGTCAGCCTGAAGGTTCCGAACGTGATGCCTACGATTCCATTGCGCATCATCAGATGGTCGTAGATGAAAGCGGCGAGCCGGTTGCTGTTGGCCGTTTATACATTAATGCCGATAACGAGGCCTCAATCCGCTTCCTGGCCGTTGACCCGAATGTACAGGACAAAGGGTTAGGAACACTGGTGGCGATGACCCTGGAGTCTGTGGCGCGTCAGGAAGGGGTAAAGCGAGTGGTCTGTAGCGCCCGCGAAGACGCAGTGGATTTTTTTGCCAAACTGGGCTTTGTTAATCAGGGGGAAATTACCACCCCGCAAACTACACCGGTTCGTCACTTCCTGATGATTAAACCGATCGAAACGCTGGATGATATTCTTCATCGCCCCGACTGGTGCGGACAACTGCAACAAGCCTGGTACGACCATATCCCGCTGAGTGAGAAAATGGGTGTGCGGATCAGCCAGTATACCGGACAGCGTTTTGTCACCACGATGCCGGAAACCGGCAATCAGAATCCGCACCATACGTTATTTGCGGGAAGTCTGTTCTCGCTGGCAACGCTGACAGGCTGGGGTTTGATCTGGCTGCTGCTGCGTGAACGGCATTTGGGCGGCACCATTGTGCTGGCGGATGCACATATCCGTTACAGTTCGCCGGTGACCGGCAGGCCGCGTGCGGTGGCGGATTTAGGCTCTGTCAGCGGCGACCTTGATCGTCTGGCTCGCGGGCGTAAGGCGCGCGTGCAACTCGAAGTGAATTTATACGGCGATGAGGTAGACGGCGCAGTGTTTGAAGGTACTTATCTGGTGCTTCCGGCTGCACCCGGCGCACCGCTCGAACCCGAAATTAACTGATTTGCTTTAGCCCAAACAAAAGGCACCGCGATTGCGGTGCCTTTTTGCGTTATAGCCAGACGAACTGATTTATGGCGCAACGGGGGATGGCGCACCGGAAACCAATCCGTTCACCATCCTCTGGTCAATGGTCTCGCTGCCGTTTATCTGCAATGTGCCGTTCAGCGTCGGTTTGTAATCGACATTTGCCGGCATTTGCCCTTGCAGATTGAGCTGCATATTGACGTTACCTTCCAGGGGCACATGTGGCCATCCCCAGTTTTCAAGCTGATTTGCCGGTACGGAGCGGCCGGTCATCTTCAATGAGAAATGACGTTGCGGCTGCTGGTCAACGGTCGCACTGGCTTCCAGCAAACCTTCTTTAGTAAAGGCGCTCAGTTCGGAAATATTCACCTGAATGTCGTTCGCATTCAGGGTTATTGAAGGACGACGCACGTCATTACGATTAAATGTGGCTTCGCTGGCATTCAGATTTAGCGTACCGCTCCAGATCCCCCATTGATGATTACGTGCCAGCAACAGATTATTGCCCAGACCATCAAGCGCGGTCAGCTGGAAAGGGAACTGCGGGTTGATATCAATAATCAGGTTTCGGTTGGCAATAAACCGGCTGACAAAGACTTCAGAAAGCGAATCCGGCAACGCCTGATTCCAGAGCTGTTTCCAGTTTTCCGGCAACGTATATTCCAGGCCAGCGACGGAAACTTCATCAAGTTGCAGGCGTTTGTTGGCGCGCAACCAGTTCCCTGTGGTACGGAGCAAACTACGCTCCCAGCGCGCCGTCGCCTGTTTAATAGCAATGCCTTGCGGCGAAAGGTCGAGACTGATAATGGGATCCTGGATATGCAGATTGCCATCAATCATATCGGTTGCATTCAGGGTGATTTCCCCGTCATCGCTTTGCCAGTCGCCTTTTTCCAGCGTCAGATCCTGTACAGACAAATCAACGTCGCTGAATGCCCAGTCAGTTCCCTGCAAGCGGGCATCAATCAGGTCAAGGCGCTGGATAGTCACTTTAGGCAATGTCTGGTAATCATCAAAAAAAGCAGCAAGTGATTTAGAGGTTTGCAGGCGTACATTGCTCAGGCGCAGGTTTTCAATGTTCCAGCTACCGTCAGCGGCCTGTGTGGCTTTACCGGTCAGCTGACCGCGCGCCAGATCGCCGCCAAAATTACTCAGCGTCAGATTCTTATTATTGATATTGCCCTGAATCAGCACATTTTCGGCCGGAAGACCGTTGACCGTCAGATTCGCGGCACTCAGCTGGAAATCGGCTTTGTCACCCAGTAGCTGAGCCGGTTTTGGCTGCCACGGCGAAATGCCGGCATTAATCTGCTGTCCCTGAATATCTAATCCGGCGGTATTCCCGGTCAGCGCCATTTTGCTGAGCTGCAGCGTATTGGCCTGCAACGGTAAATTCATTGAGGAAGGGCTGACACTGAGGCGACCGTTAGCCAGAACGACGCGATCGAAAAAGCGTGGCTCGGTTATCTGTCGCAAGCTTAAATCCAGATCGACTTCGCCAGCGTTCAGGATTTCCGGCTGATTCTTTTGCCCGAAGACGACATTGTTTAACGTCACACGACCCGGAGACGACCAGTTGTGGTCGATTTTCTCTACGGAGACGTGGTACTCGCTGTTATCGCTGATCCAGCGGCTGACCCAGCCAGCCGCCCAGCGGGTTTGTAATAGGACGTACACCAGCACGATCGCCAGCACCAGAAGTAAGGCGAACGTCAGCAAAATTTTACCGATAAATCTCATCGTCTGGAGCCCTGTAACGGGAAAGCGGAAAAAAGATTCTTTGTTTATGCCGCAAACAGCGACTTTTCTCAACAGGTTAGCAGAATGGAGACAATAAAAAGCGGCAGGGGTTCCAGACCCGCTGCCGCTGTTACACACGGATTACATCCCGTGATTACTTTTCGTGAGGGAAGACCAGATTCAGAACAATCGCAGTAATACCACCGGCAGCAATTCCCGAAGACAGAAGGGTTTTCAGCCAGTCGGGTGCGAATTGCAGGATCAGCGGTTGCTGGGAAACACCCATACCGACGGCCAGTGAAAGCGCCATGATCATGATTGCGCGGCGGTTAAGGCGCTCCCGGGAAACAATACGCACGCCGGAAGCCGCGATCGTACCGAACATCACGATGGTTGCGCCGCCCAGAACCGGTTCAGGAATATGTTGCACAAAACCCGCTACGGCAGGGAACAGCCCAAGGATGATCAGCATCAGAGCGACAACAAAACCGACATAGCGGCTTGCAACTCCGGTCAGCTGAATCACGCCGTTGTTTTGCCCGAAACATGAATTCGGGAAAGTGTTAAATACCGCAGACAGCATTGAGTTCAGGCCGTTTGCCAGAACACCGCCTTTGATGCGCTTCATATAGAGCGGGCCGCTGACCGGCTGCTCCGAAACGTCTGAGGTCGCGGTAATATCACCGATAGTTTCCAGCGACGTGACCATGAAAATCAGCATCAGCGGGATCAGCAGATTCCAGTCGAAGCCCAGACCGTAATACAGCGGCGTCGGTAAGGTTATCCAGTTTGTCTGTGTGGCTGGCGCGACGGAGGGCAACATCCCCATCATCCAGGCTGCCAGATAACCCACGGCCATGGCGATCACCAGAGATGCCACGCGCAGATAAGGGTTGCGCTGACGGTTCAGCAGAACAATCACCACCAGCACCACGGCAGCCAGCAACAGATTTTTTGGCGCGCCGAAAGTGTGATCACTCATGGCGGAGTAACCGCCGCCAATAGACGTCAGTCCGACCTGAATCAGTGACAGCCCGATAATCATCACCACGATGCCGGAAACCAGCGGCGTAATGATGCGGCGTGCGAGATGCAGGAAACGGGAAAGAATAATTTCAGTACAGGAAGCCAGCATCAGGGTGCCGAACAGCGCCGCCATCATGGTCGGGACATCGGCACCGCCATTTTTCAGCGCCATTCCGCCCATGATAAGCGGTGCCACAAAGTTAAAGCTGGTGCCCTGAATGGAGAGTAAACCTGAACCGACAGGCCCCCAGGTTTTAATCTGCAAAATGGAAGCGAGGCCAGAGGCGAACAGCGACATGCTGATGATGTGCTGTGTATCCTGCGCGGGTAAACCCAGGGCCTGGCAAATCAGCAATGCCGGTGTGATTACCGCAACAAACATCGCCAGCAAATGCTGACAGGCGGCAAATAACGTCTGAGGAAGTGGCGGACGATCTTCGAGGCGGTAAATCAGTTCACTTTTTTGCTGGCGTGAGAGGTCAGATGGCTGTGTTTCTTGTTCTGCGGTTTGCGAACTCATGTTGTGGCATTCCAATAAGCGGCAAAGCGGGCATTTTTATTGAAATTACCGACAAAAGCAATCGTTTGCTATCGGCAATTTTTGATGGGTAGTTTGGGTTAGGGGGAGATTTACGATCTGTTTTTCTTGCTTATCGCAGCTTTAATGACTTCTAATTCAGCCTCTGGGGAAATGATACTTAAATGAGATGTTTATAACTCAATAATATTTTTGGATATTTTTTTAAAATGGAGTTTTTCAATGATTCAACTCGACACCTACGGCACGCTCGTTGCCGCCACGTTGGTACTCCTTTTAGGACGAAAATGCGTCCAGTCGGTCAAATTTCTAAAGAAATACACTATTCCTGAGCCCGTTGCCGGCGGGTTACTGGTCGCTTTGCTGTTGCTGATTGCCAATCAGATGTTCGGATTGGAAATCGGCTTTGATATGTCCCTGAAAGAGCCCCTGATGCTGGCGTTCTTTGCGACAATTGGTTTGAATGCCAATCTTTCCAGCTTGCGTGCAGGCGGCAAATCTTTATTTCTTCTGGTCTTTGTCGTGATCGGCCTGTTACTGATGCAAAACGCCATCGGTATCGGGATGGCGAAAATGCTGGGGCTTGATCCGCTGATGGGGCTGCTGGCCGGTTCGATTACACTTTCTGGCGGTCACGGAACAGGTGCGGCGTGGAGCAAGCTGTTTATCGAACGTTATGGCTTTGAAAACGCGACGGAAGTTGCAATGGCCTGCGCGACCTTCGGCCTGGTGTTAGGTGGAATTATCGGCGGTCCCGTGGCGCGTTATCTGGTCAGCCATTCTTCAACACCAAACGGCACACCGGAAGATGCCGTCGATCCCAGCGCATTTGAAAAACCGACCATCGGGCGGATGATCACCCCGCTGGTGATGGTGGAAACGATCGCGCTGATCGCGATATGTCTGATGGCTGGAACTTACTTTGCCAGCCTGCTTCAGGGGTCTGCCTTCGAAATTCCGACATTTGTCTGTGTTCTGTTCGTGGGTGTGATCCTGAGCAACGTCATGGCGTGGCTCGGTTTTTATCGTGTTTTCGACCGGGCCGTTTCAGTACTGGGTAATGTCAGCCTGTCGTTGTTCCTGGCGATGGCACTGATGAGCCTGAAGCTTTGGGAAATGGCGTCACTGGCTTTGCCGATGATGGCAATCCTCATCGTACAGACCATCGCGATGGCGCTTTACGCGATTTTCGTAACGTATCGCGTAATGGGCAAAAACTATGATGCCGCGGTACTGGCAGCCGGACATTGCGGCTTCGGGCTGGGTGCAACGCCGACGGCGATTGCAAATATGCAGGCGATCACCAACCAGTTTGGTCCTTCGCATCTGGCCTTCCTGGTTGTGCCGATGGTCGGTGCATTCTTCATTGATATTGCGAATGCGATCGTCATTAAACTGTATCTGATGCTGCCAATATTTCCGGCTTTCAGTTAAAAAACAGGCACAGAAGTTTCGCTTCTGTGCCTGCCTTTCCTCCTGATTTATCGCTTACTGTGCTGCCTTTTCCGTAAACACCTCTTCCGCTTCAGCGGCTTTCTCCTGCGCCATCAGCTGTTTTTCATAAACCTTGAAAAACGGATAGTAAATCACCATCGAAAGCGCCATCAGCATGACGACCAGAATCGACACTTTGAAATCCCAGCCCATTGCCCAGGCTGCGCCAATCGGCGCCGGAGATGTCCAGGGAACCAGTGAAATCATATGCGGCAGAAGATCGGTTTTAACCGCAGTGTAGGCAATGACGGCATTCACCATCGGTGCCAGAAGGAAGGGGATGAAAAATACCGGGTTCATAACAATTGGCGTGCCGAAGATCACCGGCTCATTGATGTTAAAGCAGCTGGGAACCAGACTGAGTTTGCCCATTGTGCGCAGATGCGCCGACTTGCTGCGACAAAACAGCAACACCAGCCCGATGGTTGCGCCGGAGCCGCCGATAACGATCAGGAAATTCCAGAAAGCCTCGGTCATGATGTGCGTCATCGGTAAACCTGCGGCGAGATCTGTCTGATTCAGGCCAAGGTTGGTTAACCAGAAAGCCTGCAACATGCCGGAAACGATGGCTGAACCGTGAATGCCGGCAAACCACAGCAGGTGGCAAATCAGCACGGCGAGAAGTACCGCGGGCAGTGAGTCAGCGGCGGAAATCAGCGGCTCGAACAGCGCCATAATCGCCTGTGGTAACAGCATGTCGAAACCTGACTGCACCAGCAAACTCAAAGGGAAAAGCGTCACCACCACCGCAATAATCGGGATCAGCAAATCGAATGAATGCTTAATGTTTGAAGGAACCTGTTCAGGTAAGCGTATGCCGATATTGTATTTTTTCAGCAGCCGCGTCAGCTCAGTCACATAAATCGCCACCAGAATGGCGGTAAATATGCCCACGCCACCCAACGCGACGGTCGACATTTTCTCATCAACCTGCGGCGCAGCAACCAGCAGAAAAGACATCAGCGCCAGCATCGCCGTCATAAACGGGTCAAGTTTGTAACTTCTTGCCAGATTGTAGGCAATCGATGCCGCGATGTAGATCGACATAATCCCCATCGTCATATTGAACGGCGTCAAAATTTGTACTTCATATTTAGCCGAAAGCGCCAGCCAGCTCCTGGCGAAACCCCACGAAGATTCAGGCGAGAATGGCGGGTGGACAAAAACCAGTAAAAATGAGCCGACAATCATAAACGGCATTGCTGAAATGAAGCCGTCACGTACTGCCATGACGTGCCGTTGTGAGGAAAGCCGGGCAGCAAAAGGGCTGATCTTTAGTTCTATAAAGTTAAAGAGTGACTGGCTGATGCTCATAATAATATTGGCCTTATGTTGAAGAGTTCAGACACGGTTGCCTTGATTATCATCAGTGTAGTGGCGGGGTGTGAAACCGGTTACCGACTTTGCCCCACTCTGTGAAGGTCATCAAATAACCAACGAAGAAAGCGGTTCAGCTGCGGTTACATTAAAATTTGCATGAATGTGAAGGCGCAAAACATCATTTTTAATAATGTTTCGACGATAAGAGAGAATGGAGAAGGGGATCAGGCGTTGGTGTATCTGACTCTTTCCGGCAGCCAGCGTTCTATCAATGCTTTGGCGTGATCCGGGAACTGCTGTTGCAGATAGCGCGCTATACGTTGTACGTCGGGGATCATTGCCTGGTCGCGTAACAGGTCCGCGACTTTAAACTCTGCACTGCCGGTCTGGCGTGTACCCAGTAATTCGCCCGGTCCGCGGATCTCTAAATCCTGCTGGGCAATGACAAAACCATCGTTACTGTCACGCAGTACCTGCAAACGTTTCTGCGCAGTTTTGCTCAGCGGCGTTTTGTAGAGCAGAACACAGTGAGAAGCCACGGCGCCGCGCCCGACGCGTCCGCGCAGCTGGTGTAACTGCGCCAGCCCTAAACGCTCCGGGTTTTCGATAATCATCAGGCTGGCGTTTGGCACGTCAACGCCGACTTCAATAACGGTCGTCGCCACCAGAAGTTGCACTTCGCCTTGTTTAAACGCCTGCATGACGGCCTGTTTTTCCTGCGCTTTCATGCGGCCATGCACCAGGCCGATATTGAGCGCTGGCAGGGCCTCTTTCAGTCCTTCCCAGGTGGCTTCGGCTGCCTGAGCCTCGAGCATTTCTGATTCTTCGATCAGCGTACATACCCAATAAGCCTGACGATTTTCCTGCTCGCAGGCACTTTTGACGCGGCTGATAATATCACTGCGGCGGGTATCGGGGATCGCGACGGTTGTCACCGGCGTACGGCCTGGCGGCAGTTCGTCGATCACTGACGTATCAAGATCCGCATAGGCAGTCATGGCCAGAGTTCGCGGGATAGGCGTCGCCGTCATGATCAGCTGATGCGGATGGAATCCTTGTTGCAGGCCTTTCTCCCACAGCGCCAGACGCTGGTGTACACCAAACCGGTGCTGTTCATCAATGATGACCAGAGAAAGTGACGAGAACAAAACCTGCTCCTGGAAGATGGCATGCGTGCCCACCACCATTGAAACCTGACCGCTGGCAATCGCGTCTTGCTGCGCCTGCCGGGCTTTACCTTTTTGTTTTCCTGCCAGCCAGCCGACCTGAATTCCTAGCGGTTCAAACCACTGACGGAAATTATTGGCATGTTGTTCGGCCAGCAATTCTGTCGGTGCCATTAATCCGACCTGTTGCCCCTGAGCGATAGCGCAGAGTGCCGCGAGAGCGGCCACCAGCGTCTTGCCTGAACCCACATCGCCCTGAACCAGACGCATCATCGGGTAGCTTTTCGCTAAATCCTGCTCGATTTCAGCCACCACGCGCTGCTGCGCACCTGTCGGGCTGAAAGGAAGAGAAGCGAGGAACTGTTTTTTCAGGCGATCGTCATGGTGCAACGGCAGTGCTTTATAACTTTGTGTACCGGCGCGAACGGCCAGCATACTGAGATTATGCGCCACCAGTTCTTCCATAATCAGGCGTCGCTGAGCAGGATGATGACCTTTCTCAAGATCGGCGAGCTGGATGTCTGGCGGCGGGCGATGCAGTAAATGCAGCGCCTGAGGAAGCGGGATCAGCGAACGGCTTAATTCTTTCGGCAATAATTCGGCGATAGGTACGGTATCGAGTAATTCTAAAGCCTGATCGGTCAGCTTACGCAATGTTGCCTGGCGAATACCTTCCGTTGTCGGATAAACCGGCGTGAGCGATTCCTGCAAAACCACTTCACTGTTTTCACCCTGAATGCGGTATTCCGGATGGATAATTTCTGCGCCGATGGTGCCGCGTTTAATTTCGCCATACGCGGTGACACGACGGCCTGCGGCCAGACTGTTTTTCATCGCGGCGTTAAAATTGAAGAACCGCAACGTCACCATGCCAGTGCCATCGCTTATCTGACAGGTCAGCATTCTGCGGCGGCCAAAACTGATATCACTGCGCAGCACTTCGCCTTCTATGGTTGCGAAAATGCCAGGCTGTAAATCATTGATGGTGTAAAGGCGGGTGCGATCTTCATAACGCAAAGGAAGGTGAAGCAGTAAATCCTGAATAGTTTCAAGGCCTAGTTTAGCGAGTTTATCTGCCTGACTGGCTCCGACGCCGGAAAGCGACGTCAGCGGGATGGCGTCGAGCAGGCGGCCTTTCATCTTTTTTTAACCGTCATTTGCATCGCAGACCACCATTCGTCATCGGCAACAATCTGGCCGTGATCGTCAATGAAAGGGCGTGGAAGTTTCTTGCGCTTCGCCACATTCGACAGCACCGGATAGCCACCTTCAAACAGCAATCGCTGCTGCTCTTTCTCGCTCAGCAGGCTGGTTTCGCGGCGATACAGACCGGCATTTTCCCGCTGGCGCTGTGCTTCGTACAGGATAAGTGCTGAGGCGACAGATACGTTCAGAGATTGCACCATCCCGATCATCGGAATGATGATATCGCTGTCCGCGAGAGCTAAAGCTTCTGGAGTGATACCCGTTTTTTCTTGTCCGAGCAAGATACAGGTCGGACGGGTGTAATCAATGGCACGGAAATCGACAGCTTTTTCAGAAAGATTCGTAGCGAGTATTTGCATACCCTTCGCCTTCATTTTAGCGACGGCTTCCTGAATGGTTTTGTGTGTTTTGACCTGAACCCAGCTGTTGCTGCCCGCCGCCGAAGAGACCAGTGTTTTCATTCGGGTGGTAGGCCAGACGGCATGGATTTCATGAACGCCGATGGCGTCTGCCGTGCGAATGACGGCAGAAACGTTATGCGGTTTATGCACCTGTTCCATGCAGACCGTCAGGTCTGGCTGTCGGGCCGCAAGCATTTCGCGGATACGCGCATAACGTTCTGGGGTCATAACAATCAGTTTCGGTTGCGGGTAACTTTAATGACGTCCGGCATGATACGAATTTTACGCATGATATTCGCCAGATGAACGCGGTCGCGAGTCGTCAGGCGGATAAAGGCGCTGTAGACGCGACCGTCTTTTTCTTCGGTGCTCAGGCTCTGAATGTTCGACTGAGCAGCATTAATTGCTGCTGTCAGGTTCGCCAGTGCGCCCTGATGGTTGAACATATCGACTTTGATTTCGGCGATAAATTCCTGATCCGTTTCCTGATGGTCATCCCAGTCAACGGCCATGAATTTCTCAGGTTCTTTCTGATAGCCACGAATATTACGGCAGGATTCATGGTGGATAACCAGACCTTTGCCCGGGCTGACGTGCGCAATAATCGGGTCACCCGGGATCGGACGGCAACATTTTGCGAACGTGATCAGCACGCCGTCTGCGCCTTTAATCGGCAGATTACGCGTGCCTGACGATGCCATTGATGACTGATCGCCCATCAGATTTTTAGCAACCACCACGCTCATTGCGTTGCCGAGACCGATTTCAGCCAGCAAATCATCCATCGCCACGAGCTTCATGCGGTCCAGCTCGTTTTTAATGTTTTCTGGCGGAATATCTGACAGTTTTTTACCGGCACCCAGCGCGTGATTCAGCAGACGACGACCCAGCGAAACGGAATCATCACGTTTCAGGTTTTTAAGCATCTGGCGGATTTTGGCGCGAGCGCGTGAACTGACGACAAAGTTCAGCCAGGCAGCATTCGGGCGGGCACCCGGAGCGGTAATGATTTCGATAGTCTGACCGCTGGTGAGCGGTTGTGAAAGCGGATAAGGCTGGCGGTCAACGCGCGCACCGACACAGGCATGGCCGATATCGGTATGCACGGCGTAAGCAAAGTCGACCGGCGTCGCGCCAGCAGGCAATTCGACGATACGACCTTCCGGCGTAAAGACATAAATCTCATCCGGGAACAGATCCGATTTAACACTCTCGATAAATTCAAAGGAGTTACCTGCGCTTTGTTGCAGCTCAAGCAAACTCTGCAACCAGCGTTGAGCGCGGATCTGCGCCGTCGTGCTGGTTTCACTGTTCTCTTTATAAGCCCAGTGAGCCGCAACCCCCATCTCTGCCATCTGATCCATATCTTCAGTACGGATCTGCACTTCAACCGGCACGCCGTGCGGGCCGATAAGTGAGGTATGCAAAGATTGATAGCCGTTGGCTTTTGGGATTGCGATGTAATCTTTGACCCGACCCGGACGCGGTTTGTAGAGGCTGTGAGCCTGCCCTAACACGCGATAGCAGGTATCGAGGTCTTTAACGATCACCCGGAAGGCGTAGATATCCATGATGGAATGGAAACGCTGTTCCTTGAGGTGCATTTTGCAATAGATAGAGTACAGGTGTTTTTCGCGACCACTGACACGGCACTGAATACCGGCTTCGGTTAAACGGCCTTCTATCTCAGAGAGGATTTTTTGGATCATCTCTTTACGGTTACCACGCGCGGCTTTCACCACTTCTTTGATGACGCGATAACGGTTTGGATAGAGTGCTTCGAAGCCCAGCTCTTCGAGCTCGGTTTTCAGGTGATGAATACCCAAACGGTGTGCCAGCGGGCTGTAAATCTCCAGCGTTTCGCGGGCAATGCGGCGACGTTTATCCGGGCGCAAAGAGCCCAGCGTGCGCATGTTATGGGTACGGTCAGCGAGTTTGATCAGAATGACGCGGATGTCTTGCACCATCGCCATGACCATTTTGCGGAAGTTTTCCGCCTGCGCTTCTTTCTTATCGCGGAACTTCAGCTTGTCTAACTTTGAAACGCCTTCAACCAGCTCAGCAACGCTCTTGCCAAACAGTTGTTCCATATCCTGGTAAGTTGCAGGCGTGTCTTCGATAACGTCGTGTAATAACGCCGCCATCAGAGTCTCATGATCGAGCCTCATTTCAGCCAAAATACAGGCCACGGCCACCGGGTGAGTAATATACGGCTCACCGCTGGAACGTGTTTGCCCCTCGTGCGCATCCCGCGCCACGAGGTAAGCCTGCACGAGGCGCTTAATTTGCTCCTCCGGCAGGTATTTTTGAATCAGTTGATTCAGGCTTTCAAAGATATACAAGTGAGATCCGTTTCGTTAATTAACGACGGCCTTCAGCGATGGCAGTCACTGCCTGAATCTCTGCGGCTTCCTGCTCTTGTTGCTCCTGACGGTCACGAACGTCGAGGATCTGATTAGTGATCAGGCCTTCTTCGATTTCGCGCAGGGCAATAACGGTGAATTTATCGTTTTCTTCAGCGACCAGTGGATCTTTACCACCAGATTGCAGCTGGCGTGCGCGACGAGCAGCCACCAACACCAGGTCAAAACGGTTACCAATTTTCTCAACAGCGTCTTGAACAGTTACGCGTGCCATATATGTGCTACTCCACAGGGTGACGAAAGACTGGGCATAATACTGAAAGTGACTTCAGTCTGCCAATAGTTTGGTGATTAATCCGTCATGACGGAGCCGCTGACGGCTCAGACGCAGACGTTCGGCGCGAATAATGGTTTTTAAATCCGATAACGCCAGATCAAAATCATCATTCACAATTAAATAGTCGTATTCAGCAAAGTGCGTCATTTCCGCAACAGCTTGTGCCATACGTTTTGCGATAACGTCTTCGCTGTCCTGGCCACGGCCACGCAAGCGGCGGTCAAGTTCATCTTTGGATGGCGGCAATACAAAAATACTGCGTGCCTGAGGCATTTTTTTCCGGATTTGCTGAGCGCCTTGCCAGTCGATATCCAGGAAAACATCCACACCAGAAGCTAAAATCTGCTCAATGGTTTCACGCGAAGTGCCGTAGTAATTACCGAAAACTTCTGCATGTTCTAAAAAGGCATCACGTTCAATCATCTCGCGAAACTCTTCTTTAGAGACAAAGAAGTAATGTTCGCTGTGTTTCTCGCCCGGTCGCATTGAACGGGTGGTATGAGAAATAGAAACCTGTGTGTCGTAGAGCGGTTGTGTTTTAAGTAAAGCCTGAATCAGACTTGATTTACCTGCTCCACTAGGGGCGGAGACAATATATAGCGTGCCTTGAACCATGATGACGTTTCAACTGAATGGGTTGATAGGAAGTATGCGAAGAGTGATCTCTCGCACAGTATACACGCTCGCCGCAATCGGTGCAGTGCCCAGACGTATTTCATCGCAACTTCGCACGGGAAAATAGCCTTTCTTTGTAGATTTACGTGCCGTCTTCCAAAATTTCTTTTCGTTACAGCAACTCACTAAATAACGGTGAATGCATCTCGCAGGAATCAAAAATGCGACTGGCGGAAGATATCTCTGCGGCGTTTACTGGCGCCCACAAGGAGGTGCTTATGCGCCAGCTCATCATTATCAGTCTGTTATTTATCCATTTTTCTTCTCTAAGCGCTGAGTTGTCTGAGCGTGCATGTCCTGCCTGGCCAGCGACACATCTGGAAAAGGAAACCCTTCAGCTCACGGCCCAACTCGCACAATGGGACACTGCTTACCATCAGTCTGGCATCAGTCCGGTTGAGGATTCGGTCTATGACAATTTACGCCAGAAACAGAGTTTTTGGCTGCAATGTGCTGGTCAGGTACTTCCTGCACCAGTGATCCCCCGCGCAGAAGATGCTATTTCCGTTCATCCGGTTTCTCATACCGGGCTGAATAAAATGAAAGACAAGCGAGCTGTTGCAGACTGGATGAAGGGGCGTAAAAACCTTTGGGTGCAGCCCAAAGTAGATGGCGTAGCAGTGACGCTGATTTACCGATACGGGCAACTCGCCGCGTTGCTAAGCCGCGGTGATGGTGAAAAAGGACAAAGCTGGACCGCAAAAGCTGCATTGATTCCGGCTATACCCCTGACTATTCCCGACCTGGCACCCCAACTGGTGTTACAGGGCGAGCTCTATCTGAAGATGACCGGTCATCAGCAAAGTGCTGATGGCGGCGTGAATGCGCGATCGAAAGTCGCGGGGGCAATGTTGCGCACTTCGGCCTCTGACATATTGAATCAGTTGGGTATTTTCATCTGGTCGTGGCCGGATGGTCCGCTCAGTATGAGCTCGCATCTCGGGAAACTCAGCCAGTTCGGTTTTCCTGTGGTTTCTCAATACACCCTGCCCGTGAAATCTGTTGATGAAGTCGCTAAATGGCGTGATACCTGGTTTCTCCGGCCACTGCCTTTTGCGACCGATGGCGTCGTCATCCGTCAGGAAGAGGAGCCTGCGGGAAAATATTGGAAAAATAAGCCAGCGACCTGGGCTGTGGCGTGGAAATATCCACCGGTAAGACAGCTCACAGAAGTCGCGGGTATCACGACGACTATCGGGCGAAGCGGGAAAGTCACCATCATTCTGAATCTGAAAAGCCTCAGGCTGGACGACAAATGGGTGAATAAGGTGAATGTGGGATCCATAAATCGTTTCAGAAAATGGGATGTGCTCCCGGGAGATCAGGTGGCCATTACACTGGCCGGGCAAGGGATCCCGCGTCTTGACGAAGTTGTGTGGCGCGTGAGTGAGCGCACGGGGCTGCAACTGCCAGACCCACAGCAATACAACGTGCTTTCTTGTTTCACGCCTGAGCCCGGCTGCGCGCAGCAGTTCCTTTCCCGTCTGGTCTGGCTCAGCGGTCCGGAAGCGCTGGATATGACCGGGTTTGGTGGGGCAACCTGGAAAAAACTGCTCGATGCTCGTCCTGCTGATTCGCTGGTAAGCTGGTTGGATATCACCGAAAAAGAGATGGCTGCGGTTCCGGGCATTGGTGTTAAACAGGCTCAAAAGCTGATGGCCCAGATTTCCCTGACGCGGGAAAAAGATTTTCGCCACTGGCTTTCAGCAATGGGATTTCCAACATTTGCACTGAAATTTGCAGAACGCCAGCATTCCTGGAACCAGCTGAAAGCAATGACCTCGCCGGAGTGGGAAGCAACAGCAGGAATCGGGAAAACGCGGGCGAACCGGATTTTTGAGTTTATTCATCACCCGCAGGTGATGGCAATCGCCGGGGCGTTAAGACAGGCGCATTTGCCTGCCTTTCAGTGAGCTATAAAAACCGGGTTAATGGTCCGAATGCGGATAATTGAAGACAGGCAATCCAAGGCGGAACCGTAATGCAATCAGGCGAGCAATAAACCCGACCAGCAGGGTAATGATTACCACCAGATTGTGTGGCAACGAGAAATATTGCAGGCCGATATACACCCAGGCAGAGGCAAATGAAACGCCTGCATATATCTCTTTCTGGAAGACCAATGGGATCTGATTACACATCATGTCCCTCAGGACGCCACCGAAAACGCCGGTGATGACTGCGCAAACCGAAGCGATGATAGGACCATGTCCCATATCGAGCGCCACTTGTGTCCCGATAATAGAAAACACCACCAGCCCCAGCGCATCCAGTACCAAAAAGAGCCGCCGCAGGTGTTGCATAAGCGGTGCAAGCCAGGTGGTCATGAGTGCGGCGACGGCCACAATGACAATGTATTCCGGATGCTTAACCCACCCCAAAGGATAGTGCCCCAGCAGCATATCGCGGACAGAGCCGCCACCAATTGCCGTCGCTGATGCGATAATAATGACGCCAAAGGAGTCCATTTTACGCCGTCCGGCAGCAAGAGCACCGGTCATGGCCTCTGCGGTGATCCCAATAATATAAAGAACAGTGAGTAACATCGATGTGCGCCAGACGAATCAGTAATGAGAAAGCGATAGCCGCGTAGAGTAATGAGTTTCCCATTGTCTCTCGACTGAGTTTTTCTTTTGCATTGATTTTGAAATTACTAAATCTAATGCGATTACCCATGAAACTTGCCTGTGTAAAAGGATAGGTAAGAATAGCGTGTTATTTTAGATTAGAAAAATTGCAATTGCTCGTTACTTTAACCTTCCTTTTACTCTTTATGTACGCCCGACATTCTTATCAGAGGTGAATTTTCTCTGTTTATAAGTTACGATTATTTAAAATCGTCACTCATTGACGCAATGCATAATAGTTTTATCTGCCCGGAGGCGTGTATGAAACCCGATATTCCGGTTGCGTTAACACAGCGTGGACCTGCCGGGCACGAACGGCGTGAGCAAATCATTGATGCTGCTTTCGAGCACTTTCGCCTTTATGGGTTTGCCAAAACGTCGGTTGCCGATCTGGCAAAATCGATTGGCGTTTCAAGTGCTTATATCTATAAATTTTTTGAGTCTAAACAGGCTATTGGCGAAGCCATTTGCTCGCAGCGCGTTGGGCAGATAGATGAAGCACTACTGTTGATTGCACAAAGCGACCAAAGTGCGACTCTGCGCCTGAGATCTATTTTTAAAACGCTGCTGACACGTAGTCTGGATCTCTTTTTCCAGGATCGTAAATTACATGATCTGGCCGCGACAGCAGCGGCTCAGCAATGGAAATCGACACTAAATCACCGGGCAATGATGTACAGCATTGTTGAGAAAGTGGTCACAGACGGGCGCGAATCTGGTGAGTTTGAGCGTAAAACGCCGCTTGATGAAGTTTGCATGGCGATCACCAGCGTGACCACGCCTTTTTCGCACCCATTGTTGCTGGAACAAAAAACGCCGGAACAACTGGAAGAGCGCGTTCAGGCGATTACCAGCCTGGTTCTGCGCAGTTTGGCAAAATAGCCATAACGAAATTTTTGGTTACGGGTTTACAAAATCGTAATTCGTCACATACTGTCAGCCTTATTATCAGAAACCCGTTTCTGGCCGGTACACCAAAGCGCCCGCAGAAACTTAAGTCCTAAACAGACAGAGAGGAATATTTATGTCTCATCGTCGAGTAGTTATAACCGGCATGGGGGCTGTGAGTCCTCTGGGCTGTGATATCGAAACGATCTGGAAGCGCCTGCTGGCCGGTCAGTCCGGTATCCGTGTTTTACCGGAAGAGATTGTTGAAACCCTGTCCGTGAAAATTGGTGGTCAGGTACAAACCAAAGAACAGGATCCTGAGTCAGGATTCGATCCGGACCAGTTCGTGGTGCCCAAAGACCAGAAAAAAATGGACCGTTTCATTCTATTCGCGATGGCTGCTGCTGATATGGCCGTTGCTGATGCGGGCTGGAAAGCAGAAACGCAGGAACAGCAGGAACGTACCGCAACGGTAATCGGTTCCGGTATCGGTGGTTTCCCTGCGATTGCCCATGCTGTGCGTACTAACGACAGCCGTGGCGCTAAGCGTTTGTCCCCGTTCACGATCCCTTCATTTCTGGTGAATCTGGCGTCTGGTCAGGTTTCCATTAAGCATCAGTTCAAAGGCCCGATTGGCGCACCGGTAACGGCTTGCGCGGCAGGTGTTCAGGCGATTGGCGATGCTGTACGTTTGATTCGTAATGACGAAGCGGATGTTGCGCTTTGTGGCGGTGCAGAAGCGGCTATCGATACCGTGAGTTTGGGTGGTTTTGCTGCGGCGAAAGCGATGTCCACCGGCCATGAAGATCATCCGGAAAAAGCTTCCCGCCCGTTCGACAGTGCTCGTGATGGTTTCATCATGGGCGAAGGTGCCGGCATGCTGGTGATTGAAGAACTGGAACACGCGAAAGCCCGTGGTGCGAAAATTCTGGCTGAGATTGTCGGTTACGGCACCAGCGGTGACGCTTACCATATGACTTCGGGTGCGGAAGATGGCAACGGCGCGGGTCGCGCAATGAAAATCGCGCTGCGTCAGGCGGGTATCCAGCCTTCAGATGTGCAGCACCTGAATGCTCATGCTACCTCTACGCCGGTGGGGGATCTGGGTGAAATCAATGCGATTAAAACCCTGTTCGGCACCGACGGTAAGCTGGCGGTGACATCCACCAAATCTGCGACCGGGCATCTTCTGGGCGCGGCTGGTGGTCTGGAAACCATCTTCACCATTCTGGCCGTGCGTGACCAGATTGTTCCTCCGACGCTGAATCTGGAAAACAAAGATGAAGCAGCTGCAGGTCTGAACATTGTCGGTAATACCGCGCAGAAACATGAGATTACCTATGCCCTGTCAAACGGCTTCGGTTTCGGTGGCGTGAACGCCTGCGTGCTGTTGAAACGCTGGGAAAACTAATTTCCCTCGCTGTTAAAGCATAAAAAACGCCTCGGGTTGTGATGACCGGAGGCTTTTTTTTGTGCGTGAGGCAATGAACCTGTTGTCGTTATTTTTTATTCAGACGCTTTGCGGCTGATTCAATTTGCCTGATGCTGTGTTCCGGAGCGGGGAGATTTTCCGGCATGGTTCCGCCTAATTCTTCGATTGTTTTCCGAACCTTACTACCCACATCAAAATGTGTCTGATTAGCCTGTTCTTTTGAATCCACCTGATCGCGTCGCAATTTCTCTTCTGTCTGAGTTGCTCTGAACAAGTTGGCGGCCAGTTCGGTTGATCCCATATAGTCGAGGATCTTTTGGCTCTTTTTGAGTCCTTTTCGCTGATGGATAGCCTTTTGGTCTAATCCGCCATACAGCCCCTGATAGCCATGATTCTGAAACACGGCAAAATCCAGAGTGGTTTCTACGCCGGCCTGTTGAGCGACTTCGACTAATTGTTTGTTATGCTCTTTTAGCTCGTTACGCAGGAACAGACGCTTTTCATCTTCCCTGAGTCGCTTAAAGTTTTCATCATCAGCTAATTCTTGCCGTCTGGTTTGCAGAGCAAAGTAAGTCTGTCCTGCAGCGATGACGGGTTTGCCGGGATCACCATTTTGGACAACCAGATAACATGCGTATCTCGACAGATGAACGTCATCTAATTCACGCAATGCTGTTGAACCAAGAGTAACCATTTTGGTGGCGTCAACGAAATGGTCTGCTATCTCCTGATTACTTGTCTCACAGGCTTGCATAGCTCTGGATAGAACCTTCTGGAAATTCCTCCAGTCTTTATAATCCAATAAAGAGGACAGGTCTCTTGCTGACCAATACTCACTTCCATTTTCGTTGTTCAGACGAAGTTTTTCAAAAGGTTGATGGTGTTCGTTCATGCCAATCTCCATATTGCAAATGATACAGCTGGCCAGAACAAGGGAATGGCTAGCGCGTTTTAAGGCGCCTTCATGATAACTCCTGAGAATAAAAAAAAGCCCGCCAGGATGCGGACTTTCTAATGTTAGTAAGACTTAATAATACGCTTTGACGTTTTACTCAATATTCTGGATCTGCTCGCGCATTTGCTCGATCAATACTTTCAGCTCAATGGCGGAGGTCGTGACATCGGCGTTGATGGATTTAGACGCCAGCGTATTCGACTCGCGGTTAAATTCCTGCATCATGAAATCAAGACGACGGCCAACGGCTTCTTCCTTCTTCATGATTTTGTGCGTTTCTTTGACGTGTGCTTCCAGACGGTCCAGCTCTTCTGCTACATCAACACGCTGCGCCATCAGCACCAGTTCCTGCTCCAAACGGGTGTTTTCCAGCTGTACCTGGGCATCTTCCAGCTTGCTGACCAGACGTTCGCGCTGCCATTGCAAAATGTTTGGCATCTGGGCACGAACCTTGATCACCTCAGCACTGACACCGTCGAGACGTTGCTCGATCATGGTTTTCAGCGCGGCACCTTCGCTTTCACGGGCGCTGATGAAATCGTCCAGCGCAGTTTCCAGAGCCACCAGTAATTCGTTGCTGATAGCATCCAGATCCTGTTCTTCGGCCAGCATGACGCCCGGCCAGCGCAGAACTTCCAGCGGATTGATTTCACCTTCGTCACTTTGCATTTTTACCCATTGCGCGGCTTCAACCAGCTGTTTAGCCAGCTTTTCATTGAGCTGCAATGTGCTCTGTGCGCCCGGATCGAGATCAAAACGCAGATTACATTCGACTTTACCGCGGGTCAGGCGAGAACGAATACGCTCACGGACGACCGGCTCCAGGCTGCGGAATTGCTCGGGCAGACGGATGTAAGTTTCGAGATAACGTTGGTTTACCGAGCGGAGTTCCCACGCTGCGCTGCCCCAGTCACCCTTAATTTCGCGTCGGGCATAAGCGGTCATACTTCTGATCATGTATGCGTACCTGTTAATGTAAAGATGCAGCGATTATAGCCGTGCCGTGCCGGTCATGATAGGCATTACCTCGCGAAGTCCGTATAATGCGCAGCCAAACATGATTCGCGACCCGGAGAACTATCCATGCGTCCAGCAGGCCGAAATGCACAACAAGTGCGCCCCGTAACACTGACCCGCCATTACACTAAACACGCTGAAGGTTCCGTGCTGGTGGAGTTTGGTGATACCAAAGTGCTGTGTACCGCCACGGTGGAGGAAGGTGTTCCGCGTTTTCTGAAAGGTCAGGGACAAGGTTGGATCACCGCTGAGTACGGCATGTTGCCGCGTTCTACCCACACGCGTAATGCGCGTGAAGCTGCAAAAGGCAAGCAAGGCGGCCGTACGCTGGAAATTCAGCGTCTGATTGCCCGTTCCCTGCGTGCTGCTGTCGATCTGAAAAAGTTGGGTGAGTTCACCGTTACCCTCGACTGCGACGTGTTGCAGGCTGACGGTGGTACGCGTACTGCGTCTATTTCTGGTGCGTGTGTGGCTCTGGCCGATGCGCTGAATGCGCTGGTGGCTGCGGGTAAACTGAAAGCTAACCCGATGAAAGGCATGGTTGCCGCGGTGTCTGTCGGTATCGTTAAAGGCGAAGCGCTGTGTGACCTTGAGTATGTTGAAGATTCGGCAGCTGAAACCGATATGAACGTCGTGATGATGGAAGATGGGCGCATGATTGAGGTGCAGGGCACCGCAGAGGGCGAGCCATTCAGTCATGAGGAGCTACTCGGTTTACTGGCCCTCGCCCGAGGGGGCATCGACACTATCTTCCAGGCGCAGAAAGCGGCGCTGGCGGAATAATTTTTTAAGGCGACTGAGAAGTCGCCTTTTTTATGGCCTGCGGGCTGACAATTAGAAATAAGACATTATCGAGGAGACCATCAATGAAAGCCTATCAGCGCCAGTTTATTGAGTTCGCACTGAACAAACAGGTTTTGAAATTCGGCGAATTTACCCTGAAGTCAGGACGCATCAGCCCTTACTTCTTCAATGCTGGTTTGTTTAATACCGGCCGTGATCTGGCGTTACTGGGACGTTTTTATGCCGAAGCATTGGTGGATTCTAAAATTGATTTCGATTTAGTGTTTGGCCCGGCTTATAAAGGGATCCCAATCGCGACGACCACGGCGGTTGCGCTGGCTGAGCACCATGAGCGCGATGTGCCATACTGCTTTAACCGCAAAGAGGCCAAAGACCACGGCGAAGGCGGTTTGCTGGTAGGCAGTCCGTTGCAGGGGCGCGTCATGCTGGTGGATGATGTGATCACCGCCGGGACGGCTATCCGTGAATCGATGGAAATCATCAATGCCAATAACGCCACTCTGGCAGGTGTGCTGATTTCTCTGGATCGTCAGGAACGCGGACGCGCAGACATCTCCGCCATTCAGGAAGTTGAACGCGACTATCATTGCAAAGTGATTTCAATTATTACGCTGGCCGACCTGATTGAATATCTGGAAGAAAAAGCGGAAATGGCTGACCATCTGGCTGCTGTGCGGGCTTACCGGCAGGAGTATGGCGTTTAATATCGGGTAAAACTTCATAAGGCAGGGATGTCATGACACAAATTGAAGCGGGCAGCAAAGCATGGATGCCTTCCCGGGCGGCAGAGTTTCTCTGTCGCCAGACGCAGCACCTGGTCAGAAGCCGCATCCTGACGCCAGCGGAATGCCAGCGTATTTATGATTTTTTTGGTGTCCGGCCTGATTATCCGGAATGGCGAAAATTTCTGGTCCCGTTACTCTCGCTGCTGGGTTTGTTGTCGCTGGTCGCGGGTGCCGTCTTTTTTGTCGCCTGGAACTGGGCAAATATGCCGAAGATGGCAAAATTTGCGCTGGCAGAGTTATTGATCGTTGCGCTTGCCGTCGTAGTCTGGTGGCGCTGGTATGACGGACTTGCACGCAGCGCCTTGCTGGCGGCCGGCCTCAGTTTTGGTGCGCTGTTTGCCCTCTACGGCCAAATTTATCAGACGGGCGCCGACAGCTGGGAGTTGTTCAGAGCCTGGTTGTTTGTTTTCCTGCCTTTAGCCGTCATCGGCCGACAGAACAGTCTGTGGTTCTGCTCCTGGTTACTTGCCAATCTTACGTTTCAGCTCTATTACGCTACGGTGTCAATGTCTTTGCTGGACAGCGCGGCATTTGACGGTCTCGACTATTTCCCTGCAACTGCGCTCTGCAGCTATCTGATTGTGCAGATATTGTGTCTGGTTACGCGTGAAGTGCTTGCCCTGCGGACCCTAAAACATAATCCTCAGTCCTGGCTTGCCAGTCGCTGGTTCTCCCGCGTGATGGCTGGTTTTCTGCTGTTGATGCTGACGTCCATCGTGGCGGGAAATATATCCGGCTGGAGCTACGGTAACCATCATCCCTTTATTACCGCGTTATGGCTGGTTGTTTTGCTGGCGGGATACCTCTTCTACCGCTATCGCCATCCCGATCTTTGCATGCTGACGTTGGGGACGGTCAGTTTGGCTGCCGTTGGATGCATATTGATCATGCAAATGTTCGACAGTTCTTACGATGTGGGTGGCCTGTTTATGCTGGGCTGTCTGATGGCTTTATGGCTGGCGGGATGTGGTGCTCTGATGCTCTACTGGCGGCGTAAACTCTATGAGCGCCAGCCGGTCGAGGTTTCCTCCACGGAGATCGCTTTACTGACGGAGCAATTACGTCAGCATAATTTGCTTAATCAGACGCAAATTGAAGAGATTCAGCAATACGATCACTCCTCTCACCTTCCCTGGTATCTGCGGCTGACGCTGGGTATCGGTGGCTGGGTTGCGGCGATGATTATTTTACTTCTGCTGATACTGGTGCTGTATGTTGTCGGCCTGCTCAATGATCCCAACGCTGCCACGGTGATTATCCCTTCGCTGCTCCTTGCCTTTGTCGCCGGCGGACTTTTGCGCGTACAGGGCGTGAGCAAGCATCATATCGGGCTGGCATGGGCAATAGCCGCAACCTGTGGCCTCTGTTTTGGTTTCTATATTCTCTTTGAGCCTGGTTGGGAAATGTCTTTCCTGGTGGGCTCGCTCTGTTCATTGCCGGTGCTTGCGTTGATGGCGCTGGCCATGCCTGATCGTACTTTCCGCTTTATGGCGATAACTGCGCTGACATTTTTTCTGATCCTTTCCGGCAATTTGCTGGCTGGCATGTATTTACCGCCGGCCGCCAGTTTTTGGGCAGTTTCAGCGCTGGTCGCTGCAATAGTGATTTTCTGGCTGTGGATTATCAGAGAACAAATTAACCTAAAAGCCACATCATGGGCTGATGCGGTTTCTCCTTTCCTCTGGGGTATTCCTTCCGGCCTGATATTGCAGTGTTTTTCCGGTATTAATTCCTCGCTTCTCTTCAACTTTTTCTGGCAGCCAGCAGGGTATTTCACTCTTTCGCAGGGTACCGGCGCAGGTATTGCCGCCGGTTTAATACTGGGGTGTTTGTATCAGACTGGGGTGAAAAAGACGCCATCAGCCATGCTGTATCTGGCAGCGGCGGTTTTGTGTGGTGCCGCAGCCTTTAATGCGCCGGGAATCGGCCTGGGCCTGTGGTTATTACTGATGGCCCGTTATCAGGGAAGTCAGGGGATTTTAGCCGCGAGTGGCTGTTTTGTGGCGCTGTATATCATTGACTGGTATTACTTCCTCGGCGTCAGCTTATTGCATAAATCTCTTCTGATGTTTGTCACAGGCGTGGTGTTGCTGGCGCTGGCATTTGCAGCCAAAAAGCTGATCCCCGCGCGTAAGGAGCAAACTTATGCGAACCGGTAATCTGAGAAAATGGCTGGCAGGATTGGTGATACTGCTGGCGTTGATCGCAGTGAATGCGGGTATCTGGCAAAAAGAGCAGGTACTTAAACAGGGCGCGGTGATGATATTGCAGCTTGCGCCGGTTGATCCGCGCTCTCTGATGCAGGGGGATTACATGGTTCTCAACTATGCCATTACGCGTTCTTTGCAGCAGGAGTTATACCAGCAACGTCAGGTTTGTGATTCTGTTCCACAGACGCCTTGTCTTCCTGTCAGTGGCAAAATTATTGTGGCCGTTAATGAGTACCGGCAGGTCACTCAGGCGCGGTTTGATAGCGGTGACCCGCTGAAGCCCGATGAGTTGCGGGTTAACTATCATATGAATGCCGGAATGCTGACGGTGGGTACTGATGCTTACTTTTTCCAGGAAGGCCACGGTGAGCGTTTCGCCAGCGCACGTTATGGTGCATTTCGGGTAGGAGAAGACGGGTCGGCTTTACTGACCGCTATGCTGGATGAAAATGGAAAAATGATTCAGCCGTAGCGGGAAAAACAAAAGGGCCTTTCGGCCCTTTTTGATATCTGATGTTTGTCGCTGCGTCGTGTTTTTATTGCAACTGAGTGGAGATAAGCGGCCAGCGGGTATCGAAGTCTTGTGTCGGCTTGTACTTGAATTCAGAGCGTACAAAACGCGACAGCATTCCTTCGCAGAATGCCAGTAACTGGCTGGCGAGCAGGGTCTCATCACTGATAAACCCGCTGCCTTCACGCATTTTCTTTTCCCGCAAAACCTGACGCAATTGCGCTTCGATTCGCTCGAACAGCTGGTTGATGCGACCTTGCAGGCGGTCCTGTTCAAACATCAGGGCGTGACCGGTCATGATGCGGGTTAGTCCCGGATTACGTTCGGCAAAACCTAAAATCAGCAGCAAAATAAGACGGATTCTGTTTAGCGTATCTTTTTCATCCTGCAGGATGAGATTGATACGAGTGATCAGACTGTCTTCGATAAACTCGATTAAACTGTCAAACATCCGCGTTTTACTGGGGAAATGACGGTAAAGAGCTGCTTCTGAAACACCTACACTGGCGGCAAGCTTTGCCGTTGTGATCCGCTGGCTGCCATCGCTGGACTGAAGCATTTGCGCTAACGCCTGCAAAATCTCTTCGCGCCTGTTCCTTTTTGTCGTTTCTTTCTCTGCCATGTCTGAATAGACCCTTGCTAAAAAACGGCTAAAACCATGGAGAAACCGCACAACTGCCGCATGAATCGCTGTGATCCTGCGGCTTATTTCGTTCCCTTCGCGTTGTTACGGTCTGATAGTGATAAGGATCTGTTCAATATCGCGTCAAAATCTGCGGTGCTGAACAGGTTCTTATTGGCGACCTGAGTGGCCAAAGCCCCCTTCGCCGCGTTCACTGGCGTTAAAATCTTCCACCAGATTGAATTCTGCCTGAACCACAGGGACAAATACCATCTGAGCAATGCGCTCGCCCGGTTCAATAATAAATGTGGTCTGACCGCGGTTCCATACAGACACCATCAGCTGGCCCTGATAATCAGAGTCGATAAGACCGACCAGATTGCCCAGCACGACGCCGTGTTTATGGCCCAGGCCGGAGCGCGGCAAAATCACCGCCGCCAGATTAGCATCACCAATATGGATAGCCAGACCAGTTGGCAGCAGCGTAGTTTCACCCGGTTTCAGTTCTACAGACGCGTCCAGACAGGCGCGTAAATCCAGACCCGCAGACCCTGGTGTCGCGTAAGCCGGTAAAGGGAAAGTCGAACCGATGCGCGGGTCGAGAATTTTAATGTCGATTTTTTTCATCATAACGGCTGACAATCTCTTCTAATAAACGTTGACCAAGCAGGGACTTATCGCTGAGCGGTAAAATTTTATCCCCGTCCTGCCAAAAAAGATGCAGGGCATTGGAATCACTGTTGAAACCCTGCCCGGCAAGTGAAACATCGTTAGCGCAGATCAGATCCAGATTCTTGCGGATCCTTTTTTGCCGCGCGTATTCTTCCACATTCTGGGTTTCAGCGGCAAACCCCACAACGTATGGCCGGTTCTCTGTCATGGCGGCAACGCCCGCGACAATGTCGGGGTTTTTCACCATTTTCACAGTGATTTCATCGCCTTGCTTTTTGATTTTCTCATCAGCAATAATTTCTGCGCGGTAATCAGCCACGGCAGCGCAGGAAATAAAAATATGCTGAGAACCCGCAGAAAGCTGCACCGCTTTTTGCATTTCCAGCGCACTTTCCACATCAATCCGGCGGACGTTAGGCGGTGTCGGCTGGGTGACCGGTCCGGCGATTAGCGTAACCTGCGCACCGCGTTCAGCGGCGGCTTTGGCAATCGAAAAACCCATTTTGCCGGAACTGTGATTACTGATGAAGCGGACAGGATCCAGCGGCTCACGGGTCGGACCTGCGGTCACCATAATGTTCAGATGGGCCAGATCGTTGCGCGAAGAGAAATGCGCGTTTGCCATATCAACAATCACCAGCGGATCGAGCATGCGTCCCGGCCCTACGTCACCACAAGCCTGACTGCCGCTGTCAGGGCCCCACAACAACGTGCCCCGCGCCGCCAGGCTTTGCAGATTTTCCTGCGTGACGGCAGCGCGATACATTTGCTGATTCATCGCAGGGAGCACCGCGACCGGCGCGGCTGTCGCCAGACAAACCGTCGTCAGCAGATCATTCGCCATACCGGCATTCATGCGGGCCAGCAAATCCGCCGTGGCGGGGGCGATAATCACTAAATCAGCCCATTTGCCTAACTCAATATGACCCATTGCCGCTTCAGCTGCAGGATCAAGCAGGTCGTCGGAAACCGGATAGCCAGAAACAGCCTGCAGGCTCAGCGGAGTCACAAAGGATTTCGCCGCTTCTGTCATAACGACGCGGACTTCAGCGCCCCTTTCACGTAAGCGACGTACCAGTTCTGGTGCTTTATAGGCAGCGATACCACCGCTGATACCGAGCACAATATGTTTGCCGGAAAGTCCCGTCATCATCATTGTCCGATTGGTTGAAAGCTGGAAGAAGCGACATTTTAGCATAACGCGCAATGATGACAGCTATTGGCGATGCTCCGTTACCGGAGCAATAAAAATTCTGCGTAATGTCTCGCAAGCTGACCCGGTGGAAATCACGACGGCTATGGCGTTGTGCCACAATCCTGGTCAATTAAGGAGTCAGGATGACGAAACGACAAGAGCCCTGGCCGGGCGTGATGCCGCCGCGGGAGAAATTATTGCAGCAAGGTGCGAAAGAGCTGACGGATCAGGAGCTGCTGGCGATTTATCTGCGCACCGGATGCCGGGGATTGCATGTGATGGAACTGGCAAAGAACCTGCTGGAGGAATTCGGTTCATTGCATCAGTTACTGATGGCCGATTTTGACGCGATGGCGCGCACGAAAGGGATGGGCGTCGCCAAGTTTTCCCAGCTGGTCGCGGTCTCCGAATTATCACGTCGCGCCTATTTGCGTCATTTGAGTGCTGAAAATGCGATGCTCAGCCCGGAGGTTATCAGAGAATATTTGCAGAATTTGCTCGTTTTTCGGGAAAGAGAGGTGTTTCTGGTACTTTTTCTCGACAACCAGCATCGCGTTATTCGCCATGAGGAGATGTTTGCTGGTACTATTGGGCACGTAGAAGTGTATCCCCGCGAAATTGTTCGTGGTGCGATGAAGGTTAATGCGGCAGCCCTAATTCTGGCGCATAATCACCCATCCGGTCGGGCTGAGCCCAGCCTGATGGACAGAAAAGTGACTGAACAGATTATTCGAGCGTGCCAGCTGCTTGAGATTCGTGTCCTCGACCATTTGGTTGTAGGTCACGGAGAAACGGTATCTTTTGCCGAGCGTGGTTGGATTTAGCCTTGTTTTTTGAAGATCCTTTGGGATCTTTAGCTGTTCGGGACTTGAGCACTTACGCTACAGAGCGTATACTACGCCACCTTTGAGAATCTTGGGTTTGGCGATAAGAGCCTATCTCAGCAGGTTTCTAACCTGATGAATTGGTTTTTACCCGACGACAGTGAGTCGGTTCTCAGTGGAGTTTGCTGAGATGGGCTCTAAAAGCCTGACGAGGCGGCCATACCCTATACGAAGCTCGAGCTGATTTGATTTTTGGAGAATAGACATGTCCCGAGTCTGCCAAGTTACTGGCAAGCGCCCGGTGAGCGGTAACAACCGTTCCCACGCAATGAACGCGACCAAACGCCGTTTTCTGCCGAACCTGCACTCCCACCGTTTTTGGGTTGAGGCTGAGAAGCGCTTTGTAACTCTGCGTGTATCTGCTAAAGGTATGCGTGTTATTGATAAGAAGGGTATTGAGACGGTCTTGGCCGATCTGCGTGCCCGCGGTGAGAAGTATTAAGGAACTGCATCATGGCTAAAGGTGTTCGCGAGAAGATCAAGCTGGTTTCTTCTGCTGGTACTGGTCACTTCTATACCACCACGAAGAACAAGCGTACTAAGCCGGAAAAATTGGAACTGAAGAAATTCGATCCAGTTGTCCGTCAACACGTGATCTACAAAGAAGCTAAAATTAAATAATTTTAGTGGATTGCTAAAAACCCGGCTCCGGCCGGGTTTTTTATTGCCTGAATTTTGGGATTTCCATTCACAGCGACTTTTATTTGCCTGATGTCGGTGTCTGCGACACACTCTGAACACGATTCTGCTAAGGGAGAAATTAATGCCGGAATTACCTGAGGTTGAAACCAGCCGCAGAGGGATTGAACCCTATCTGAAAGGTCACACGATACTCCATGCTGTCGTACGCAATCCGCGTTTGCGCTGGCCTGTCTCGGCGGAGATCTTAGCGTTAAGCGATCAGCCTGTTCTGAGTGTTCAGCGTCGCGCTAAATATCTGCTGGTCGAGCTGAAAACCGGATGGATCATCATTCATCTGGGCATGTCTGGCAGTTTGCGCGTGTTGCCGGAAGAGACTGAGCCGGGCAAACATGACCACGTTGATCTGGTGATGGATACCGGCCACGTGTTGCGTTATACCGATCCTCGGCGTTTTGGTGCCTGGTTATGGTCTTCTGATCTGGCGGCCAGCAATGTCCTGGCGCATCTCGGTCCTGAACCGCTGAGCGAAAATTTCACGGCAGATTATCTGTTTGAGAAATGCCGTACGAAAAAATCACCGATCAAACCCTGGCTGATGGACAACAAACTGGTGGTCGGCGTGGGGAATATCTACGCCAGCGAATCCTTGTTTGTTGCCGGTATTTCACCTGACAGACCCGCGCACTCGCTCAAACGTGATGAAGCGGAGTTGCTGGTCAGAACCATCAAAGCAGTACTGTTGCGTTCGATTGAACAGGGCGGGACGACGCTGAAGGACTTTTTACAGTCAGATGGAAAGCCGGGATATTTTGCGCAGGAATTACAGGTGTACGGAAGAGCTGGCGAGCTTTGCCGGGCATGTGGTACGCCGATTGAGAGTAAGAAACACGCTCAGCGCACCACGTTTTTCTGCCCGAACTGCCAGCGCTGATAAGCGATTCAGGCGCTGATTTTTTCCATCAGGGCCTGAGTAATAACCTGTGGCAGGAAAGGCGCGATGTCGCCACCGTGTCGTGCCACTTCTTTGACCAGTGAAGAGGAAATAAACGACCACTCTTTCGATGGCATCATGAACACGCTTTCCAGCGTCGGCAGTAAATGCCGGTTCATGTTCGCAAGCTGCATTTCATATTCAAAATCAGACACCGCGCGTAAACCACGAACCAGCACGTTAGCGCCCTGAGCTTTGGCAAAATTCGCCATCAGATCGCTGAATCCAATCACTTCAACATTATCCAGATGCGACGTCACTTGTGTCGCCAGCGCCACGCGCTCATCCAGCGAGAACATCGGTTTTTTGCCTGGGCTGGCCGCAATCGCAAGAATAACATGGTCAAACATCAGTGCCGCACGGGTGACGATATCAAGATGCCCGTTGGTCATCGGGTCGAACGTGCCGGGATAAATTGCCTTAGTGCTCATGACGGCTCACTTTTGCAGTTGATGGCTGAGTGCCCACAGGGCGGCATACTTATTGAAGGTATATTGTGCATTGACGCCTGCCAGTATCAACCCCTGCTTACCATCCAGAAAGCCAGCGCGAAGGATCCAGGTTTTCATGAATGCCCCCAGCGTATGCGAAATAACCGAGAAGAAACTGCACTTACGCCCTTGCTGATGACGTTGTTCTGCCCACGCCTGCGCATAACTGAGCTGTTTACGCTGGAAAGCGAAAAGGTCACGACAGGTGAGATGCTGGAGATCGCCTTGCAATGGCACGACCGCAGCACTCCCGGTGTTCAGTGATTCATGAACCAGATCGTCGTTATAACTGAATGTGGAAGGATACAACCGGTTCACGCGATCCGGATACCATCCGCTGTGGCGCATGAATCTTCCGAGAAAAAGATTACTGCGCCCGAGGCTATAAACGGTGTTTTCCTGCGGAGTTTTCAGGACATTTTCAATCGACTGGCGCAATTCCGGCGTTACACGCTCGTCGGCATCGATCATCAAAATATAGTCACCGCTGGCATAGCTTTGCGCCAGCTGACGTTGTTTGCCGAACCCCGGCCAGTCGGTATTTTGAAATACTTTTGCGCCAAAACTGCGGGCGACATCCTGAGTTGCATCTTTGCTGCCGGAGTCGAGCAGAATAATTTCATCCGCCCATGCAACTGATTCAAGGCATTCCGGCAACAAACCGGCTTCATCACGCGCAATCAGTACAACAGATAAACGTTTTTTATCAGCCATTAATGACTCCGGACAGGCAGATAAGGCTCCAGTAAATGCAGCAGGCGTTGTAATGCCCCCTGATTTTGATGCAGAACTTCAACGGCGTGACGCCCGTAATACAAACGATAGTCTTCGTCAGTCAGCAGGGTCGAAATTTCTTTCACCAGCGATGCCGTATCCATCACCGTAATCAGACCGTCGTCCTGAGCTAACTTGGCGCAAATGTCTTTGAAATTAACGGTGTGCGGCCCCATCAGTACCGGGATGGCGTGTGCGGCGGCTTCAAGCGGGTTATGACCACCGCGATCGACCAGACTGCCGCCGACAAATGCCAGGTCAGCAATGCCGTACAGCAGCATTAATTCGCCCATGGTATCGCCGATCACCACCTGAGTGGTCGAGGATGGCACTTCACCGGAGCTGCGCTGAATGAAGGAGAGTCCTGCTTTACGCGTCAGTTCACAGGCCACCGGGAAACGTTCCGGATGGCGGGGAACCAGAATCAGCAGCAAGTTAGGATGCGCTTTCAGCAGTTCTTTGTGTGCTTCCAGCAGCAGAGTTTCTTCACCCTCATGCGTGCTGGTAGCTATCCAGACCTGACGGCGTGATGCCCATTGACTGCGCAGCGCAATGGCTTTTGCCGCCAGTTCAGGTGTCACGGAGATATCGAATTTCAGGCTACCGGTGACAGCGAGCTGATTTCGTTTCAGGCCTAAGGAGAGGAAACGTTCACCGTCTTCCTGGTTTTGCGCGGCAATCAGCGTGATACGTTGCAAAATGGTACGAATGAATTTGCCCAGCTTCTGATATCCCTTTGCCGAACGGGCTGAAAGGCGCGCATTGGCGATGACCAGCGGGATCTGGCGACGGTGCAGGGCACTGATCAGATTCGGCCACAACTCGGTTTCCATGATGATCACCAGCTTAGGGTTTACTTCATCAAGAAAACGATTTACCGATCCTGCCAGATCATAAGGCAGATAGACGTGATGCACACCTTTGCCAAAGGCCGACTGAACACGCTCCGAGCCGGTCGGGGTCATTGTCGTGACGGTAATTGGCAAGGAAGGATAGCGATGACGTAAAGCGCGGACTAAAGGAATGGCTGCCAGTGTTTCGCCCACGGAAACGGAATGCAGCATAATGCCACCGGACACAACCTTCCCTTTGCAGAAGCCATAACGTTCAGCCCAGCGTTTACGGTATGCAGGAGACTTCCGGCTGCGCAACAGTAAACGGATCCAAATCAATGGCTGAATTAAATATATGATTATATTATAAAAAATATTCATCTTTTATCAGGCGTTGCATAAGGGAAAGTCAATTTCATATAGCGAAAATAGTCCCGGCGGATAGATGGGCACATGTTACCAGATAAGTGTGATCGACTCATCATGTCAGCGCGAATGGCATCAGGCCAGCAACGAGTAATAAAGTGCAACTAATTGTTGTGAAAGGTTTTTTGGGCTATAGGGGAGAATACGCTCTCTGGCCGCATTTCCCATCTCAGCATTTTCCCTTCGGGAAGGAATTTTCTTCACGAATTCAGTGAGTTTTGCCACATCCAGCGCATCACAAACAAACCCTTCATGTCCTTCCCTGATGAATTCAGCACCGCCACATGTCTGGCTGGTGATCACCGGAAGGCCGCAGGCCATCGCTTCAAGAATGACGTTAGGAAACGGGTCATACAACGTCGGTAAAATCATTCCATCAGCTGCGTGATAGAACGGGATAACATTGTTTTGTACGCCGGCGAAACGGACTCTTTCCAGACATCCTGCCTGCTTCGCCAGAGATTCATACTTCTTCTGGTCTTTATCCTGTCCGACAACGATGAGATAGCGGTCACTGGCGGCAATGGCTTCTATCGCGGGTTTAAGCCCCTTACGCTCGAAGCCTGAACCCACATAAATCAGGGCAACAGCGCCGGCAGGGATAGAAAGTGTTTCGCGCGAGGCATTGCGTTGCTCGTCAGTTGCAGGAATAAACTTTTGCGAGTCGATAGCATTATAAATAACCTCGAACCGGCTCTCATCGACCCCGTAACAACGCATGATGTCGCGTTTTACCATCTCAGAATTACAGATGATTTTTTTCAATTCCGGCGAATGGAACATCGCTTCTTCGGCTTGCAGAACATAGCGGTGGTAGGGACTGATTTGCGTAAGGAAACGCTGAAAAGGGGAAATGACGCGTGCCCTTTGTTCCAGCCAGACGCGATGTGCGCCGTCTCCTGCACGGAAAATATCGCAACCCGGGATGCGCTCATGACTTTGGACTATATCGAAATGTTCCTGCTTCCAGCATTGCTGCGCGGCTGCGGCAAAGCCTTTTTCCCTTGAAACGCGACCGTATTTTGCCGGGTTACAAATATGAATTTTCCATTTCGGATTAGGCTTGCCTTCCCACTGACGGGTGATGATGTTCAGGTCGATATTCTGATCGTTCAGGGCTTCCAGCGCTCGGGATATAAAACGCTCTGCACCGCCATCCGGGCGATACTTTTGTCTGACGATCGCTAAACCAATATTTTTTGTCTGATCAGCAGAATCACTCATGCAGATAACTCCTGGCGGCATCAATAACATCGCTGACCGGAATAGCATGCAAATAACGCTGTTGGGTTTTTGTGTCGATAGAATCCGGCGCGGGCAGCGGAGCGTAATCTCCGGCCCAGAGAGTTGTATTGTTATTGCCCCAGGGGCGCCAGTGCTGCATTTTTGTCGGGCCGAACAAAGCCACGCAGGGGGTATTCAGGGCCGCTGCCATGTGCATCGGCGCGGAATCAACACCGATAAAAAGTTTTGCACCGTCAATCATGGCGGCCAGTTGCGTCAGCGACAACTGCCCGGCAACAGAAATAACCTGAGGATTGTGAGTAAGATCCTGGATTTTACGCACCATGTCCCGTTCTTTTTTATCAGGACCCGCGGTCATGACAATCGTCAGCCCTGTATCTGCGAGGCCATCAATGACGCTGGCAAATTTATCATCATCCCAGCATTTGAACGTCCAGCGTGAGGTCGGCTGAATCACGATGTATCCGCCGGTGACATGATGTTTGAGAAGCAACTGCTGGCAAAAAGCCTTGTCACTTTCTGAATAATGCATCGAGGTTTGGGCATTCTCCACCGGGATCCCAAGCGGAGATAAAATCGACATATTCTGTTCAACGGTATGCAAAATACTGTGATTTTCAGTCGTCACTAACTCTGTATGGCCAGCCCGCCAGACCGGAGAACGGCGTTTTTTATAGTCAAAACCCAGCCGGACTTTTGCTCCGGAAAACAACGAAAGTAGCGCACTGCGCCACTGATCAGCCAGGTTGATCACCAGATCATAATGGCGTGCGCGAACGGCTTTCAGCAGCTGATATTCTTGCTGTAACTGATAGCGGATGCCTTGCTTTTTCCAAGTTCTGTCAATGACATGAATATGGGAAAGCGACGGATGTTCGCTCAGAATAGGGCGGGTTTCTTTATAGAGAAGCACATCAATTTCAGCATCAGGATAATGCTGGCGCAGTCTGTTTATCACTGGTGTTGTGAGCACCATATCTCCGTGATGACGGAGTTTCACCAGCAAAATTCGTCTGGGGATAAAGGCTGCGTACTTGGCTTCTGAGTTAGGCATTCTATTATCTGATATTAGAATATAGTGAATAGATTTTAGGTGAAGAATCCAATGCTGTGAAGTTATTTATCTGCCTGATATAGAAAGGTAAATAACTTCGTTTAGGAAATAGTTATAAAGGAATTATGTGGGTAAGGAAATCATCTCTTTCTTAAAGGCCTCAGGCGAGTTTTTTGCGTAAGTTATGCAGGCGCTTTAGCCACAATAATAGTTGCCACCATTGCTTCGGGCCGCGGGCATTACGGAGCATTATCTTACGTGTGCCGGAGGTATAAATATCTTCAATCATGGCTTTTTGAGCCGCAGGATCAGGCTCACGACGAACTGAGTGGCATACCGTCAGCGCTTCACGTGTGACCTGCCGTGGAAACTCAGGATAAATTTTTATCCGGTCTTTATATTGCTCATTCAGCTCATCAAGCATTTTGGCAATTTTCAGATAATGTCTTTGATATTCAACGTTCTTCATCCCAGTGCGTTTTTGATTACTGATTGACTGACCGTGAATGTAGTAGCGGTATAGGATCGTTTGGGTGTATCTCACGCGGCGGGCATTGAACATGAATTCGGTCGTCCAGGGAATATCCTGATGGTGTAAACCAGGTTCAAAATACAGTCCCTGTTTTCTAATCAATTCGAGACGATAGACGCCAAGCCAGACAACATGCAAATACCGGTTAGTCGCCAGCGCCGTTTTCAACCACAATGGCCCATCCAGTACACCCGTTGAAGTTAAACGGTCCTCAGGAATGAGCGGTTTTACTTTTTCTGAGCCGACAAAATAGCGTTCACCATTGCACTGAGCGGCATCCAGATCATCCTGCTCACACATCTCTATCAACGTTTTGTACATATCCGGAGAGACGATGTCGTCGGCATCCGGAAAGGTTACATACTTGCCCCGGGCAATATCCAGACCGGCATTACGTGCCCGCGAAACCCCGCCGTTTTCCTGGGTAATAACCTGAATATGACGATATTTTGCGGCGTACTCTTGTGCTGTCTGCTCTGACCCGTCCGTAGAGCCGTCGTTAACAATGATAATTTCGAGGCTATCCAGCGTTTGCGCGACGAGTGAATCCATAAAATTCCGGAACATCGCCCCTGCGTTGTACATAGGGATGATCGCGCTGAGTTTAATGGTTTCGGATGGTGTTGTTAGGGTCATGACACATAATTTCCACGAATAAGGAGTGCTGGCAACCGCGCCGGGCGCAGTGCCCGGCACGTAAAATCATTATTTTTCAGAGACTGAAGGGGTCTTCATCCGCAACATCAGCAGATACCCCACGATCAGAACGACAAAATACGGCGTCTCGCGATTATAGAACTGAGAATCGCCCTGACTGAAATAAATGACCGGTACTGAAAGCAGCAGGAATTCGTAGCCTTTAGGGACGAGTTTAAAGGGATATAACAATAATACGGCGAAGAACAACACCATAATAATCCCGCCAAAAATGCCCTGTAATGACAAGGTGTCAATGATGTCATTGTGCAAATGGAATGGCAGATTACGTAAGGCTTCCGGATTTCCCCCTTCATGCTGATTAATGAAGGCTGTCGCAAGCGCATTCCGGCTGTCTGCTGACTGTCCGAACGGATGATGTTCAAAAGCATCGATACCCGCGCGCCACATTGAGAAACGGGCGCCTACGGATGTATTACGATCTCCCGCATTATAAGATGCTACTTCATTATGGAGATTATCGATACGCTCAATAGCTTTATTGTAATATGGATGGCCTGAAACCACGGCAGCAATTATCAATATCGCAATAGCAAAACCATAGATAAACTTTGAAGTGTGTGAGCTTCTGGCAAAATCGTAAAGGGTGCAACAGGCACTAATTAAAGTGAAGAGCATAATTGCAGATCGTGTTTCTGTAGCAGCAAGAACGGCAAATGTCATGGTCATGATTATCAGGCAAATGAGCCTGTAATGCTTGAGGCCATGATATTTGAGGCTATACATCACCAGTAAAGAAAAGACAGTGAACGTGTAAGCCCCCGTAGTTGGAGCATCGGAGTTAATGCTGATTCGTATGCCTGTTTTAAGATAACTAGAGATATGCATCACGGATATGATTATAAACAGCAGTGTCATAATCGCAACGCCTGCCCTGGCGGTCAGTGTCGATATTCTCCATTTGTGTAAATTATGCTCAATGGAGTATATGATAAAGGAAGCCAGGATTAGCCGCTTACCGCTTATTTGATAATGATGAGCAATGAAAGGATATTGATTGTTTGTTGTCAATATCACCCATATTAATTTGCTTGCGCCTAATAGGAATATAACCCACGAAAAAAAGTAGAAGTATAATTTCCTTTCTTTCCTAAATGTGACGTGTATAAAGTAGACAACGGAAATATAGCTTGTGATGTAAAATAAACTACGGCTAATTTCTCCGGAAAACATGAAAAAAGAAATTGAAATGGTTATAAATAAGAAAAATAGTGCAGCAAGTTTATCATCAAATGACGATTCTTTAATTGCTGATAAACAAAGCTTAATCATGTGTTCTTTTCCTGAGTAATTTTGTGTTCATATATTTCGCCATCCATTTCACGCTACTTAAGTAGTCTCCTTTGAACCACAGGACACGAGCATAGCGCTTCATTTCTTTATAACTCACTGGCATGTCGAGCGAAATGCCTCTCCATGGGGATCGCTCATAATAGGAGTAATAGAGATCAGCCACTTTGCTTCCACCCCACGAATGCCAGGGTTTACATTTTCCGGTGTAATGAATCAGGATCACACCGACAGGAAGTGCTTTCTCATGGCCTACGCGTTTGTAAATGATATCGACGATATAATTATATTCTTTAGGCAGTAGCAGGATTTCATTTTCAAGCACGACATTCAGGGCTTCCTGATCAGGGAATTTAAATTTATCCCCGTTTTCGCGAAGCTCATTAATCACCCGGTTGGTGGTGTCTCTGGCAACCCATTTTTCGATATTGATATAAAGAAATCCGGAGTTGAAATAATTACCAGAAGTCAGCTTTAGCACCGGGCAAAGTTTAGCTCGCGCCCTTTTTTCATCATTTACTGCACATAACGTGTGTTGACTGATATCCAGTTTGATCAGGTCATTGTACTGACCGACACATAGCGTATCAGCATCCAGATAAATCACTTTATCTGTGATATCAGCGAGGATGAGCGGGATAAATAACCGGTAATAGATGGCGTGTGTGTAGCGGCCAACCATCGGCAATCCCTGAAAAGCCTCATCTTTGAAGGTATAGGTGGTGACGGCAAGGGGAAATATCTTCGCTAACTCAATAATTCGGCTGATGCTCTCATTGCTGAGCGTTGTACCGAATAAATGAACATGAAAGCGCAGATCAGGGTTGTTTTCCAGAACTGAGAACACAGCAATGCCCATTCCGCGAGCATAACTGTCATTGATACCGAAAGAGAGATGCACCACATCTTTTTCAGTTCCCAGAGAGTTAACAATTTCTTCCCTATTCTTAATCGATGAATGCAAGATATTAGCCATAATGGGGCTCCTGACCTCTGCTGTCAGTAATGAACTCGTGAATCGCTTTTAATTTATGTTCGTTTAGCGCAAACAATTGTTCCGGCGTCAGGCTAAAACGGGTTCTGGTTTCAAAAACAAACGAAGCAGGTTCAAAGTTTTCAGGCTCTATAAACAGCACCTTACCTAACGGACGCTGTTCTTCCTTACAACATGGGCCGGTAAAGCAGATGATAGGCGTTTTTTGTGAATCTGCTATATAGGCATTTCCTGAATCTGAGGCGATATAAGCATCAAGTTGACCTAGCGCAAAAGGCACATCTTCTAACGGCATCTGCCCGATGAGGCTCACGACGCGTGATTTTTCCTCTTCACTTAAAATTTCAAGTAAAGCATCAAGATAAGGCTGCTCATTGGCCGGACCGAACACGATGAACTGACAGTTCAGATTCGACAGATTTTGTATGATCTGCTGCCAGACTTCACGGGGGATAGTTTTTGCACGATTACCTGCAGAAATACTGATCCCAATTTTGATTTCACCGGTTTTATCCAGCACAGGGTAATGGGTTTTCGGGATCCATAACGGCAGAGTGGCATGCGAGTGATAACTGTTAGCCGTCAGAGCCGGATCAGCCAGTTTCAGGTAATTCTCTAACGCGAGATCATACTTACCGTGCTGCCGGACCACGTTGGCTGTGGCAAAGAAAATCCGGTGATACCACTTGCGCACATAGGTTTCTAAAAAGGCTTTGTAATTCGCATTACAAAACGCAGCGTAGAAAGCATTAATGCTGTTAGGTTGCAGCAGATAGACATTGTCATAGCGGTTGAGGAGCCTGAACGCCAGACGGATTTTACTGAAGAGAGACTTCTTGTGTTCTTCAATCAGGAAGATCGACTCAATCGTTGTATCGCGCCCGGCCAGTGGCAGCACCGTTTTACTGATTAACACGTCCGATTTTTTCAGATGTTTGAGTAACGGCGTGATGTTAACAAAATCGCCAATTTTGGCGGTCTGGATGACGAGATTGCGTCCTCTGCCCTGATGAAAAGGTTTCATCAGCATTTTGAATGGCCACAGCAAAATGAAAATAATTACATAGCTCATGGTCAGTTCATTTCCTTATTGGCAGAAATAACATCGTTGAGTTGCTCAAAAACGCGTTCCACCGGCAGAGCCTCCAGCGAGTTGTTTTCTGCTTTCAGGACACACTGATTCTTCCCGTACCCGCCAATCAAACCCGGATCGGTCGGACCGTAGAGGGTGATATTCGGGCGATCCAGCGCCGCAGTCAGATGGCTGAGTCCGGTATCCACTGAAATCACGGCTTGCGCACCGGCTAACACCTCAGCCACTTTCTCGAGACTCAATTTAGGCAAGACTTCAACGTAAGGAAACCCTTCAGCCAGGCGCAACGCACGCTGATATTCATGCTCAGCGCCCCACGGCAGTTTGATGCGAAGATTGGCAGTACTCAACATCCCGATCAGTTCACGCCACTTTTCTTCCGGCCAGTGTTTTTCTGCACGGGTGGTCGCATGGAGAAAGACCAGATACTGACCGGCATCGTCAGGCAAATGTGAAAGGAAGCGCGCCGCAATGGCGTAGTCGCCCTGGGTCGCAGGTTTTACATAGCCGAGACTTTTAGCAAACAGTTCTCTGGTGCGCTCCACTGCATGCTGTTTTTTATCAATTTCGTGGCGCTGATTGTAGAACCAGCTGGCGAAAGGTTCACGGGCACTTTTGCAGTCTTGCCCGTGTTTTTCACCTTTGGCAACACGGGTGATTAGCGCTGCACTTTTGATTAATCCCTGAGCGTCAATGATGGCGTCATAGAGGGTGGATTGCACTTCGCGTTTGAAATCACAGCGTTGCTGCCGGGTTTCAGAGCCAAACCAATTTTTGCGCCAGCGGCGAATCGCCACCGGAATAACGCGATCGACGGCCGGATGCCAGCCGGGGATCTGAGTGAAACCTTCTTCCACAACCCAGTCAAAGCGGATCCCGGGAATAGCCTGCATGGCATCCGTTAATGCAGGAAGCGTATGCAGAACGTCGCCCATGGACGAGGTTTTGACAATGAGAACCCGCATTAAATCTCCTTCCTTGCGCTCAGTAACTGGTTTAATTCCTGATAAACCTGCTCAGGTTGAATATCAATCAGACTCTGGTGATAGCCTTCTTCGGCATCGCCTTTGCGGACTTTATGGTAGCCGGTGATCAGGCGGATAACTTTCGCCTGATGGCTGAGTGGCGGGGTGAAGTCCGGGCTGCTCGGCCCGTAGAGTGCCACCAGCGGTTTATCCAGTGCAGCAGCGACATGCATCAGACCAGAATCATTGCTGACCACAGCCTGGCAGGCCGCGATCATCACCACAGCCTGATCCAAAGAAGTTTTACCCGCAAGATTCAGGCAGAAAGCTTGAGCACTTTCAGTCAGTGCCAGACGGATTTGCTCTCCGGCGGCATTGTCTTTTGCCGAACCAAACAGCACGACCTGATAGCCTTCGCTGATCAGTTTTTCAGCCAGTACGGCGTAGTGATAATGCGGCCAGCGTTTGGCCGGGCCGAATTCAGCACCCGGACAAAAGCCAATCAACGGACGTGAATTATCGACAGCAAAGGCGATTTTGACGGCCGCGATTTCGGCTCCAGTGACCTGCAGTTTTGGCCACAGAATGGGTTCTGGAAGGTCGGCCGCAGTTTTGATTTTTCCGGCTTCGTAGCCGAGCGCCGCGTAGCGCTGAACCATCAGCGGAAATGCGGCTTTATCGAGGACCCGTAAATCATTGAGCAAGCCATAGCGCATTTCGCCACGCCAGCCAGTGCGCTGAGGAATGCGCGCAAAGAACGGAACCAGCGCTGATTTAAAAGAGTTAGGCAAGACATAAGCGCGGTCATAATGCGTATCGCGCAATGAAACGCCCAGACGACGACGCTCGCCAAGTTCCAGTGCGCCATGACCCAATGGCATCGCCAGCGCCTGATTCACTTCCGGCATCCGGTCGAGCAAGGGACGGCACCATGCAGGTGCCATCACGTCAATTTGTGCTTGCGGGTGCGCAGCTTTCAGGGTGCGGTAGAGACTTTGAGACATCATCATGTCACCGACCCATGACGGCCCAATTACCAGTATTTTCATACCGTTAATCCATTCCTCAATGTGCAGGGCTTAAACTGTGCGGTTAAGCCAGCTCATGTATTCCGTCACACCTTCAGCAACCGTTTTGAAAGGTTTGTCATAACCGGCATTACGCAGCGCGGTCATATCGGCCTGAGTGAAGGACTGATAACGGCCTTTCAATTTCTCCGGGAAAGGAATGTATTCGATATCGCCAGATTTGTGGTACGCCACGACCGCGTCTGCCACCGCCTGGAAGGATTCTGAGCGACCGGTACCGCAGTTGAAAATACCGGAAACGCCGTTCTGCCAGAACCACAGGTTCACCGCAGCCACATCGCCCACGTAGATGAAATCGCGTTTGAAGCCTTCGCTGCCGGAGAACAATTTCGGGTTCTCGCCGGCGTTGATCTGGTTGTTCAGGTGGAACGCGACGCTGGCCATGCTGCCTTTATGGCCTTCGCGTGGTCCGTAAACGTTGAAGTAACGGAAACCACAAATCTGAGATTCTGCGTGTGGCAGAATTTCGCGAACATACTGGTCAAAAAGGAATTTAGAATAGCCATAGACGTTCAGTGGCTGCTCATATTTACGATCTTCAACAAAGCTGGTGCTCTGGCTGCCGTAAGTCGCCGCGGAAGAGGCGTAAAGGAAAGGAATACTGCGATCCAGACAATAATGCAGGATATCTTTAGAGTACTGATAGTTGTTGTCCATCATGTACTTTCCGTCCCACTCGGTGGTGGACGAACAGGCGCCTTCGTGGAAAATGGCGTCAATATCACCTAAATCATCGCCTGCAACGATACTGGCGATGAAATCTTCTTTATCACAATAATCCGCAATATCCAGATCCACCAGATTGACGAATTTGGTGCCGTCTTTCAGGTTATCGACCACCAGAATATCGCGGTATCCCATATCATTGAGCGATTTAATAATATTGCTGCCGATAAAACCAGCGCCGCCAGTGACGATTATCATGGGATCCACCTTTAATCATTTTAAGAACCGCGCACCATGCGCCGCCTGTAATTGGGTAATATCATAACACTTCATTATGAAGCTCACATTGGGAAGGTGTCCGATAACACGCATTCTTGTGTTTCAGACCGTAAGGCGTGAACTATGCTGCAAAACAAAGATATTGTGAGCGGTTCCATCGTTATTTCGTATTCAGATTAGTAATGTATTCCGTGAATGAGTCATTTCAGGAGAATACTGTATGTCTGTTTCGTTTTATCGGCAGTTGGAAGACCAGCTCGATCAGGCGCGGGTTGAAGGACTGTTTAAAGAAGAACGTATACTCACCACGCCTCAGCAGGCTGAAGTCTCTGTCGCGGGTGGCAAGCCGGTCATCAATTTCTGCGCGAACAACTATCTCGGATTAGCTAACCATCCGGAGCTCATCAGGGCAGCTAAAGAAGGGCTCGACAGCCACGGTTTTGGCATGGCGTCGGTGCGTTTTATCTGCGGTACACAAGATGCCCATAAAGAACTCGAACACCGCCTGGCCGATTTTCTCGGTATGGACGACGCGATCCTTTATTCCTCCTGTTTTGATGCCAACGGCGGATTATTCGAAACGCTGCTGGGCGAAGAAGACGCCATCATTTCGGATGCGCTGAATCACGCATCAATCATCGACGGCGTCCGGTTGTGCAAAGCGAAACGCTACCGCTATGCCAACAATAATATGGACGAACTCGAAGCCCGTTTGCAGCAGGCGAAAGACGACGGTGCCCGGCATATTCTGGTCGCCACCGACGGTGTGTTTTCCATGGATGGCGTGATTGCTAACCTGAAAGGTGTCTGCGATCTGGCAGAACGATTTGACGCGCTGGTGATGGTCGATGATTCCCATGCTGTCGGTTTCGTCGGTACCGAAGGGCGCGGTACTCATGAATATTGTGACGTGATGGGGCGGGTAGACATCATCACCGGAACGCTCGGTAAAGCGCTGGGCGGAGCTTCCGGTGGTTATACCGCAGCCCGTCAGGAAGTTATCGACTGGTTACGCCAGCGTTCACGTCCTTATCTTTTCTCCAATTCACTGGCACCGTCGATTGTCTCTGCCTCGCTGAAAGTGCTCTCCATGCTGGAAGAAGGCAGCGAACTGCGTGAGCGCTTGCTCAGCAATTCAAAAATGTTCCGTGAAAAAATGACCGCAGCCGGTTTCACGCTGGCAGGGGCCGATCACGCCATCATTCCTGTGATGCTGGGCGAAGCTCGTTTAGCGCAAGAATTTGCCGCGCTTTTGCAACGGGAAGGTATTTATGTCACCGGTTTCTTTTATCCGGTCGTGCCGCAAGGCCAGGCGCGTATCCGTACCCAGATGTCTGCCGCACACAGCTGCGAACAAATCGAAAAGGCGGTTGAAGCCTTTACCCGTATCGGCAAAAAGCTTGGCGTGATCGCCTGAGGAGTTTCCATGAAAGCCTTAGCAAAACTCAAACGTGAGGAAGGCATCTGGATGACGGATGCGCCGGTGCCTGAAATGGGTCATAACGATTTGCTGATCAAAATCCGCAAAACAGCCATCTGTGGCACCGATGTGCATATTTATAACTGGGATGCATGGTCGCAAAAAACCATTCCGGTGCCGATGGTGGTCGGCCATGAATACGTCGGCGAAGTCGTCGGGATCGGGCAGGAAGTTAAAGGCTTCAGCATCGGCGACCGTGTTTCCGGCGAAGGTCATATCACCTGCGGGCATTGCCGCAACTGCCGCGGCGGGCGCACGCACTTATGCCGCAATGCGCAGGGCGTCGGGGTAAACCGTCCCGGTGCCTTTGCGGAATATCTTGTTTTACCGGCGTTCAATGCGTTCAAAATCCCGGACAATATTTCTGACGATCTGGCGGCCATTTTCGACCCATTGGGCAACGCAGTTCATACCGCGCTGTCTTTTGATTTAGTCGGGGAAGATGTCCTGATAAGCGGCGCAGGTCCAATTGGTATCATGGCTGCCGCTATCTGCAAACACGTTGGCGCGCGTCATGTTGTGATCACTGACATGAACGAATACCGGCTCGAACTTGCGCGCAAAATGGGTGTAACGCGGGCGGTCAATGTCAGTCAGCAAAGCCTGCCGGACGTCATGGAAGAACTGGGGATGACGGAAGGGTTTGATGTCGGGCTGGAAATGTCAGGCGCACCGGCAGCATTTCGCAGCATGCTCAGTGCGATGAATCACGGCGGGCGGATTGCCATGCTCGGCATTCCTTCTGCAGAAATGGCCATTGACTGGAATCAGGTGATTTTCAAGGGGCTGTTTATCAAGGGGATCTATGGCCGGGAAATGTTTGAAACCTGGTACAAAATGGCGGCGCTCATTCAGTCCGGGCTGGATCTCACTCCGTTAATCACTCACCATTTCCCGATTGATGAATTCCAGAAAGGGTTTGATGCGATGCGCTCCGGTCATTCCGGAAAGGTCATTCTTAACTGGTGATCTGATTTTTCGCAGAGATGAAAAAGCCCGCTCAAC
>NZ_JBLYPL010000026.1:0-65659 GCF_051851855.1 Rahnella sp. ATs2 | reverse complement strand
AAATGTATGATTTACTGGAAAGGGACCCGAAAAATTTCAGGATCGCATAATAAGCAGCACAAAAGATTATTATCTGGAAATGCAGGGTGACGAAAGATGATGAACCTGTACATACAGGGACATTAGACTTAAAGGAAGGATCTGGACATAAGGGAATTTGTCGATGCCGTAGGGAAAACGTTTAAGGCAAGACAGCTTTCTGATAACAAAAAATTTTGAACATGAAGAAAATCTTTTCTTTCTTTGGTGAGGGTGAGCTGTCTGAGAGACCCGAGTTCATTGTACGCCTAGCTCACTAATCAACCAAATATGCGGCACTGTGAACAGTAAATCAAGACAGCGTAGAAGCAATTTAATCTCTCAGTAAGTGACAAAAAGGTCACTAATTTCGCTGGACGCTAGAGCCGCAAGCGGTTGCCACCTGTTGACATGTGCCAATATTAGGCTGATAATATTTCTATGGAAGGTTACAGAGATTCAGAAATGGATCGCTTCCCACTGCCGGGTAACCGGTTCGGCCAGTCCGAGGCAACAGTGTTCTGCCCTGTCAGGCATGTTCTGGCAGCTGAGGCCCCCGAAAGGGGGCCGCCACCTAACGATTCCTTACTTCTTTTGGTATTGCCCCATTCCTTGGTTTCTCAGCTGTATCTTTTGCGACTTTAAACAAACTTACTGATTTATTTGGAATTGCTTCGCCTTCCGAACCTGGCCCTGTCCGTGCGAAGAAAGCCGAAAGGATATGCATGCGTAAAAGACGTTTTTCTTTGAAGAACGCGATGCAAATCTTATATGGTTCAACCTGCTGGGTAGCGCTGTTCATCATGTGAAGAGTAAAATACTTTTCTGCCGTTGTTTGATAAATGCTCATGGCGGGCAATTGATGGAGGATCTGGCGAATATGCTTTGACGCTTCATAGCGCTCCATACAAACATTCTTAGCTTCACGACCATCCCGATAGACGACGGGAATATTCCAGTTCGTTAGATCTTTGGCAAAGCAATGCAGGCCATAAGTGACAACAAATTTATAGTCAGCCTTTTCTCCTTTGTACGTAATATCATGAGCATCTAGATGGTTGAGAGAGTAAGTTATGCCCGCATGTTCAAATGGTGCCCAATTCTGGACAGAATCAATCTGATACTTTGCCACTTTTTCGCCCGGTTTTTTTTTTGCATCTTATCATCATTTCGCAATAAAACGCGCCTCCCCCTTGTGCTGCGTGTGTGGTTCGCCGCCATATCTCACGCTACGCCTTTCTCAACTCCTGGCTGTTAACGTCACAATTAAATCATGAAGTTTGGATATAGGGTCTGACGCTTCCAGTGCAAACATTCTCTAGGTTCGCGACATCGTGCCGTTTGGAGGAAAATCAAATGCTCAGAACTCTCAGCAAACTATAATGCAGATGACCTTCTTATTTATTAAATCAGAAGATATTTTAGTTAATTTTTGAAAAATGCTTATTTGGTACAGATTGAAGAACGCTTTGGTTCACCAATTTCAAAAGCAGCATAGAACGAGATTCTCCATCTACTTCCTGGAATATGGCTTCCAGCCCTTCAAAATTTCCTTCAGTCAGCAACACTTTGTCGCCGTTTTGAATCCCAAAACCCTCACTGCTTTGATGCCCAGGAATGCGTTCCATTAACTCGGCCATAAAGCTATCGGTAAGATTCGCCAACTTATTACCAAAGCGAACAAAGTGACTAACGCCTCTAGTTGCTGCGAGAGTGGTCGTATGGATGATCTCAGGGTCAAATTTCACGAACATGTAATTTGGGAAGAGTTGCTCGACGCCGTGTTTGATTTTCCCCTTTACCAGGAGTTGACCCTCAATCACCGGATTGAAACAATGCACACTCTGATTTGTTAAATGTGCCTGTGCTCTACTGGACTGACCACTTTTACAATAAAGCAAATACCATGCTGCGCTCATAATAACCCCGCTGAATTAAGTGCTGTATATAATTACACTTTTAAATGTATACCCAAAAAGAACAATCAAATTATAGCTAAATTCAGCTAAAGAAACTATCTAAATGACACTGTATATCGTGATATAACCTTAATGACATTTTAAGGGGCATTTATGTACATTTTCGGATATCTCAGGGCTTCAACAAAAAGTCAGGATGCTAAAAGAGCACAAAAACGGATGAAGGCATTCGCGGAGGACAATGGACACCGAGTTGCCGCCTGGTATATCGAGAATGAGTCCGGTGCATCGCTTCAGCGGCCCGAACTCATGCGGATGTTGGATGACGCAGATACAGGTGACGTTATCCTGATTGAACAGGTCGATCGGTTATCCCGTTTATCAGAGGATGACTGGGGCGCGCTTAAAACAATCATTAACGCGAAGCAGCTGGCTGTCGTGAGCTTAGATTTGCCTACCAGCCAAATGGCGTTAACCGACAAGAGCGGAAATGATTTTCAGGGGGCGATGCTCCGGGCTATCAACGGCATGATGTTAGACATGCTTGCCGCGATATCACGTAAAGACTATGAAGACCGCCGCCGCAGGCAACGCGAGGGCATTGACAAAGCCAAAGCCGAGGGGAAGTTTCACGGACGCAGGGCTGACGAAGATTTGCATATGGTGATCATGACGCTACGAAAGAGCGGAAAGAGCTTGGCCGACGTGTCCCGAATCAGCGGCGCGTCGCTGAGTACGGTTAACCGGGTCTGTAAGAAACTACGTGAAGAGGCTGAGTAGATGCTCATAGGGCAGGTGAGGGCGGTTCCAGGCTATTTTGATAGAATGTCCCCGTTTAGCATGGACGTGGTTAAATGCGTGGCACTGGTCGCCATGCTTATCGACCATGTGAATGACATTCTGTTGACACCATCTAGCCCACTGCTTTACGCCGTTGGCCGAATGGCCATGCCACTGTTCGCGCTTATCTTTGCGTTCAACATGGCAAAACAGCCAGGCCGTGCACAGGAACTGGCTAAACGGCAATGGAAGTGGGCGATCATAACCCAGCCTTTCTTTGCCTTTGCCTTTTATGACCATCAGCCCTGGTACGCGTTGAACATTTTGTTTGTCTTCGCCGTGTGCAGCCAACTGGTCGCATGGATCTATCCCAGAACGCGGTATTGCTGGATAAAAAGCATTCTGCTTATCGCCATTTTCGCGTGGCCACTCTCACTGGCCAGTTATGGGTTAGGGGGCATTGCCTTTGTGTTGATCTCAGTTCTGATGTTAGCCAGCATCACACCACACAAGGTAGTTCTATTACTTTGGGCTTTATCACTGATCAGTTTAAATGCTGCTTCATTGATGACTGCGCCAATAATTGAAGTGGTCGCTTTCGCCATTTTACCCACGCTGTTTTTACCGCTATTCATGCTCACTTTAACTGATAGCGCGAAAGCAACAGGGAAACGCTTCTTACCGCGGCAAACTTTTTACTGGCTGTACTCCGGGCATTTGATGGTATTAGGAGTAGTTTCAATGCACATGCATAATTGAAAAAATTAATACATACTAAATTACAACTCAGAAAAAAATCAGGATATATATGGACATAGAAAAGGTTATATGCCATCAATGCATTGGTGAGAAATACGTAAAGAATATTGTTAAAAAACATGGGAAAGTAACAGGGCCGTGTAATTATTGCAAAAAAAGGATTAAGAATATTCCTTTATCTAAAGTTACTGAAATCGTGCACCAAGTCTTTGAAAGTTACTTTCAACCTGAAGATGATGACGGCTATTCTAGTATGGATGGAAGCCGTTCTGCCAAGGTGCTTATAGGTGAAGAGTTAATTGTTGATGAAACAATCGCTGATGATATTTATGAATTACTATGTGAAGACTATAATTGGCATACAGATTATGACCCTGCTAGATATAACGATGGGTATATATACTCTAGGCGAGGGTTTTCAATAAATAAATTAGATCATGCTTGGAAGAAAGTGAAAGCATCGCTTAGCGAAGAAGCTCGTTTTTTTAATGAATCTGTAAAGGATTTTTTGGACGAACTATTCTCTGATCTGGATGATTTCCGCATAGAAAACTCAAAGTCTCCCATCAAAACTATTGATGGTGATGTATTTCTTTATCGAGCTAGGGTCTTTGAAAGTTGGGATCAGGTTAATGATGCGTTAAGACATCCAGAACGGAACTTCGGACCTCCTCCTGCTGAACAAGCGCGAGCTGGACGAATGAATGCGCAAGGAATCGCTGTTTTCTATGGTGCGACAACGCCTAATGTTGCTATTTCAGAAGTGCGCCCACCTGTTGGAAGTCATGTTGTAGTTGCTCCATTTGCGCCACAGAGGGCATTAAGAATATTGGATATTTCAGAATTGGATTCATTAGTTTTTAGTAAAGAAAGTATATTTAACCCTTCGACTATAACGAGTCATGAAAAAACAGGATTTTTGAAGCAATTTTCCCGTAAAATGACAATACCCGTATTCGGAAAGCAGCAGGACAATGAATATCTTATTACACAAGCAATTGCTGAATATCTCAGTGTGTCTAAAAAATATCGACTCGATGGAATTAGTTTTCGTTCAACACAGATAAAAAAGGCAAATAAAACGCGCCAACGTAAAAAAGAAGATGGATACAATGTGGTTCTTTTCAGTAAATCCTCTAGAGTTTTAGATTCAGGGTTGGATGAGCGCGCATATAAAGTAAGTCTTCTTAAACAGGTTGCTTGGAGTGATTCTAAATTCAACCCAACAATTCAATTAATTAAAGATGATAAGATTCAAAAAAATCAGTATCACTACCCTTCATCTAATAAATTAATTTCACTAGAACTTATCTCAAACGGATTAACATATTATCATATCCAGGGTGTTTCTTATCAAACCTTTGAAAAAGAAATTGAGCTGTCTCCCCCTGTTGAGAAAAATTCTGAAAATCAGGATATGATTGATTTTTAGAATATTATTTTTTTGGAAATTTGTCCCAGCAGGGGTCCTGCTTGGAAAACGGAAATTATCCTACTATAAGGGCTTCCCCGAACAGTCAACGCCGGTTTTTAATTTCTGTCTGTTCATCAATGAAAGGCAAGGGATAAGACTGCGCTACTATAAACGGTCACGCTGAATCGCTAGTGATTCGGACCCTGATGAAAGACGCTCGTGAGATCCTCCTTCGTTAATCTGATAGTAATATCCAGTAGGATATACAGATACTTCTCACGGGGGTCTAACCCTTTACCATCAACGAGTTACAGTTCAGTTACTACTCAGTTTAATTTTTCACGTTGTTGAATACAGTCTGAAGTCATCGCCGTAATGTAATGATGCCCAGCACAACCTCGCATTCTTGGCGGCGATTGCAACGACAGCACGCCAGTATCCCCGCCTACCATCAACGAGCAGACCCAACGGCTAAACGAGTCCGTTCTATTCTCTGCCCCTACCATTACAGAACGAGCTCCCTGGACCAGTAGGGTTCGCAGATAGGCATCACCCGCTTTTGTTATCCTGCCAAGCTTTGATTTTCCGCCACTACTGTATTGTGATGGCGTTAGCCCCAACCAGGCTGCCAGTTGGCGCCCGTTCTTAAAATCATGGGCATTGCCAATACTGGCGACCAGCGCACTCGCTGTGGTGGGCCCAACACCTTTCAGTTCCATTAACTGCTGGCTGCGATGATCTGTTTTGGCCACACGAGATAATACCCTGTCATATTCGGCGATTTTCTCTTCAATATTAGTGACATGTGCCAATAGATCATCAATGCACAGCCTAACCTGTACTGGCAGAGTTTCCTTCTGGTCAGAAACAACATGACGCAGAGCATCAGTGCTTTGTGGGGCAATAACCCCGAATTCAGATATCAGGCCCCGAAGACGGTTATACGTTGCTGTTCTTTCCTGGATAAATCCCTGTCTTGTCCGATGTAAGCATTGCATTGCCTGCTGGCTTTCGTCTTTGACTGGTACAAAGCGCATATGCGGCCGCTGCACTGCCTCACAAATAGCTATTGCATCAGCTGCATCATTTTTCCCGGTCTTACCCGCCATGCGATAGGGTGAGACAAATTTCGGAGCCATCAACCGGACATCATGGCCATACTGCCTGAATAATCTTGCCCAATAGTGGGCACCCGAGCAGGCTTCCATTCCAATGACACAGGGAGGTAAACCTGCGATGAGTTCAGAAAGTGCTGCACGCGACACCTTGGGTTTAACCAGAACAGCTTTACCATTTTGGTCAATGCAGTGAACAGCAAACACATTTTTAGCAAGATCGATACCGACAGTGGTGATGGTCATAACGAATCCCTCTGGGTCAATGTTTATCCTATGATTGCACGAAAGTTAATCAGGCGCATATCTAGGGGAAGTCCCTTCCATTCGTTAAGCGCTTTGCTCTTAACGGGTGATTTCGTTCCATTGAGCAGAACACCCTGACCGCAAGGGATGTACGAAACTGCCAGGCTGTCCGTATCTGGTTTTGCCTATTTTCGGACAGAGCAACGGCATGGTGTACGTAATCGTTCGGTTTCGGACACAGAAACGCCTTAGCCTCGCCGTTCGGGTAACAACCAAGAACGCTTTGGTTAAAAATTAGTCTTAGCGTGGTTTATTTTCCGTTTTCCATGCGGACCCCATCCATAATTGTGTGCATGCTGCCATCACGGTGCTAATCGACCGGGAGCAGGTCAAAGTTTTACGCCTTGCGTGACCATAGATTGTTTGAAAAACACTCTTAAATTGACCATTCCTCTAAAATGAATTATGATAATCGTCAAATGGAGGTGCATAATGATTAAACACACCACAGCGGAAAGAGAAATCAACACTTCAAATAAGCTGAATGAGTACCAGTTGAACCTTCTGAAAAGGATTAACAACCTCGCTATTTCCCTAATGCCTGAATTTGAAGACAAAAATCAGGCTATTAATGCTGTTACGCTGGATGACGGCTCATTGATGCAATTGCTCTACACCGTTCAACTCGAGCAGAAGACACGCGTCAACGACTATGAAATGCGTAAAGTGCGCCGTCGTCGCGAATATCTGGAAAGATTTTATCGTGAGCTTCAAGAGTTGGGCGGTACGCTTAAGGTGAACGACGTGGTCGATATCCTTGGCATCACACGTCAGGCGATCAACATTCGCGTTAAGAAGAACAAGCTTTTAGCATTCAAACAAAACGGGGATTTTATTTTCCCGAAATTTCAGTTCACTGATAATGGGCTAATTCCCGGCTTTGAAGACGTGATGGCCGCATTCGAAGAGGATACACATCCAATGTTGCGGTTGGGTGTGCTGAAATCACTGATAGAGGTTAACAGCGAAGGCCTGCAAAAGACGCCGATTCAAATCATGCTGGACGGTGCTAAAAAGTGTGAACTTAGTCTGGTCATACGTGCGGCTAAACAGTTCGGAAATCAAGTATCCAGTTAACGGATTTAAAAAGAGGGGCCAGCCCGCCCCTCTTTGATTTACATTGGTTCTGGCGTAATTTCGAATCCAAGCAATTCTTCGAACATCTCTTCACCTGACATCGTTCCTTTGTGCCACCCCTTAGGGAACATGCCTACGTCAGTTTCGACGTAACTGGCATAAGGCCACATCCCCTGAGGGGTATCGGTAAAGGCTGGTGTACTACCCGGTCGTTTCCAAAAGGCATAACAACGCTTATAGCGCTTATGTCTTGAGGTATAGGCAATCCCGTCATAGTCGCGCCCGAAATGCGTATAAAGATGTTCCATTAGCCACTGAGGAAAGGTGTAATCCTCGTTCTCTAAGCTATCCAAAGGGATATGTAACAACTCACAGAGTGCTACAACATCAATCACTTTCACCGTTCTCACGACATCCACAGAGCACATATAGTGTTGTGAAAGTACCGATTCAGGATAAGAAATCGTTCCTTTGAGATGGAACAAACGCCCGTATGCTTCCGCCGCCGCCGTTAACGCAGAGTCAGAGGCATACCATACCGCCACACTTCCCTTGAGAGGGTTGTATCGCCCACAGTCGTCTTTCTCAATTGGCGCGCTGAAGTTGATTGCGCTTTTATACAACTTCCTTTGATGACGCTTCAAAAGACCAGGGCCTTGTTGAATGTCAATCGCCGGAATACGTCCAGAATTGTTTTGTGCAGCAATTCCTTGTGCAACAGCAGTTTTATTAAATGTCCATTTGTTCATTTTTAATTCTCCTTCTATAAACAGATTAAGCCATAGGCTCCTCTCCATATTGATTGAAAAACAATCCCTGCCGTGCTTGCCCAGCAGGGTTCGCGAGACCACGTGCATCTCAATCTCGATTATACCAAGCAAAATTTTTATGTTTCAGAGATTTATAAAGTTTTTAAAATACTTCGCATGCCTTCTCGATATATGGGAAGGTTTGAAAATAAGAAATAACGCAGAGTGTTTTACCGAAAGGAGTAACATACAGATCCTTATCAGGAGAATTAGAAATGATAACTTCATTGGATACTGTATTTTGAGGGGTCTGAAGCCCAACCTGTAGTGGTCAACAAAAACTGGCCACAGCTTTAGAGTTTTTCCAGAACAATCGTTCTGATTCATTCGGCGTCAAACCACCATTATATTGATGAGGTCTGAGCTGGCTGTAATATCCTGTGATGTAATTCGTTATTGCCGTGCTGGCTTCGCTAAAATTCGCGTAGCCATTATCCGGTACCCACTCTGTTTTCAGGCTTCTGAAGAACCGTTCCATTGGGCTGTTATCCCAGCAATTTCCCCGGCGACTCAGGCTTTGCTTTATCTGATATATCCACAGTAACTGTCTGAAATTCTTGCTGGTATAGTGACTGCCTTGATCCGAGTGATACAGTAAATTAGCCGGTTTTCCCCGTGCTTCCCAGGCCATCGACAGGGCTTTACCTGTCAGTGCGGAATCAGGGAAAAATGACATCGCCCAGCCAACCGGTTTACGGGAAAACAAATCGAGTACTACAGCCAGATAAGCCCAGCGTTTTCCCGTCCAGAGTAGAGTAAGAGGCAGGGCGTAGTCGGACTATTTCCCTGCCTCTCCTCCCCGAACCGGACGTGCACCTTTCAGCGCATCCGGCTCTCCATCTAAACGCTGGCGAACGCCATTGCCACTTCGGTGTAGCGCGATCTATACGTGTTTCTGGTTTCCGTCCTCAGATAGGGATTACCTTCGGGTAGACGCCAGCGGAACAGCTTCTTGCCTTGCCCCACCAACCGGTACAGTATTTCGCCGCTGAGCTTGCCGTGGTTGGTTTTACCAAATAAAACCCACGTTTTGCTCTGACCCGGTTTCGGTGATTTACACCACCTCATCATCAGGGAAGCGATACCTGTACGGTATTTGCGGGCCAGCCAGTGAGCCAGCTTCCAGAACACGACACGGTCGATATAATTGAAGACTTTGGCCTTAAAATCAACGAACTGATAGAACATGGCCCAGCCTTTCAGTTTTCGGTTGAGTTGTTCAGCCATATCGACTTTGCTTTCACTGTAGTTGCCTGATAACAGTGCTGTCAGCGATGCGGCGAAGTTTCTGGCTTTCTCCTGCGGGATCGTTGAGACCACTCGCATCTCGCCATAACGACTGCGTTTGCGAATGATCCTGTGCCCCAGAAAGATAAAGCCGTCATTAACATGGGTGATTTTAGTCTTATCCATGTTCAGCCTGAGTTTCAGACCGCCTTCGAGCACACCCCGACACTCCTCCCTGATGGCTTCCGCCTGTGCTTTGGTGCCTTTGACGATGAGGACAAAATCATCGGCATAGCGGCAGTACGCCACCGCGGGTTTCCACTGCCAGTTTTCTCTGACCGCCGTACTTCGGCCCCTCTGGATACTGTTATTCCAGTACCACCGATCTTTTCTGGCTTTCCCGCTCAGGTAGCGCTCATGCAGGTATTGATCGAACTCATTCAACATGATATTCGACAGCAACGGCGATATTACGCCACCCTGTGGCACACCTTCACTGGCCGCCCGAAAGAGACCGACATCAATATGTCCCGCCTTGATGGTTTTCCACAGCAGAGTCATGAAACGTGCGTCACTGATCCTGCGGCGTACAGCCTTCATCAGTAGTCGATGATGTACGGTGTCGAAGTAACTGGACAGGTCGCCTTCAATCACCCAGCGTCCCCGTGTTTCACCGCAGTCGGTGAGCTGTAATTTCACCGTGCGGATCGCGTGGTGGACACTGCGCTCAGGTCGGAAGCCATATGAGAGCGTATGAAAATCACTCTCCCATATCGGCTCCATCGCCATCAGCATGGCCCGCTGAACAATACGATCCCGCAACGCGGGGATACCCAGTGGTCGCAGTTTGCCGTTGCTTTTAGGGATGTAAACCCGTCTGGCGGGCAAGGGCTGGTAGTGACCTGAGAGTAATTCATCCCTGAGGATTTGCAGCTCAACAGCCAGTCTGGCCTGTAGCATTGTTTTGTTCACGCCATCAACACCGGGGGTATGCGCCCCCTTTGATGAAAGCGTGATCCGCGCGGCTTCAGCCAGCCATTCTGGTTGTGTTATCAGACGCAGCAGCCGTTCAATCCGTAGGGACGGATCGGTGGCTGCCCATGTGGCAAGCTTGCGTTGCATTTCGCTGATTATCAAAGGTCTTCACCTCGTTAGGTCAGTTAATTCACGTCGCAAACACATTCAAACTGCTTCCCTTCGCCATGTAATGGGCTTTCCCCATCGCGGACTACTACGGAAGCTCCGCCAGCCAGCGCGTCATCGGAGCCATGCCCCCTTAACATCCGTCGCTGACCTTCCCCGGTTTACCTGCCTGGACTCAGACATACTGAGGAGGCTGCCCGTCGCACTCTTTATCCTTGCTTGCCGCAAGTCGGCAGAAGTCAGCAACGCGAGCGTGATAGACGCTGCTGCCCCGGTATTTCGCATACATGTCAAAACACCTTCGACCGGCGGTGCTTACTTATCACTGCCAGTTCCTCCTGCACGGCCTGTCAGATCACGTAGGCCGTGGTGACGTTTTCAACCCACAGAGGCGGATTAACGGGTTCATGTTCTTCAGCCTATCAGTACTTAACCTTGAGGATCATCTCGGCTTAGTGATCTCGCCTCAATCCCCGTTGTCAGCGGGTTACATCACCCCGCGGGCATGCCGCAGGTCACTGCCGCTCAGGTTCTCCACCGTCACACCCGGTGGGATTGTTGGGTTTCTCATCGTGAGTTACCGGTTCAATATTCCAGACAGACTCGTGGTTCATTTGAGCGTCCATGCTCGCCCTGAACTCCGGGCACACTATAAGTCACATCACCGCACCAGGCCTGATTAGGCTCGGTAACAGCAAACTGGCGATCCAGATAATTAGGGATCTCAATGTGTTCCTTAGACGCCTTCTTATAACGATGGCCAGGTTGCTGACAGCTGATAATATTGAGCGCTTTCATCAGCTTTGTTGCCCGCCAGCGGCTCAGTTTTATACCTTTGGTGGTGACCATCGCAGCAATGCTTCGCGCTCCTGCTGAGCTGTTACTTTCGCGATAAACTTCACGCACCAGGCTCAGTAATGCCACTATCGTGGCGTCAGGCTTCCTGGGCTGCCGCCAGTATTTATAACTGCTGCGATGGACCCCAAACGCGTTGCACACAACGGCAACAGGAAACCGCGCCCTGAGTTTCTCAACTAATGAGAATTGTTCAGGGAGTCTGACATCAAGAGCGCGGTTGTAGATTCAATTGGTCAACGCAACAGTCATGTGAAAACATGGGGTTGCGGAGGATTTTTGAATGAGACGGACATTTACAGCAAAAGAAAAAGCATCTGTTTTTGAACTGTGGAAGAACGGAACAGGCTTCAGTGAAATAGCTAATATCCTGGGTTCGAAACCAGGAACAATCTTCACTATGCTAAGAGATACTGGCGGCATAAAACCCAATGAGCGCAAGCGGGCTGTAGCTCACCTGACGCTGTCTGAGCGCGAGGAAATACGAGCCGGTTTGTCAGCCAAAATGAGCATTCGTGCGATAGCTACTGCGCTAAATCGTAGTCCTTCGACGATCTCACGTGAAGTTCAGCGTAATCGAGGCAGGCGCTATTACAAAGCTGTTGATGCTAATAACCGGGCCAACAGGATGGCGAAAAGACCAAAACCGTGCTTACTGGATCAGAATTTAACGTTGCGAGAGCTTGTTCTGGAAAAGCTGGAGATGAAGTGGTCTCCTGAGCAAATATCAGGATGGTTAAGGCGAACGAAGCCGCGTCAAAAAAAACTGCGAATATCACCTGAGACAATTTATAAAACGCTGTACTTTCGTAGCCGTGAAGCGCTACACCACCTGAATGTACAGCATCTGCGCCGGTCGCATAGCCTTCGTCATGGCAGACGCCATACCCGCAAAGGTGAAAGAGGTACGATCAACATAGTGAACGGAACGCCAATTCACGAACGCTCCCGGCATATCGATAACAGACGCTCTCTGGGGCACTGGGAAGGCGATTTAGTATCAGGCACAAAAAACTCGCATATAGCCACACTTGTAGACCGAAAATCACGTTATACGATCATCCTTAGACTCAGGGGCAAAGATTCTTTCTCAGTGAATCAGGCTCTTACCGACAAATTCCTGAGCTTGCCGCCTGAACTCCGGCACTCACTGACATGGGACAGAGGAATGGAGCTGGCCAGGCATCTGGAATTTACTGGCAGCACCGGAGTTAAAGTTTACTTCTGCGATCCTCAGAGTCCCTGGCAGCGGGGAACAAACGAGAACACTAATGGGCTAATTAGACAGTACTTTCCCAAAAAGACATGCCTTGCCCAATATACTCAACATGAGCTGGATCAGGTTGCAGCTCAGCTAAACAATAGACCAAGAAAGACACTGAAGTTCAAAACACCGAAAGAGATAATTGAAAGGGGTGTTGCGTTGACAGATTGAATCTACAGTAGCCTTTTTTAATATATCCCTTTCCATTTCAACGCGTTGAAGTCTTTTCTTTAGCTCACGTATTTCAATCTGCTCAGGCGTCATGGGTGAAGCAGTGGGTGATTTTCCCGCTCGCTCTTCTTTCAGTTGTCTAACCCATTTGTCCATCGTGGATTTGCCGACATTCATTGCCGTTGCAGCGGCGGCAACGGTGTAGTGCTGATCGAGTACAAGCTGGGCAGCTTCGAGGCGAAACTCGGGGCTAAAATTACGTCTGTTACGTCCGGTCATAATGTCACCTGTTTTGACTGTGAGGTGATGATATCACCTCTGTTCAGGTGGCCAAATTCAGTGTGCCACTACAACCGTACGGAAACGTACGGCAAGTGCATTTTTTGAGCAAAGTATATATCCAGTCATAACATTTCAGGATCATCAAATTATACATCGTGGATACTTGTCTTAAATGCATCGACTATTCTTGATATATCAGAATCAGTTAGATCTGAATTTATTGTAAGTCTAATTAAAGATTTGTTCTTTGTCGTAGCCGGGTAACCAAATACGGAACCATAAACTCCCTTCTTTTGGAGTTTTTTTTGCAGTATTAGCACACTTTTTTCACTACCGATTTCCACTGCAATAATTTGCTCTGTTCCGCTGGAAACATTATATCCCAACCGCTTCAGACTTGATCTTATTTGCCTGGAGTTAAAATGTAATTTCTCCCTCTTAATATCAGATGAAACAATAACTGGAATAACATTCATAAACCATTTTAAATCATGATTCATGAGCGCCGAACTAAATATTGATGGATGCGACTCAAGCAGAAAGTAATCTTTGAATTTATTGGGGCAAGTTATCAACCCAGCTCTGCCAGCAAACGCCTTGGCAAGACTGACGGTAATAAAATCGACTTGTTCATTAAGTTTTAAAGCATTTACAATCCCCCTTCCCTCTGGACCATGTGTTCCTGCTGAGTGGGACTCGTCAACAACTAAAATACAATCTAACTCTTGAGCTAATGTAGCAAAATCACTTAATGGGCAAAGGCTACCATTAGTGCTATAGACGGAGTCAACCACTATAATACCAGGACCATATTGTGATATCTTTTTTCTCGCATTATTTGCATTGTTATGGGCAAACACATAAGATTTTGCGTTTGCTAACCTAACTCCATCATGGAATGACATGTGAGCTAAAATATCAATATATACTGGGGTGGTATCATCCGCTATTGATTGTATTAACCCTGTGTTTGCAGCCCAACCAGACTGACATAAAATGCTATTTTCAACATTAAAGAATTTTGAAAACTCTCTTTCAACTCTAGTCTGAAAACTAGATTCATCCAGAAAAACCGATGACATCAACACGTCATTTGATATATCTTTCCCCATATTTAAATAAAGTGATTTATTTTTACAAAGGCAAAGATAGTCATTATTATTCAATGGTACATCATTCGATGATGGTGAAGGTGATTTAAATAAACTCTCTCCTCCCCACTCATTAACAAAGCGATCCTGATAATGTTCTTTTATTCTTTTTTCAAGGAAAGATGGGAGAGGTTTCTGATGCATATGTCACCAAAATAGATAAGTTATATTTGAATATAATCAATAGAAATCATTTTTACCATGTAATTTTAATGTATACCCTAACCTGACGTCAGACCTGATAATGAAAAGTGTCAGAATAAAGTCTCCATACGTGTTTATTGACACAAGTAAATAAAGGTCATAGATTCTTTTCTGACACATTCACTATTGGAGGCGTATGAAAGGTCAACGTATTGGCTATATCCGGGTAAGTAGCTTTGACCAGAATCCAGAACGGCAACTGGATCAGACTCAGGTGGATAAAGTCTTCCTCGATAAAGCATCGGGTAAAGATACTCAGCGGCCAGAGCTGGATTCACTGTTGTCATTCGTGCGTGATGGAGACATCGTGGTGGTTCATAGTATGGACAGACTGGCTCGTAACCTGGATGATTTGCGCCGTCTGGTACAAAAGCTTACCCATAAGGGAGTGCGTATCGAGTTTGTTAAAGAATGCCTGACATTCACTGGCGAAGATTCACCAATGGCAAACCTGATGCTCTCAGTTATGGGTGCTTTTGCCGAGTTCGAACGTTCTTTAATCCATGAACGCCAGCGTGAAGGCATCGCTTTAGCCAGGCTGCGTGGAGCTTACCGAGGGCGGAAAAAATCACTGTCCTCAGAACAACAAATTGAAGTACGACGGCGAGCAACAGAGGGTGAGAAAAAAGCCCAGCTTGCTCGCGAATTTGGTATTAGCCGTGAAACGCTGTATCAATACCTGAAACAATCTGATTAACATCTCATTTTATGTATTCGTATGTGATCCGTAGCCAGGGAGGCACTTTTGCCAGCAGATTTTTTAAACGCGGAACAACGTGCCAGTTATGGTCAGTTCTCTGGTGAGCCTAATGACATTCAGCTTGCTCGTTTCTTTCTGCTGGACGAAGTGGATATGGACTTCATTAACAATCGGCGCGGAAGGGCAAACCGTCTGGCAGTGGCATTGCTGATTGGCAGCGTTCGATTTCTTGGTACATGGCCTCATGACTTGTCAGCGATCCCAACCAACGTACTGTGGTTTGTTGCCCGAAAGCTGGGAATATCCGATACGGGTGTTCTGTCCTACTACTCCAGAAGAGAAACCACGCTGCGTGAACATCAGGCTCTGATCCGTCGTCAGTATGGCTATCGTGATTTTTCGTGGCCATGGACCTTCAGGTTGAGCCGGTTACTGTTCACCCGCAGTTGGCTTAGCAACGAACGACCAGGTCTGCTTTTCGATCTGGCTACCAGTTGGCTTCTGCAAAATAAAATTCTGTTGCCAGGCGTCACCACACTGACCCGTTTGATATCCGAAATACGTGAAAAATCAGCAGACAGGCTCTGGTCACGCCTATCCGGACTGGCATCAGACGAACAGTGCTCATGTTACAAGTGCCTGACGGAATACGCACCTCACGTTTTGACCAGTTAAGAAAGGGGCCCGTTGTTATCAGCGGGCCAGCATTTAACCAGGCAGTTACGCGTTACCTGAAACTTAAAGCATTTGGCATGCAGGATCTCGACTTCACCGGTATTCCTCCGGTGCGTTTCAATGCACTCGCCCGGTATGCTGATATGATTTCAGTGTACAAAATAGCCCGAATGCCACCCGCAAGACGAACAGCAATGCTGGTTGCATTTGTTCGTTCCTGCGAAATATCGGCACTGGATGACGCTCTGGACGTTCTGGATGGGGTTATCGCTGATATCGGTCGGGAGGCGAAAAAAATTGGGCAGAAAAAACGCCTGAGAACGCTGAAAGACCTTGATAAATCAGCATTAGAACTGGCGCATATCTGCTCGGTGCTTCTGGATGAAAATGTCAACAGTGAGTTGCTTCGCACGACAATATTTGAAAAATTCCCTCAAGCCAGGCTGGCCGATACCATCACATTTATAAATGCTATTGCCCGGCCTCCTGACGCCAGTTTTCACGATGAAATGGTGGAACAGTATGGGAGAGTCCGCCGCTTTCTTCCCTGTTTGCTGGAAAATATTGAATTCAGCGCCGCTCCGGCAGGTGAAACCACGCTGGAGGCTATACGCTATCTTGCGGCGCTCCGGTCAACCCGGAGGCAGCATATTGATGATGCACCAATGGCGATAATTACCGGCCCTTGGAAGCGACTCTGCTATGGCAAAGACGGTCATTTATCCCGACAGGGCTATACCCTCTGTGTTATGAATAAGTTACAGGACAGTCTGCGGCGACGGGATATTTATGTCGCACAGAGCGAACGCTGGGGAGATCCGCGGGCTAAACTTCTCCAGGGTCAGGATTGGCACACCAACAGAGTGCAGGTGTATCGCTCACTCGGGCATCCCCTCAACGCAGTAGAGGCCGTCAATGCGCTTACCCGGCAGCTCGACACGGTGTATCGACAGGTAGCTAAAAATTTTGCCGATAATCAAGCCGTTTCGCTGGATTTTACTGGTAAACGCACGAAGCTGACTATTGCACATCTGAACGGACTGGATGAGCCGCCGACGCTGAAGTTACTCTCAAAACGTATATCTGACCTGCTGCCAGTTGTCGATCTGACAGAACTCCTTCTTGAAATTAACGCGCATACAGGTTTTGCAGATGAATTTACCCATGCAAGCGAGGCGGGTGCGCGTATGGATGACCTGACCGTCAGTATATGTGCGGTATTGCTGTCTGAAGCCTGTAATATTGGTATGGAACCCTTCATTCGACCTAATATTCCGGCGCTGACCCGTTATCGTCTGAGCTGGACCAAACAAAATTATCTCAGGGCAGAAACGCTGGTAAAAGCAAACGCCAGACTGGTTGATTATCAGTCTACCCTGACTCTAGCTCAGAAATGGGGCGGTGGCGAGGTGGCCTCTGCGGATGGCATGCGGTTTATTGCACCTGTAAGAACGGTACATGCGGGCCCCAACCGAAAATATTTTGGTTCCAGCCGTGGGATCACCTGGTACAACTTCATTTCAGATCAGTACTCCGGATTTCATGGTGTTGTCGTTCCAGGTACGCTAAGGGATTCCATATTTGTACTGGAAGGGCTACTGGAGCAGCAAACCGGACTAAACCCGACAGAAATAATGACAGATACGGCGGGTTCTAGTGACCTGATCTTCGGTCTTTTCTGGCTGCTGGGCTATCAGTTTTCACCCCGCCTTGCCGATGCCGGGGCTTCTGTATTCTGGCGAGTGGATAAAGATGCAGATTATGGCGTACTGAATGACATCGCCCGCAATGCTGCCAATGCCCGAAAGATAGAGCAACACTGGGATGACATGATGCGCTTGGCGGGTTCTCTGACGCTGGGGACAATCCGGGCGTCAGTTTTAATTCGTTCATTGTTGAGCAGCGATCGCCCTTCAGGGTTAACACAGGCCATTATCGAAGCTGGGAAAATTAATAAGACACTGTATCTGCTAAATTATATTGATGATGAGGATTACCGACGTCGCATTCTGACCCAGCTTAACCGGGGAGAAAGCAGACATGCTGTCGCCAGAGCCATTTGTCACGGGCAGAAAGGCGAGATCAGAAAACGCTATCAGGATGGGCAAGAGGAGCAACTTGGCGCACTGGGGCTGGTGACCAATGCCGTCGTGCTCTGGAATACCATTTATATGCAGGCCGCACTGACACATTTGCGTGATGAGGGCGAAGTCATGAATGAAGAAGATGAAGTCCGGCTTTCGCCACTGCGGCATGCACATATCAATATGCTGGGGCACTATACATTTACGCTTGCAGAACAGGTAACAAAGGGCCAGCTCAGACCTCTTAAGCAGGCGGACGAGGCGGATGATTGGCCTTTATGACGACCTAGTTATCAAGGCAATAAAGTTCTAAACTGGTTAAAAAACATACTTAGCGTACGTTTTCGTACGGTTGGGCTTCAGACCCCTGATCCGGCAGACCCTATGGGGAAAATGTTCTTCAACGTGCTGGCTACCTTTGCCGAGTTTGAAGGAGACCTGATTCGTCTGCGCACCCGGGAAGGGATGGCCATTGCCCGGGCGAAAGGAAAACTGCGGGGAAAACAACCCAAGCTGTCTGATAAACAACAAAAAGAGCTGTGCCGGATGCATGAAACCGGGCAGTACTCAATCAGCGACCTGGCTGAATTATTTTCGGTGTCACGACCGACAGTTTACCGAACACTGGCCCGCAGTAAGGAAAGCTAATGGCATTCATTCATCTGTAAAGTCAAAATGTTCGGAGATTCAAACATGGAATCCCAAACTGGAAAATAGGAAAAGATTATCTATACTCGGTGGAGTATAACCATCTCAACAACCAGATCCAGATAAGGAACGAGACGATGTAATTGACATCACATGGAGGGGAATCAATTCAATTAATCGTTTAATGGTCTTGAGGTGACTATGTTTTTGATATTGTTACGCTCAATGCGTAAGTATCTTTGGTTAAGAATACTCGTGTTGGCGCTAATTTGCAGTTCCGTAGGTTCTGGATTGACGTTCATCATGGTTTTTGGTGAGCTGGCCAGATTGAACGCGGCGCCGTCTTCCTTTGCCTTGGCGTTTATTTTGTCAACATCACCGGGGTTTTTGGGGAGTATTGCAGGAAAATATCTGCTTGCACGTATTGAAGCAAAATATTGCTTCATGATCGCTGAATGCATTGGCGCACTGGGTTTGATTATTCCCTGGTACGGATTGGTTCATGGTTCCGTGACCATCCTGCAGCTTGCTGGCGTTGCCTCGTCGGTATCTGCGGGGATCACCATTCCTGCCATTAATCATTATACCAAAGCTAAACTTGCTCCAGAAGATATTGGTGCCGGTGCGGTTATCGACACGCTGGTGTTTGCTTGCCAGGTTTTATTTGGCATCGGTGTTGGCGTATTCCTTTATGGTACCGTTCAGAGCAATACCTATTTGTTGGCAAATCTGCTCAGCTACATCATAGCCATTACATTTATATTTTCACTGCCAAAGCTGGCGAATTATGCAGAACAGAATATTTACGCACAAGGGTTGCCTAAAAGGTTGTCATCAAAACAACGTGCTAGCCTCTATTTATTGCCGGCACTGGCGATGACTGGAGCACCGGCCATGTCGCTCCTGCCTACATTGGTCCACAGCAATAATGACCAAAAAGAAACACTGCTGTTTTTATTGTTCGCCCGCAGTCTGGGACAACTTCTTGGGCCATTTTTGGTCAAGGAAGAGCGTTACAAGAATCAGTCATCACTGTTTATTATTGCGTGCATGACGGCATTTATTGTGTGCTATTTGTTCGTTCCGCTGACACCGTTCCTGAGTGTTTCATTACTACTGGTTTTTTCTGCCCATGTATTTTCCAATATCATCTATAGCCTTGGCTGGTACAGTTTGCTGACGAACTTTGACAACGATCAGGTAGCAGCAGCCTCTGCCAGCAGCTATAGAAAACAAATTATTATCGGTGCAGTGATCAGTATTTCGGCGGGCATACTGGCTGACAGAGTAGGCAGTCCGCTGGCACTTGTCATTTGTTCTATGACAGGGTTGTTGCTATCTTCTCTACTGATTTTGCATGTAAAACGTCAATCTTAATGACATTAAAACGGCCGGTATTGATTACCGGCCGTAGCTTCAGCTTTTATGAAAAAAACCGGCAACGGAACAACGCATATTGTCCCCGGCACTGACATCAACCTTCTTGATGCAGTGTGAATAATTTGGTTTTATGATCACAAGTCGATTGGGTTTTGGGTAAATAAATGTCCCGACCCCAGAATCATTGATACTGCGTTCACGGATGGTCCATCCAAACTCCGGTCCGACTGCCCCCCCGGTTATCCCTGACATGCGTAAAACCTCTTCAGAAGCATTGTAGGTTTGTTCGGACAGTCCCGCACTGGAATTAACAGGTGTGTTGGTGACACAAAGCTCCCCACCCCAATTGGGTTTCCATTCGGGATGCGCATAAAATATGTATGCCCCTTTATATTGGGCATCGTCTTCATGCCAGCCCAGCCCGCTACCTGCTGGATACAGGAACGTTGTGAGTGAAAATGCATTCCAGTCTTCCCCCAGAAAATTACGCAGATGTGATGTTATTATGCTGATCTTTTTACTTAAAATATTAATACCAGCAGTAATGACATTATCATCCAGGGTGGTTTTTTCTGTCAGCAATGAGTAAAAATAACTGACACTCACCAAAGGCTCGCCGTCGGTCATCCTCCATGATTTTGACCACCCCTGAGAATGGACGAGATAGTAATTCTCAAATTGCATATATAACTGAAGGGCGAAGAGCTCATCGCTACTCAAAAATTCGTCAAAAATCAGATAGCCTTCCCCTTCGACTATATTACTCATAATGGTTTCTCCGAGTTGAAATATTTCTCTGTCTCATTTTCCAACTTCCATTCTTCGATGAGTGATTTCCAGGGAGGTAAAAAGGCGTCCCTGACGTGATATAAACGTGCGGCCAGATTAAATCGCATCATTATTGCAGAGTCCAATGCCTCATTTATCCATGTTAATTCTTCAGCCCGATATTCCTCTGAAAGGTATTGCGCTACTTTACGACGATATCTAACAATTTCCCCGTAAACGTAACAAGCATTGAAAGCCTGGGTATAACTGAAAGTTCGATCTTGCCGTTGAGGGAAATCGATCAGCGACTCCCCCAGAGTTCCCTGACAGTATTGATTACCATGAAATGCGTTGAACGTGTGTACTTGATGATGGAGTGCTTCGTGATAAAGATTTTCGACGAACCCAAGAAACCCGAATTCTCTTGGAAGCTTATGGAACGGTGGAACAAAGAAGAGTGTGGCATCGGAAATAAAGGTAAGATGTGGGAGTTCGTAAAATGATGCGCTCCCATTATTGGCGTTTGCATTTTTAGGAACCAACCATACCAATGTTGAGATAAAATCAGCGATGAATGCCATTTCACTCTCATATAACGAAGAAAACCTTTTCACGCCGTCATTGAGGAATGCTAATCGATTATCACATACTGGAATGCTGCCGACATCAGAAATCCCTATCAGCAATGCCATTGCCTCTCCTGCCTCAGCATTTGTCCAGTTAAATGACCAGTTTCCTATGTCAATCTTTGAGACGTGTTTTCGAGGTAATGTAAAAAAACATCTATCGTGCATGGCGTGATCGCGAACTTGTGCGCAAATAGGGGGCCACTTTTCGCTGATATCTCTGTGAAGGGCCGATTCCTCGCAGCATGAGTAGTAATCATTCAGCATATCGTTTCCGTTATAGGAAAGTATTGACATTTCACCCTCCTGCTAAATAATATTAATTTCTTTCAAAAATTCGAAGTTTACCCTCTCCTTGCTGGGTAAAGAGCCTGGGATATAAAGCGTATGGCGATAAGTAACTTTTGAAAGTAATGTCTCGATATCAGAAAGCTCACCTTGTAACTTATCCGCACATTGTCCTTTTTTGGTTGAGGCACTCAACAAGAAAATCGGAGTATTGGCTGGGTAATGCTTTAATAGCTTCGACTTCAAATATATGACTTTATTTGAAGTCTGCGGTGATGAGTAATCCGTATTAGCATTACCAATAGAGCAGACATGATAAATAAAATAATTGACACAGGGATCCATTGCATAATCATAGATAATCAACCGATTCACATCAAGTATACTGACACCTTCTTCCAGTGGGTCAATACCAATATCATTGATCATCGCGTCGAAACTTGAAATTCCAGGATAACAATGAAAAGTAAAAATCCCATCCTGAGATAATTTCTGTAGTAATTGAACGATGGTCACGCCGACTCTCGGGTGACCAGGAACGATAAGGCCTACATGTTCACACTCAGTAAGCACATTTGAGATGTACTGGATAATTCTGGTGTAATTATCAACATCAACACCGCCATCTTCATACAAATGCGAGAGGTTCTCATGGAGTATTTCATGATGGGAAAGATATTCGTTCAGACCAGCAATGTCTCCGATCCAGAAAACCCGATTTACACTCTGAATGACGGAGAAACCTTCTGTGGTAATCTGATTGACACCCAGCATGCCACTGCCGATGACAGAGATTGTGCTCATTAAAAATCCTTTTAAAAATGCCTCAATACGGGATTGAGGCATGGAATATTTAACTAGAAGCCACCGATAACCTTAGCCAGGTTCATAGGGGCAGCCGCCTGCAAACGCGGGTGCAAGGCTTTGGTGGAATCAAACCCTCCGATGACCTTGGCCAGATTCATTGGCGCAGCGGCCTGTAAACGCGGATGCAACGCCTTGGTAGAATCAAAACCACCAATCACTTTAGCCAGGTTCATGGGAGCAGCCGCTTGCAAGCGCGGGTGTAGTGACTTAGTCGAGTCAAATTCGCCAATGACCTTGGCAAGATTCATCGGTGCTGCAGCCTGTAAGCGTGGGTGCATTTTGATGTTAACTTTTTCCATGAATATATCCTTATTTTCTATTGAGTTAATGAGATTGTTGGCCCACATCTAACTTCTCAGAACTACGGGTATTTCATCTATTAAAAGTGAGCTCTTTGCTGATCCATCACGCCTATGCGTTAGTAATCGTACAAACGGCATAGCATAGACAATTTACATTTATAGTGTATTTTTGCATCATTGCAACAACAATTCATAAACATGGTTTACATATTTAGCCAAAGCTGATGATTAGAATCTAGAGCGGGGTTACTCAAAAAAGCCTAATTAATTATGCTGATAGCCCTAAATATCCATGGCTATAGAGTGATGAAATTTTACATTTGCTATTTAGTTAAAAATCAAATTGCTTCCTTGAGCAATTATCTCCCTTTTCGTTATCCAGTCCAAAAAAAGTAATAAGTACAGACGGTACAAAATTTTGGCGGGTTCCCGCTTACAACCCCGAAACGGTGGGTGTATTAAAAGTTTTTACCGGCGATCGGCGGAGCCCCCGCGAGGTAAAATCAGTGCTAGCCGACGGCTATATGCTGGAATCCCTGGGTGATGAGGGTGAAGTCATTCTGAGTCATGCCGATTTTTTGTCAGTAAAAGCGAAACTGGCAGAAATGGAGAGCTGGGAACAGGTTGTGGGGAGCACACTTTTCGGTGGAAGCACCTGGATGTTACGGCATGATCCTGATGATTAAGGGGATAATCCAGTAACCGGTTCATAATTTAAAAGTGACAAACGTTACAGAATTTTCGAGGGTTCCGGCGTAGAACCCCGTTTCGGACACAGAAACGCCTTAGCCTCGCCGTTCGGGTAACAACCAAGAACGCTTTGGTTAAAAATTAGTCTTAGCGTGGTTTATTTTCCGTTTTCCATGCGGACCCCGTGGAGACCCGCGCGTATCCGATAAGCATGATATGTATTCCAGTAAGTCACGAAATTTGAGTATAGATGGAAAATGATAGATGGAATGAGAAGGTGTAATCCTGCACTGCGGATTGCAGACCGGTTATGGCCAACAGGTTGGAGGTTCCACAAAACGGTCGTTTTATGGAATCTGACAACTAATAACGAAACCGTTAACCTGGTAATGGAAGCTGGGTTGTGTATTTAATTTCCTCCATGGAAAAACTGGACGTGACATCACTCAACCCACTTACTGAACTGACCAGTTTTTTGTAAAAACTATCGTAACCCTTCATATCTGAAACCACTACCTGAAGAAGATAATCATATTCTCCCGTAGTACGGAAAAAAGTCATCACTTCCGGCATGCTATTGACCTGCGAAACAAAATGTTTATACCAGTCATGGCTGTGGTTTTGTGTTTTTATCATCACAAAGGCTGTAAGCGACAAGCTAAGTTTGTCCTTACTCAACAGGGCAACCCGACCAATAATGATCCCCTCATCTTCAAGACGTTTTATGCGCTTCCAGCAAGGATTAGGCGTTAAATCGACAGCCGCTGCCAGATCCTGCAGACACAGAGTACAGTCGCGCTGTAAAAGCCTGAGTAACTCCTTATCTTTCTTGTCCAGCATAACCGTGCCCCTCTGATAGAGAAATATTTTCTCTAAAAGTATGAAAAAACAGTAAATAAAACAATATTTTTCTCCTGTTAAAAAGTTAAATTAATTTCTTTTACTGGGAGCATCTTATGCGCAGAGTGACGATATTGGTATTATTCCTGCTGGTTGCACTGACCTGGGGAACCACATGGCTGGCTATGCGAATAGCCGCTGAAACTATCCCTCCGGTGTTTGCAACCGGAATGAGATTTATGTTCGCGGCACCATTCTTAATGAGCATTGCATGGTTAAGAAAAACACCACTTTTATTTCCACCCGGACAACGCTTATTTCAGCTTGGAATTTGTATATTTTATTTCGCCATTCCTTTCTCATTAATGATTTATGGTGAAACCTATGTTAGCTCCGGACTTGCCTCCATTATATTTGCGAATATGCCTGTGGCTGTTTTGATAGCTTCAGTAATTTTTTTGAATGAAAAAACGAACTCAATGCAGATTGTGGGGTTAACTATCGCAATAGTTGCACTGGCGGGAATTCTTATCGAGGAAACGAAAACAAGTACAGAGAGTCACTGGCAGGGAATCATTGCGCTTGTTTCAGCCGTAATCATCCATGCCATAATATATACTCAATGCAAGAAAAGAAGCTGTACTGTATCTGTTATAACGTTCAATGCGCTCCCGTGCTTTCTGGCAGGATTGATACTTTCTGCGGTAGGATGGTTCTTCGAAAGACCACAGGTGTCAGCTTTTTCAGCGCACTCAATATTAGCTACTCTGTATCTCGGTGCTTTTGCCGGAGTTTTTGGAATATTGTGCTACTTCGCACTTCAGCAAAAAGCCAGTGCCTTTCAGGCTTCGCTTGTTTTCCTTATTTTTCCTCTGATTGCGGTAAGCCTGGAAAGCTATATATATGGATATGCAATTTCAACTCAATCAATGCTGTTCATTATACCGTTAGTTGCCGGGGTATTTCTTACTCTTTTCTCACGACGAGTGCCTGCAACCAACATACATCGGGATAGTTCGCCACAAACAAATAATTGTATTCCTGAGCATACTGAAACTTCCTGAGGACTTAAAGAGAAGACTTTTCGTTTTCAGTTAATGTGGGTCAGTGAAAATGAAATGCAGGTCGGTGCGGATAAATGCGGGTTCATTTGCAGGTATTGTGGGTTTGGGACCAGTGCTGGTTGCAGCTAATGTGGGCTGAAACTCGGGGATAAATGCAGGTCACTACACCTAGCGGCATGAAGGCGACAAACGTCGTTTCGCATAGCTCTGTTGCCAAACGTCGCCGTAAGCCCGGCGTAGCCGGTCTGTGACCCTAATAGCCCGCAGTCAACCCCCCGCCCTGCCAGACCGTTTTTAAAGAGGCTTGAGCGTGCGAAAGCCGATACTGCGGACTTTCAGCCACGAAGAAGCTTAACGGTCGAATGACAAAAGACTCTTCCCGCAAAACTAGTTACAACATTCACTGTTCCTGATTCTTTTATCCGGCCGGGCCTGGTGCCCGTCCGGGTAAAAGACCCACGGCCAGCGAAAACGACTGGATGGCTGATGAAGGAACTCTGACGCCTGCCCGGAACAACGTGGAGGGTGCTACTTCATCTTTATCTCAACGTCGGTGATGTTTGCATGAGGATTGCCCTGAGCAACGCGAAGGGAGCTACTCCCGATGCCGTGCTGAAAGCCGGCTCAGGAGTACTCTTTCTTTAGAAAGCGTTTTTGTTCAGAAGCTACGTTCGAAATTAACGATATTTATCAGGCCTTTTCGAAGTTAATGCCTTACCGACCGGCATCGATATCTCTGCGCCTGCCTGATTTGTATAATTATTATTCAAACGCCGACGAGGTACTGGGTGAAGTTCCCGCGCTGGCGTCAGCAAGGCCGCAGCCGCCAGATTGCAGGCACGGGAAATTCTGCCGGCATCGAAAAAATGTCAGCATAAAGCCCGCGTCTGACGCGGAAAGTGTGTTTCGTGAGGCTACTTTGAGTTTATGAGAGCGGGACGCCGGCGCGCTCGAGCAGCAGGCGGTAGAACGCCTCAGAATCGCTGGCCAGCAATGTTGGATGCTCAGCTTTCACGGCACTTTCGAGCTGCATCTGGAGGACGTGGGTACACTGGCCGCTGGCCACCCAATTCCACCAGGCATTTCTGTGGCGGTTCTCTTTGCCACCGTTGCCACGCAGCTGCCGCACCTTGCGAGCCTGCTCGTCGAGAATCGCACCGATATCTGCCTCAGTGCGCGCTTTCTCTCCGCGCAGTTCGGGGCTGACAACCCAGCGCTTTATCTGCCGCAGGCGGTTTTTAAGCGAATGCTGACGCTCCATTGAGATCCCCAGCCTGGCCATTTTTAGCAGGTGACGCTCGTACTTTTCGCGCAGCGTCTCCGCCAGTCCGCGTGAAATCGCCCACTGGCGATACTGGTGTAGCCATTCACGGATGTTTTCGACCCGGATACCGCGTGAGGTAAAACACTTATCGGTCAGGAAAATGCGCATCGGCTTGTTCTGCCCTGAATCAGCATCGCGGTCACGGTGAATGACGACGGGGTTCTACGCCGGAACCCCAGATTTTTCCGTTCGCCAAAATTATCCCCGGCTGAGTAGCTTTATGCCGTCAGCTCGCAGTTGACCATCAGGAGAAATGTGGCGGTACAGCGTTTGCCGGGTTATCCCCAGCTCCAAGCATAATGTACTGACTTTCGTCTCTGGCCGCCCCATTGATGCCATTGCCAGTCGCAATTTTATTGGCGTCATTTTGTAAGGCCGTCCGCCGTTCCTCCCGCGGGCTCTTGCTGAGGCAAGGCCTGCAGTCGTTCGCTCGGCAATCAGTTCGCGCTCAAACTCGGCCAGTGCGGCAAAGATCCCAAAAACAAGCTTGCCGGCAGCTGTCGTGGTATCGATAGTCGCTCCGTGACCGGTCAGTACCTTCAGGCCTATCCCGCGCCCGGTAAGATCATGCACCGTATTAATGAGATGACGAAGGTCGCGCCCGAGTCGATCCAGTTTCCATACAATCAGGGTGTCATCTGGCCGTAGGGCCTTCAGACAGGCAATAAGTCCAGGGCGATCTTCTCGCTTGCCCGATGCCCGGTCTTCATAAAGATGGGCAACATCAACGCCGGCAGCGATCAGCGCGTCGCGCTGTAAATCATTAGTCTGGGAACCATCTGCTTTTGACACCCGCATATAACCAATTAACATTTCACACCTGTCACATATACGTTCGATTATGTGACATTCTGATTTTGGTATCGGGAGCTGTCAATCATTGTCACATTACCCGTCATTTAAATTATTGTACGTAAAGGTCCTGTATTAATCATAATGTGACATTTAAGTACGCTTGATGATTAGGAGTCTTAAATCGTGTTGCGATCACTCCCTGACGTATCTTCTGTAAGCACCATTCTGCTGACCGCATTAGCATACTGAGCATTATTTGCTCACTCAGTTGGTTTTATGTTCACATCAACAGGTTTTGGATGCACTTAAGGAACAGAACGTTGAGCTGGGGGCAGTTGTTGTTAAAGAGAAGCCAGAGCATGAACGTTATTTTAAGTCGTTTTATTGAATAAATCTCAGCGCCAGTAATTTACATTACAACATTGTTTAACTTGATATAAGGATTAATCATGATCGGTTCTGTAACGCATGCCCCCCTCAGTAACTCTGCGATTTTGTCTCGGACAGATTCGCCTGTAGCTTCTCAAAACCCGGCTGTGGTCGGAAAAAAATTTATCCGCAAAATTGAATGCGTCAGTAATTCTCCCGCATCGCCAGGAATTCGAAAAAGTGATTCTCCAGTAGAACGAAAAATAATGCGGATGAAAGAGAAAATTGCGCAATCCACTGAAAATGGGATAGAGAAGAACGCAAAAGAGCGGGCGATGGCCCAGCACCCAGGAACCCGGTTTCTCGCCACAGGAAAAACATTGCACCAATCCGTTAATGGCGGTAAGCATCTTGCTGATAACCAGACCGCAAAGGTAATGCAAAAGCTGGTCGCGGAAGGCTACGAGCTTCAGGCTCATCCAAAATCCGTCGCACCGCTTATCAACGAATTACAGCCGATGGAGGCAGCGTTTAAAATTGCTGCCAGAGGGAAACTGGATGTCCTGACACAGCCGGTAGCGTTGCATATTAAGGCCGGTGATAACGGTAACGTTATTACTCTGAAGGCCGCAGGCAATTTAACAGAGCAGCAATGGTTAAGAGAAAACGACAAACCGGGGAACTTCTTAGTGTTGAACGGCAATAATGATGAAGCTTATGTCGCTCATGTTGCTAAATTAGCCGGTTCAGCCAAACACCTGCAATTTATTACCAGCGGATTTGGTGGTCATGGCACCACCGACCGCCATCACATCGCAGTAAACCAAACCGAAGCGGGCCGATTTAAAGAGATTTTGGTAAATAATGGTGTTGCGGCGAAAAAAATCCACACTGATCATTTCTCCACAAACAGCGGTCAGAATTCTATTAACGTGGCGGATATTCTTAATAATATGATCCGGGAGAATAAACCGTGCAATAAAATTATCATAGCCGGAACGCCTGCGGCAGTATTCCGCCAGACCTATACCTATGCGCAGCAGCTGAATATTCCGGCCTATGCTAAAGAAAATGGCGAAGAAAAAACCACGAACACCTATTTGAAACTGCCGCAGAACATGCGTTTTGATTCAGCACCTGTCACTGGCACGCCCCCCGCGACGATTCGCGAGAGCGATAAGCAGTTTGCGATTGAATCATTTCCGTTTTCCGATTCAGCGCAGTACACCACCACTGCAGATGACTTAGCCGTGCTTCGTGAATTCAGCACAACCCTGAATTACATGGCGACGACGGCATTTCTGCCCGCGGATAAAACCGTTTTCCCGGATAGTTTCTTTCATAATGCCGTGGACAGCATTCAGCTGACAGCCCAGCAGTTGGAAAAAGAAACCGGTAACGTTGCTCGCCATGGCGATAATATTGCGGCTATGAAAGAAATTACTACGGAGATGATCGCTCGCCTTAAGAATGACACCCTGACGGAAAACGATATCAGTAACATCAAAAAGGTGGATACCTTCTTCCGTAATCTTTTCAATCCGCTAGAGTTAACGTTTACGCGTAGCAATATCTAAATTTAGTTCAACGGTGTAAAGGAGCTTAACAGGGCGCTACGTTCAATGGGCATGAAGGATCAGGGATGGCCAACAAAAATAAACTCCTCAGCATTCTTTCGGACGCAGAGCAGGATGCGCTGTATGGCCTCCCTGATTTCGATGATGCTCAGCGACTGGAGTTTCTGGCGCTGAATGAATCTGAACTGGCGCTGGCCTGCAGCCGTCGGGGGCTTCACGCTCAAATGTATTGCATCATCCAGATCGCCTACTTTAAAGCCAAGCACCTGTTTTTCCGTTTCGGGTGGGCTGATGTTCCAGACGACTGCAGCTTTGTCCTGAGCCGTTATTTTCCCGGGGAGTCACTGCCGGACAAACTGCCCTATAAGCAGGAACGCTATGCGCAGCGGGAACAAATCTGTGCGCTCTATGGTTACCGCCCCTGGTCATCGGCACTGTCTTCACCGCTTGAACAACAGGCCGCCCGCATTGTTCACCGTGATGTCACTCCCGGCTTTGTTGCCACGGAGCTGATCATCTGGCTCAATGAGCACAAAATCATCCGACCAGGCTATACCACGCTTCAGGAGCTGGTAAGCCGGACGCTTTCTGATGAAAGGCAGCGGCTGGGGCGTATCCTGAGGGAGCGACTTGATGACGCCACCATCGATAGCCTGAACACGCTGATTGAACGCGATGATACCCTTTCCCGGCTGGCGATCCTCAGGCAGGATGCTCGTGATTTCGGCTGGCGCCAGATGGTCCGGGAGCGGGAAAAACGGGCCATACTAGCGCCATTGCACCGTAAAGCCTGCGACATCCTGCCGGCACTGAATATTTCTCAGCAGAATCTGCTTTACTACGCCAGCCTGGCAAACTTCTATACCGTTTATGATCTCCGAAAACTGAAGCCCGATCAGACCCGCCTTTACCTGCTGTGCTATGCATGGGTTCGTTACCGCCAGTTCTGCGATAACCTGGTGGATGCGATGTTTTTCCATATGAAACAGCTGGAGGATGAGAGCCGCAGCGCGGCCAAACAGCTTCTGGCCGACGTCCAGGAAAAATTCCGGCGTGAGACGTCTAAAATCGGGCGGCTGTTATCGCTTTACGTTGATGACAGCGTCCCGGACCCAACCACTTTTGGCGAAGTCCGCCGGCGTGCATGGAAAATCATGCCGCGGGAGGCGCTGCAAACCACCGCGCAGCGCATGAGTGTAAAACCCGTCAGTAAACTGGCGCTGCAGTGGCAGGCCGTGGACGGTATGACGGCATTAATCCGGCGTCACCTGCGGCCATTATTTTTGTCACTCGACCTCACCAGCGTGATCCACGACAGCCCGTGGGCTGAAGCGCTGAGCTGGCTCAAAATGGTTTTCAGCAAAAAGCAGACGCTTTCACAGCGGTCACTGGCGGAATGCCCGCCGGGCACATTACCGGAGCGGCTGCGCCCGTATCTGCTGGAGTTCGGCGAGGATGGCGAGCCCACAGGCCTAAACGCCGGGCGCTATGAGTTCTGGCTCTACCGCCAGATAAGAAAGCGTTTTCAGACGGGTGAATTCCACCTCAATGATAGTCTCCGGCACCGCCATCTTTCTGATGAACTGGTACCGGAAGGGGAACAGGCCGCTGTCCTGGCTGAAATGAATATTCCGTTTTTACAAAAGCCGGTTAAATCGCAGCTCAGGGCGCTGGAGTCCGAACTGCACCGGCAGTGGAAAGCTTTCAACCGCGAGCTGAAGCAGGGGAAGCTGAAACATCTGGAATACGATATAGAAACGCAGAAACTGACCTGGCATAAATCCGTGGTCAGCCGTCATAAGGCGCAGGAGAAGCAATTTTATGAGCAGTTGCCATTCTGCGATGTGACCGACGTCTTCCGGTTTGTTAACGGGCAGTGCCGTTTTCTTCATGCCATGAAGCCGCTACAGCCACGCTATGCCAAAAAGAATGCCGATGCAGACAGCCTGATGGCGGTCATCGTTGCCCAGGCGATGAATCACGGTAATCATGTGATGGCACGAACCAGCGATATTCCGTTCCATGTGCTGGAAACCACGTACGAACAGTACCTCCGCCTGGCGTCACTGGTCACGGCTAATGACTGCATCACCGATGCCATAGAGGCCCTGCCTATTTTTCCGCACTATTCGTTTGATCCGGAAACGCTTTATGGTGCCGTTGACGGGCAGAAGTTTGGCATTGAACGGCCGACAGTAAAGGCCCGACATTCACGTAAATACTTCGGCCGCGGTAAAGGCATGGTGGCCTACACACTGTTGTGTAACCACATCCCGATCAACGGTTACCTGATTGGCACGAACGACTATGAAGCCCACCATGTCTTTGATATCTGGTACCGCAACACCTCAGAGGTCAAACCCACGGCCATTACCGGCGACATGCACAGCATAAATAAAGCCAACTTTGCGATCCTGCACTGGTTTGGCCTGCGCTTTGAACCTCATTTTACGGACCTGAACCGGCAGTTGCAGGAGCTGTACTGCCTCAGAGAGCCAGCGGCCTATAAAAAATGCCTGATCCAGCCCGCCGGACAGATTGACCGGGACCTTATCATCCGCGAAAAAAGCAATCTCGATCGCATCGTCGCCACGCTGGGGCGGAAAGAAATGACGCAGGGGACGCTGGTCCGCAAACTGTGCACGTACACCACGACGAATCCGATCCGGCAGGCCCTCTTTGAATATGATCGGCTGGTACGCAGCATCTACACGCTGAAGTATCTGCGCGATCCGCAGCTGGAACGCAACATCCGGCGTTCCCAGAACCGGATTGAATCTTATCACCAGCTGCGTGCCGCAGTGGCCAAGGTCGGTGGAAAGAAGGAGTTAACCGGGAAAAATGACATTGAAACAGACATCAGTAACCAGTGCGGGCGGCTGATTTCCAACGCGATCGTGTATTACAACTCGGCGATCCTGTCGCGATTGCTGGAACGACTGGAAGCGGAAGGCAACGCCAAGGGCATTGAGACTTTGGCCCGAATATCACCGGTGGCCTGGCAGCATATTTTGCTGAACGGGCATTATACCTTCCAGAGCAGCAATGAGATTATTGACCTGGATGCGCTGGTTGCCGGGCTGAAACTGGGATAACGGAAAAATCTGGGGTTCCGGCGTAGAACCCCTTTAGAAACTGCTTTAGACTCGGCTACTGACATAATTGATACCTCGTAAGTTTTGATTTTGTCTGCCGGACGTTTTCCCCGTCCGGCACCTCACTTCACTGCCTTACTGCTTTCTCACACCACATCTGATGATGTATCTGTTAAGACCAGCCCCTGCTTCAGGCTCAAAATCCCACGCCCGCCACACCATCTGCCGGTCAATGCGAACGACAAGGCGAAAATGCGTGCCCTGATCGTCCTCGATGGCGATATTCGCGTAAGCGACGGCGACGGCTTCAGCCTGCTTACGGGAAAATGTGTCTTCGGGCAGCAATACATGATTTTCGTTTTTCATCGCTAACCACTCCTTGTGGTGCCCTGCTATCGCAGGGCGGTTAATGTCGAAGGTAAATCCTAGAACGGGATATCATCGTCAAAATCAACCGGCGGGAATTCTCCCCCCTGCGGTGCGGATTGCTGCGCCGGTGCCGTTTTGGCGGATTTTTTACCGCGCGCGGCTTTTGCCGGTTTCGGGTCAACGGCAGGCTCACCGGAATGAGACGGCGCATTTGCCGGTGCCTGTGAACCCGCTGCGTCACCCGACTGACGGTTGCCTTGTGCGCTGCCCAGCATCTGCATCGTGCCGTTTGCCTTGACCACAATTTCCGTGGTGTAGCGGTCGATACCCTGCCCGTCCTGCCATTTGCGGGTCTGCAGCTGACCTTCGATGTAGACTTTTGCGCCCTTGGTCAGGTATTCAGCGGCAATTTCGGCAAGCTTTCCGAACACGACCACACGGTGCCATTCGGTTTTTTCTTTTTGTTCGCCGGTGACTTTGTCACGCCAGTTTTCAGAGGTGGCCAGCGTCAGACTGGCGACCGCGCCGCCGTTCGGCATGTAGCGCAGTTCCGGTGCCTGACCTAAATTACCCACGATGATGACTTTGTTAATTCCACGTTCTGCCATGATGACACTCCTTATTTTTCAGGACTTTTAGCCCATATCTTCGGTTAGATTCGCTTTGTCGCGACCTTGACGTTTTGTGGTATTCGGCTGTATTTCTGGCTGGGTGTTACCACATCTCCAGTTGAGTTCCTCCGCCGCAAGGGCGTAAAAAAACACCGACGAGGACGAACGTCCGGGGCGGACACGAAAGTTTTCGGAGGTACGAGGAAAAGTTTTGGGGGCGTTTATTTACCCTGGACGGGCGACAGCGGCTGTGTTTTGGTCAGCCCCGGCGAGAGGGGCTTAACTGGAGAGACGGCACCCAAGATGGGCGTAGCGGATACCACCGCAACGACGACGAGCGGCAGCGAATCGCCGTTGCCCAACAGCGGCCTGCTGCTTTACCGCAGGCCAGTGAAACGGCGCGGCCATTGGCCGCTGCTAGTGTGATGAGGATTTTTGCGTCAGGATGGAAGCCCGAAGGGCAGAGACAGGCAGCCTGGCTCTGTTCACGACAGCCGTGCCGAAGGTGACGCCCTGCCCCTGATTTTCCGAAACTGCAAGTTACTTATATATGTATATGAATGAAACTCTGTTCAAAAAGAACCAACCTCAGCAATGCCTATCGCGCCGTTTACTGTTATTCACTAAGAATCCTCATGCATTATTTGAACGCATTTTATTCTCTCAGCAAAACACCACTGTAGATTCAATTGGTCAACGCAACAGTCATGTGAAAACATGGGGTTGCGGAGGATTTTTGAATGAGACGGACATTTACAGCAAAGGAAAAAGCATCTGTTTTTGAACTGTGGAAGAACGGAACAGGCTTCAGTGAAATAGCTAATATCCTGGGTTCGAAACCAGGAACAATCTTCACTATGTTAAGAGATACTGGCGGCATAAAACCCAATGAGCGCAAGCGGGCTGTAGCTCACCTGACGCTGTCTGAGCGCGAGGAAATACGAGCCGGTTTGTCAGCCAAAATGAGCATTCGTGCGATAGCTACTGCGCTAAATCGTAGTCCTTCGACGATCTCACGTGAAGTTCAGCGTAATCGAGGCAGGCGCTATTACAAAGCTGTTGATGCTAATAACCGGGCCAACAGGATGGCGAAAAGACCAAAACCGTGCTTACTGGATCAGAATTTAACGTTGCGAGAGCTTGTTCTGGAAAAGCTGGAGATGAAGTGGTCTCCTGAGCAAATATCAGGATGGTTAAGGCGAACGAAGCCGCGTCAAAAAAAACTGCGAATATCACCTGAGACAATTTATAAAACGCTGTACTTTCGTAGCCGTGAAGCGCTACACCACCTGAATGTACAGCATCTGCGCCGGTCGCATAGCCTTCGTCATGGCAGACGCCATACCCGCAAAGGTGAAAGAGGTACGATCAACATAGTGAACGGAACGCCAATTCACGAACGCTCCCGGCATATCGATAACAGACGCTCTCTGGGGTACTGGGAAGGCGATTTAGTATCAGGCACAAAAAACTCGCATATAGCCACACTTGTAGACCGAAAATCACGTTATACGATCATCCTTAGACTCAGGGGCAAAGATTCTTTTTCAGTGAATCAGGCTCTTACCGACAAATTCCTGAGCTTGCCGCCTGAACTCCGGCAATCACTGACATGGGACAGAGGAATGAAGCTGGCCAGGCATCTGGAATTTACTGGCAGCACCGGAGTTAAAGTTTACTTCTGCGATCCTCAGAGTCCCTGGCAGCGGGGAACAAAAGAGAACACTAATGGGCTAATTAGACATTACTTTCCCAAAAAGACATGCCTTGCCCAATATACTCAACATGAGCTGGATCAGGTTGCAGCTCAGCTAAACAACAGACCAAGAAAGACACTGAAGTTCAAAACACCGAAAGAGATAATTGAAAGGGGTGTTGCGTTGACAGATTGAATCTACAACAGAGAACTTTAAAAAATGTTAAATAGTAAATATGAAGTGTGAAGTGTGAAGTGTGAAGTGTGAAGTGTGAAGTGTGAAGTACTACGTGATACAGAAAGCTATACTTTTGATCATAAAGGGGTCAGTTTGGATATCGAAAATTATTGTACGTTAAGACTAAATTTTGGCCACTCCAAAACGGAAGAGCCGCTATTTAGACGACTTCTCCGTCGATATTTCCGTTACCCTACCTCAGCATGTTAACCAGTGAATTCAGGTCCACAATCTCAGCGCGGCTCTGGATGTGTAATATCGATTAACAAAATGTGTTACCAGGCGATCACTTTACCAGCATTTATGCTCAGTTAATGAGTTGCTGCACTAGGCTTGTTAACAGTTGTTCCTTATCCGTGACCCCGTAGGGGGCGTAATACTGAACTGCACCCAAGGAGGCAAACATAACTGCTTTTGGCGTATTAGAAATGAAAATACCGCAAGATTCCAACCAACCGGGGGCCTGTTGCATAATTTCTGCTGCCAAATCGCTACCATCCTGTTTGAAGATCAAATACATTTCTATCAGGCCATTCCCCAGATTCCTGAGCACTGGTGTAGTACTGATGTGTTGATTAGCCAGTAACTCCTGGCACACAGTCTGTACCCGTTCTGTCTGTTCTCGCCAGTCATATTGTCGGCTATCCACGGTCACAGCCAAGGTAGGTAAATGCCAGTGAACCTGTTGGTACTTTTCATTAATTAACACCTGCGAGTTTTGATAGAGCAGGGGCAAAGGGACATCGCCAGGAATAAATTGTAAGTGCGGCGTATTTTTATCGCTGCTGGTTTCAAAGGGGTTTTGTACCAAAATATCCCCTTCTTTGCTGAACTGGGTTAAATACTCGACCATTGGGATGAAATATTGCGTTTTATTCAAAAAATTCTCGCTAGCACGCAGTGCTTTTTCTTTGGCAAATACATCCTCGTTGTATCTTTTTAGTTCGATGATCGGGGTTTGATTGAAATACAGCGCGCTATCATCTCGCGTTTTACATAGTAAAAGATTATTTCTTTGTTTTTCTTGCTCAGCACGGAAGGTGGTGAAATCAGGTGTGATAATTTTTTGACCAGCAAAGTAAGGTTTGGTAGGCTCCTGCTCGATAAAAGGCTGGTCATTTAATGTGATCTTTTGGGGTTCAAACTCAGGAGTATTTGGGTAGAAACGAGCGAGGGATTCCAGTTCGCTATGTAGCCGGGCGTGGCGATCTGCTTTGTTATCAGCATCGATACCCAGTGTGTCAAACAAGCGCTGTCTCGGTGCATGAAGCACTTTATCGGCAAAATCCAGCGCTCTTTGATCGCCAAGCAACACTATCATATAAGGTGACATGCTTCCTGTTTCATCGCACCCTGCCAGAGGGTGAGTCATTTTCTCAATGCTACTTTTACTATCACCCGGCACAGCATCCATTTTGATAAATTCCCCGGCGGTTCTGTCCTGGGTCAGATTTGCTGTACGGGCTTCATTATTTTCCTGCTGGAGCGGAAAAAATTGGCCAATCATGCTTCGATAATTTTGAATAATCATATTTGTTATTTATTCGTTTGTAGAGAAAGGGGCTATCATGGCCCCCGAGAAACAGGTTCAGTCTGCCAGTTGATCATTTAACAGACGATGGGTAATAAAGTGCTGTAGTAGTGGTTGCTGTTGCTCTTTCATACGGGCAAGCTGAGTGCTATCGACGTTGGCCGCCAGGTTATGTAAAGTGGCAGCCGCCTGGTCCAGATCGTCTACCATGTAGTAGGTGAACAGTGAGAGTACCTGATGGGTTTCTGGGTGAGTTGCGCGTGTCGGGAACTGACTGGCGTACTCTCTGGCTAATTCTGCACGGCTTTCATATAACGCTATCACTTTAGGGTCTGCCTTTAACTCTTTGAGAGAATGGACTCCCTTCTGGTAAAAGTCCTGAATATGATGAGTGATATCAATCAATTTATCCATGGAGAGAAGGTTGTTGGGGCTGTTACTCATTTGGACGTATTTTAAATCACGTTCCAACGGTTCCCTGAATTGTTCATTAGTGCGTTCCCGCAATTGGGTTCTGGCAGGAAATGCCTTATTTTCGGAGCAGTCCGGCTTCAATTCTGCATTCTGATCGTAGTTCATTAGCATGGGAACGATAGTGAGCACGTCCTCAGTTAAGTCGGCAGAAGAAAACTCCAGTTTCGGGAGCTTATCCAGAACTTCGGGTAGATTATTGTAAGTGCTTATCTGTTTACTGAATAATTCTTTGTTGGTGATTTGTAGTCCATCTTCACTGAATTTTGCCACGGTTATTTTTTCTAGTGGTTTAAGTGCGTTGACCGTTAGGCTTTGCCTTATTTGTGCATTAAGGGTTTCTTTTTGTTCTTTTAAAGCTTCAACAAATTGTTGCGGCTCGGCATCACGGAATTCACCCAATACGAAACGTTGTAATGACGTGAGATGCGGGGCTTGTTCAAGTTCCTGTGGAGTAAGGAAAGGTTGGCACCGGTCAGCACCATGGAAGGTCATCAAATCGGCGTCGCGTGATTCCGTTTCGTTTTTGCCGCTTGCAGAACGGTGATGTACGATCATTTCGGTACGAATACCGGTTTCAATCGGCGTTGTGTTGTCGGGGTTACGAATAACCACATAGCGGGCTCCCGGTATATGACTGAATTCTTTTTGCAGGTCGTCCATCGTCGGGAATTTTGTTGCCGCTTCGCTTTGCGTAAAACGGATGGTTTTTTCGGTATCATAGGGGAACGCAGCCAGGCACTGTTCGTTGTTGGCTTGTTCGGTACCTGCGGTACGTGTGGTAATCAGTTTAAACTCGGCAGCATAATTACTGTTGTCAAAATGATACATCCACTCCCGGTATTTACCGTCGTCTTTACTGGCTGGGTTGTTCATAAAACGAAAGTTGGAAACTGCAGGGACATCGCCTAGCTGAAAAGCCGCTTTGAACAGTTGTAATGGCGTCAGTTTAGCGTTTATACAACGTGGGTCGGTAATGTGTGATTTAATATTTTGGGTGGAAAAATCAAGTTTGGCATAATCATCTTTTTTTACAGCATGGCTTGCCATTTCTTCATCATAGAATTCTTTGAAATTGGAATAAGCTCCCTTATCGACCTCGCAGGCGGAAACACCATAGGTTCCCCACTCATTTAACAAACTACTGAACGGTTCTTTCAGATCGTTGTCTACAAGCGAGATGAGAGCCTGACGCAGTTGTGCAGTTTTGTCGGATTCTGATAACTGTTTGTATTGGGACTTTTCAATCGCATCTAAATCGGCGATGGCCTTGAATCGGCCAGGCAATGTGCTCTTAAAGCTATACGGGCTAAGAACGGTATTGAGCATACTAGGATTTTTCATTATCTCATTGGCATTGAAGTGTGTAACCTTATCTATAAATCTGATGCCCATTCCCTTTAGGGCAGACGAATCAACCTGATTTAGTTGCAAGCTACTGTTTGTAACCCCCGAAAGCTGGTAAATGATTCCTGTGTTTTTATTAACCACAAAACGCCCATCGCCATGGTCAGTCTTTGCCTCGACGAAAGCGAGGGGATAATGGAGTTGTGTCAGATGGGTATTATTAATATTAGGCATACATATTCACTTGATGAATTGATGAATTGATGAATGGAGGATTATCTCGTAACCATCAGATTTATCTTTCAAAAAACGATTATTATATGAACTATTCTGAGATGGCGGGTCAAGATCACATCAGATGCCCCTCCAGAATCTGGCAGCCCTTCTGGCTCGCAAGCTCATGGAATATTTTCCCCAACTCATGCCGCAGCGCACCATATAACCGCTGCTTCCGGCGTTTGGGGATATAAACCACGTGATATTTACAGTCCCATTTCGTATGGCTTAAGCTCTGGTAGTCTCTCATCACGAATCCTCATCTCCTGGCGGAGATTTCAGATTTGCGCGACTGACTTAAAGGTCAAACCTTTTGGAGTCTCCCCGGCAAAGCCGGGGGGGGGCCGGACTTAATTATACTCACCAACATCATACAGCGGTCATGACTTAGGAGCCTGATTTTCGGTACAGTCCTTGAATGCGACATATTTGAGAACAGCTGTACCCGGTGGCCTCAGAGGTTTCACGGATACTCAGTTTTTTTACCTGTCGGTAGTACAGCACTTTCTGATGCCGATCATGATCAGCCTGCCTGCCGCGGTATTTCCCCAGTGTATGTGCCCGTTCAATTCCCTGCTTCTGGCGCTGGCGGCGGCTCAGCCAGTCCTTATGCGACATCGCGGCCATCAGGTCGATAAGTGTAGTGACGCACAATAAAGATCGCCCTCACGCGCAATAAATGCCCTTTTTCAAACCACATTAGCTGAGACAAATAGCCGCGCCATAATCACATTAGCTGAGAATCAAACCACATTATCTGACTCTCAACCACATTATTGAGACGTTCACGCAACCTCCCTGAGACAGAGCAACCGCCAGAAAAACGGCCGGTTTTCTGGTGGTCCCGAACTCGCTTAATTCATCACCATTTTTCGCAAGAAAACTCATTGCGGAAATCAACGCAAGGTTATACTTTGTCATTATTCTTTTCTTGCGGAGTTATTCCTGTGCTGCTGATCGGTTACGCCAGGGTATCAAAATCCGACGGGGTCCAAACGGTCATCCCTCAGCGGGATGCTCTGCTCGCTGCCGGCATTGCCCCTGAACGTATTTATGAAGATATCGCTTCCGGGCGTAATGATGACCGTCCTGGATTAAAGGCCTGCCTTAAAGCACTTCAGCCCGGTAATACCCTGGTGCTTTGGAAGCTTGATCGACTGGGGCGTGATTTGCGTCATCTTGTCAATACTGTCGAAGATCTGCGGGTACGAGGCATTCATCTGAAGGTGCTCACGGGGGCCGGGGCCGAAATTGACACCACAACGGCAAATGGTCGGCTCGCTTTTGGTATTTTTGCGGCCTTCGCCGAATTTGAACGCGAACTGATCGCTGAACGAACTCAGGCGGGTTTGGCCGCTGCCCGTGCGCGCGGCCGTCTTGGCGGTCGTCCACGCAAAATGGATCGCGCCACCCTGACAATGGCGATGGCGGCGATGGCCGACCCTAAAGCCGTTGCGGCCGATGTCGCAAAACGCCTCGGGATGACGACGACAACACTTTATACCTATGTTAACGGGGATGGTTCACTGAAGGCCCCCGGTTTCTACTTACTCAATGGGGGCGCTGGTGACTCCTTAGCAGGCCACCATCCCGAAAGGGTCAGAGGTGCGTGATGAGGACAACCGCCGCCGTTCCTGTAGAGGCTATTGCGGCGTTACGGCGACGGCTCGCTGCGTTACCTGCCCGGCATCCCGAGCGTTTCCTGTTGATGGATTCGACGGCTAGTCTGTATGCCGTATCGCGCGCCACGCTTTATCGGCTTTTACGTGGCGATCGACGGGCTAAAGATGCACACCGTGCCGATCGTGGCAAGCCGCGCGTGATGACAACGGCCAGGATCGAGCGGTGGTGCGAAATCGTCGCGGCACTCAAAGTCAGAACGACGAACAAGAAAGGTCGCTGTCTGTCAAATACTCGTATCCTCGAATTGCTTGTTCAGTATGGCGTTGAAACTCCTGAGGGACTGGAAAAGCTTTCTCCCGGACAGCTGACCGAATCTACGCTAAATCGTCATATGCGCCGGCTGGGCTATGACCAGGCCAGAATGACCCGCGAGCCGCCAGCAGTACGTTTTCAGGCCGAATATGCGAATGCGTTATGGCATTTTGATATGAGTCCCTCTGACCTAAAAGAGCTGGAAACACCTGGCTGGATCGATCCTGATCGGCAAGGCGCCCCTACGCTGATGCTGTTTAGCGTGGTTGATGATCGCAGTGGTGTGAGCTACCAGGAGTATCGCTGTGTCTATGGGGAAGACGCAGAGTCGGCACTGCGGTTCCTGTTTAATGCCATGAGTGAAAAAACAGAACTGGGTATTACCTTACAAGGCATACCGGAAGCCCTTCAGCTCGACAATGGCCCGGTAGGGAAATCGGCGGTATTCAAACGTGTCATGGATTTCCTTGGCGTGACGGTGATTTTTCATAAACCCCGGGGTACTGATGGCAGACGCACAACGGCCAGAAGCAAAGGCAAGGTTGAGCGACCGTTTCGCACCGTAAAGGAAGCCCACGAAACACTTTACCATTTCCACAAGCCAACAACTGAAGCCGAGGCCAATCGTTGGCTGGCAAATTATATTGCGACCTATAACGCCAGGGAGCATCGTCACGAACCTCACAGCCGTCTCGAGGATTGGCAATCCAGGCAACCGAGCTGTGGCTTGCGCTCGATGTGCTCCTGGGAACGTTTTTGTTCATTCGCCCGGGAGCCTGAACCTCGCACTGTAGGCATCGACTGTCGTCTGACCGTGGCTGGCGTCACCAACGAGCTTGATGCCGAGCTGGCCGGTGAAACCGTGGTGGTCTGGTGGGGACTTTTCGATCAAGAGTTGTTTGCCGAACGGGATGAGGAGCAGTTTGGCCCCTTTCTGCCGGTTGGCGGTCCCATTCCCCTCCATCGATACCGTAAACACCGCAAAAGTCGTCGGGAATACCGGGCTGAGCAGGTGAGTTCGTTGGCCGACAAACTCAGCATCCCTCTGGCCGCCGTCAGTGGTGAAGCAGACATTGTCGTACTGGATAATACGCGTTCACCCTCGTCGGCAACAATGCCCTCCCGGTCCTTTGTGGGTCCCGATCCATTTTGTGAACTGACGTATCCGACCAAGTTCGCCGCACGTCAGGCCATTGCCGATGAGCTGCGTCTGCCGCTGGCAAAACTCAAGACAGAAGACCAGACATTCATTGGGCAGCTGTTGGATGAAACCCTGTCCAGACCCGCGATTACTGCGGCAATTCGCGCCCGTTTTCCTGCAGGGCGAAAAGGAGGGATTGGCTAATGCTAACCGAAGTCATGCACTACTATGGCCTGCAGTGTGAACCGATTGATGCCGGGTATTTCGAGACCGACCACCACGAGCAAATTCACCGGGATCTCAAAGCGGCCATCCAAAATGGCCGGCTGATAGCCCTTACAGCGGTGATCGGCTCGGGAAAAACCCTGCTCATGCGACGGCTGCGTGAAACGCTGGAAAAGGAGAGCAAGGTCATGGTTGCCCGTTCTCTCAGTCTTGACAAGACAAAACTCACCGCATCGCTGCTTGATGCAGCATTGTTCTACGATCTCTCTACCGAGAAAACGGTCAAGATCCCTGGCGATTCAGAGAAACGGGCGCGTGAGCTACAGGCATTATTTCGTAAGGCAAAGAAACCGGTGGCCTTGTTTATTGATGATGCCCACGATTTGCATCCAAAAACCCTGACCTCACTTAAGCGCCTGTTTGAGTTGGCTACCGATGGGAAGGGCAAGATTTCTATCGTCCTGATTGGCCACCCCAAGCTCAAAAACGATTTACGTCGTCCCAGTATGGAAGAAGTCGGCGATCGCACCACGGTGTTCGAGTTTGGTGGCCTCCGGGACAAACAGCGAGATTATATCGACTGGGTACTACGAGAATCGCTTGGCGAAGGGAGCGACATCAGTGATGTCATCACCGATGAAGCCGCGACAGTATTGGCGGTCCGGCTAAAAACCCCTCTTCAGATAGGACGCCATCTCGTTCGGGCTTTCGAGACTGGCTTTGATATGGGTGTAAAGCCCATTGATGCCGGTATTGTGGAAGCAGTCCTGTCACGACGGATTGATGATCTTGAGCCGCAGCTAACACGTCATAGATACGATATCCGTGCACTTTGCACGCAATTTGATGCTAAACCTCCGGAAATCCGTCAGTTGATGCGTGGCACATTAAACCCACAGCGCGCTAACGAATTGGTCGAGGAAATGCGTGCGGCCGGGCTGCCATTGTGATGTGTCTGCCGGACACCTCGTAGGTACGCTATTCAGTGTGGATGTGTATAACTTTTTTGTTTTTTGAGGTTGTTCGAGGTGATTCATGATTTATGGAATGATCTGCTACATATTGTCACTGACTCTGGTTCTAACATTTTCCATGATCTATATATTCCGCTCATCGTTTATGCCATACCACCGGGATGCTGTACAACGCCAGTGGCATGAAATAGACACCAGGATGCAGAAATTGTTGCTGGCACTAATGAATGCCCTTGGTATGGCGTGGTTATCCTGGATTTTTATCTGCATATATTTGTTAATTATTCTGCTGTCAGGGCCTGTAATCTTCTGGCAACTGGCAACCTTCCAGATCCTGTATTTACTTTCTGCAATAGCTCCCGTGTTTGTGGCCATAAGACTACGGATGCAGACAGGGGCAAAAACACCAGTGGCCGGTGGTGTGATGGCTGCCGTTTTATCTGTTCTTGGTTTTATCTGCATTTTATTGTCCTGAAATCTGAATCAACCGGAGAGATGTATGAACCGTAATGCCGTATTTTGGCGGGTGGTCAGCGGTGAACTGCCGCTGCCCCCGGCAGCAAAAACGCTCGGGTGGCAGTTTGTTCGTTATGATGAGGGGTCAGGAGAGATTCATGTGGCATATACAGCTGAAGCAGCACTGACGAACCCACTTGGGAATGTTCAGGGAGGGATTCTTTCAGCCATGCTGGATGATTGTATGGGCCCGGCGATTTATGCCACTCTTCCGCCGAATAAAATAGCGGTAACCGTGGAAACAAAAACACTTTTCGTTCGGCCTGCGTCTCCCGGAAAAATTTTAGGCACAGGAAAAATTGAACATATAAAGGGGAATCTCTGCTTCACGTCGGGACAGCTCAGTGATACTAGCGGTCGAGTTCTGGCGACAGCGACCGCTATTTTCCGTATAGGTAAACTTCGCTGGAATGGTCTTACCATCCCGTCTACCGTGGCTAATGGCATGATGAAGTGGAAACTGCGGCAATACAAAAAAGAGTAATATTTATCAATCACTCCTGGAGAGAATTATTCCCATAATCGTCCAAATCCTGACTATGGATGGTCAGGGCAATAACAATGGTAGTGAAGATAAATAATGCCCACACAAACAAGCTTAGAGGACGGTTGATTTCCAGAACCATACAACACCTCAGGAAGGTGATAGCGAATATAAAATATAGCACATCACCTATCAGGATGAGTTTCACGTAACCTGCGTGAGAATGTCCATAATGTGGCTGGTAATCAGCTAATGTGGTTTCATTCTCACATAATGTGATTCTGGCGGGGTTATCCGTCTCAATTAATGTGGTTTGGAAAGGGGCATTTATTGCGCGTGAGGGCGATCTTTATTGTGCGTCACTACAGCTATCAGTTTTCTCCCCGTCTGGCTGATGCAGGAGCCTCTGTATTCTGGCGTGTGGATAAAGATGCAGATTATGGCGTGCTGAATGATATCGCCCGCAATGCTGCTAATGCCCGGAAGATAGAGCAACACTGGGATGACATGATGCGCATGGCCGGTTCCCTGACGTTGGGGACTATTCGTGCGTCAGTTTTGATTCGTTCGTTGCTGAGCAGCGATCGCCCTTCAGGATTAACACAGGCCATTATCGAAGCCGGGAAAATAAATAAGACACTGTACCTGCTGAATTATATTGATGATGAGGATTACCGACGTCGCATCCTGACCCAGCTTAACCGTGGAGAAAGCAGACATGCTGTCGCCAGAGCCATTTGTCACGGACAGAAAGGCGAGATCAGAAAGCGCTATCAGGATGGGCAGGAGGAGCAACTGGGTGCTCTGGGGCTGGTGACCAATGCCGTCGTGCTCTGGAATACCATTTATATGCAGGCCGCACTGACACATTTACGTGATGAGGGCGAAGTCATTAATGAAGAAGATGAAGTCCGGCTTTCACCACTGCGGCATGCGCATATCAATATGCTGGGGCACTATACATTTACGCTTGCGAAACAGGTAACAAAAGGACAGCTAAGGCCACTTAAGAAAGCGGAAGATAGCGATGAATGGCCTTTATAGTCGCCTTTGCCATGAGAATAAAAAACGACACATTGGTTAAAAAATGTACTTAGCGTACGTTTTCGTACGATTGGGCTTCAGACCCCACGTACAATAATTTTCGATATCCAAACTGACCCCATAAATAATAATTATGAAATAGTAAGTATTATTATTCATTAACACGTTGCCATGGTCATGAGCTCTACCTCACGCACACGCCCAAGCTCCCCGTCATAGAATCAACCCGACACCACGCATTAATCACATACATGAATTATGAATTGTAAATTCATAAATAACACTTTTGAACTTTTAATACCTCTCTATCAGCATGCTTGCATAGACACTCGCCTCCCAATGTCTCCCATGCTGTTCTCTATGGATAAGTATCCTTTCAAGCTAATGGCAAATGTCACTGAGGAGTTAGGAGTTAGGAGTTAGGAGTTAGGAGTTAGGAGTTAGGAGTTAGGAGTTAGGAGTTAGGAGTTAGGAGTTAGGAGTTAGGAGTTAGGAGTTAGGAGTTAAGAGTTAAGAGTTAAGAGTTAAGAGTTAAGAGTTAAGAGTTAAGAGTTAAGAAGTATGATGTAATAATTCATATTACATAGGTATGAATTGTGGATAGCGTATAAACAATATAAAATTGGTTAAGTAACAACTAATATTTCACACTTATGTGTTGTGACATACGCTCTGAGTAAATCATACAAAGACGGGCATGCCTTCAACGTTTTTCGGAGAAGTGCATTAATCGATAGGATGTGTTACCTATGATTTATGAAGTGTGAAACATTATTTATTCAGTAATATAGTTTGCTATGCCTGAGCTTAAAACCCACAAAAATCACATTTCACACTTGGTATTTCACAAATAATCTAAGCCACAGGAGGGCAGTATTAAGTGTGATTTATCACTTAATACTTATTATCTAATGATGATTAAACCCACTCAGAAATGATTCCGATACTTTGGATTGAGAGTGTTCTTGAAACGTTGAGCTCAATGGGAGACGTTGGAAAGGAGAGAAGGCAATAAGGAACACGGTGGCTAAGGAAATGTATGAGATTGGTGAAAACGGCATTGGTAGCAGCCTGGTTACCAATGCCGCTTGGTATCAAACTTTTTTAAGGTAAGTATCCAGGGCATCACGAATGATTGCACTTACGCTTTTCGGGCTAATACCATTACGCTTATTATGCAGGGCAAGATCTTCAATCTCTCGCAGCGTGTTCTGAGGTAAAGAGATAGTTGTCCTTGTCAGAATTTCCTGCGAAGGTTCAGCAACAACTTTTTCGTCACCATAAGGGCGGTCGGCCAGTCTGTTAGCCAGAGCGTCAGCTTCAGCTTCTGTTACAACTCGGCGATTTGAAAATGGGGGTTTCTTTAAGGCCATTAAAATACCTCATTCAGCAATGCCAGAACTTCTGCCTTGGCTTTTTCGTTAGATGTCTCGAGTACTGATTTTCCTTCTGACATCACATCACGGTAAACCTTTCGGTAACATGCTGTGGCGGTCAAAGGAATGAGCCCTTCAAACTCACGCACATACTCCAGAAACTCATGTCGTTCGTTACCCTGCAACAGCGGATTAGTCGTCGCCATACTTTGATAGCAGTAGGCCTTAAGCTCAGGATTCAAATCGCGCATACTTTCCAGCTGCTGCTGCAGTTCAACCATAGTATCCAGGTCTAACTGTGAACACTGGTGGGGCGCGATAATCTGATGGGCAACGGTACCCCCCGTGATCAACTCCCGGCTATTGCGTCCCGCAACGTCCACGATGACATGAGCAAATTTTTCATCCAGGCTTCTCAGTGTTTGAGAAATGTTGTCTCGTTTTTCAATCAGGGTAATGGATGGAGTGATGCCTGAGGCTTCGCGCTCTGCATACCATCTGGAAGCGGAACGCTGAACATCTGCATCGACGAGACAAACGTCCTCTCCACGAAGAGCCAGACCAACCGCCAGATTGATGGCCGTTGTTGTTTTGGCAGCACCGCCTTTATTGCATCCAATAATCGTGATCATTTGTCACCTGTGATGTCGAAAGTAGCATTTCCTAAATGATAACTCATAAAAAACATATGTGAAGTATTATCGAGCAATTATTATGTATGAAGTAATACTTATTCATGTAGCTTGCTTCTTCAATAAACAATAGTTACGGCGTAACTTCGCAATCGAGAAAAATTAGACTTTATAAACATGCATTTAACGATTAATTAATTGTCGCCCTTAGCCCTGACCGCAAACTGTGAGCTTAAAGTTGATTCAGTCGAACCGCGAAATTCTAACCAGAATATTGCCGTACAGAGAGTACTTCAAGGCATCAAGTTCTACATCTCATCAACAAGAACCCTCCGTATGCATGCGTAAGAAATACCGCTTTTAATCCCCCATGACTCTATCAGTAAGAAAAAGCTCCGTCATATTCCAAACATATTTAAAGTAAGACAGAAGAAACGTTGAGAACTGGAGGAATAGGGGGGCAAAATTTTTGTTTCCTTGCTGATCAGCAGCCTAAGACTTTTCTAAGCATAAGCCCTTCACAAGCTAAAGAACCCATGATTATACTGTATGCATAAACAGTGCTTAGTGAGTATCAATCATGAATGTCTTTTACCCAACACCTGAGCCTTTGAAGCTGCTGACCCCTTTCTTTCAAGGTAAAGTTCAGGCTGGATTTCCTTCGCCGGCTCAGGATTATATTGAGAAGGGCATTGATTTAAACGAGCTCTGTATAAATCATCCGGCCGCTACTTATTTCGTGATGGCCACAGGGATGAGTATGATTGATGCGGGCATTTACGAAGGTTCGATGCTTGTTGTGGACAGGAGTCTGCAGGCAAAGCATGGCGATATCATCATTGCTTCGCTTGCAGGTGAATACACTGTTAAGCGCCTTTGCTTACACCCGGTTGTTCAACTGGTGCCAATGAATCCGGACTTCCCTCCCATCGTGTTGCATGACGGCGGAGATGAACTGGAAGTGTTTGGCGTGGTGACTTTCAGCATCAACGGATTTCAGTAATGTTCGCTCTGGCTGATGTGAACAGTTTTTATGCGAGCTGCGAAACTGTTTTCAGGCCTGACCTGAAGGGAAAACCTGTCGTGGTTTTAAGCAACAACGATGGTTGCGTTATTGCCCGCAGCGCCGAAGCAAAAAAACTCGGTATCAAGATGGGCGATCCGTTCTTCAAGATGCGGGCGCTTTTCGAGCAGCATAAGATCGTGACATTCAGCAGTAACTACGCGCTCTAGTAAGTTACGTGGAATGCAACATTTGATCGCCTACACTGAACATGTTTTCACATCAAAGGTGAACGCCCATGACCCGCTGCCTGCTTTCCTCACCCTGTATGGTCTTTGTCGAACAATGGCTGACGATCCTGGCGGATTTGGGGCGAGCGCCTGCGACTGTTAAAGCCTACCGTCAGGCGCTGGCGCATTATTTGCGTTACTGTGAGGCGCAGGCGCTGCGGCCCGAGTCCGCGCGCTTTGAGGACTTTTCCGCCTATCTTCGCCCGCAGTTGCCGGGGCTGGCGCACCCCGTCGCCAGCGCCACCTTACAGCTGCGGATCTCCGCCATTCGCCTCTGGTACGATTTCCTCTTCTAACAGGGAAACTGTGATCATAACCCGGTGCCACGTACCCTGCAGCCCGCCGCGGGTTTCAGTGCACGGGGGCTGGTGCCGCGCATCGTCAAGCTGCCCCGCATTCCGGATGACCCGGGCTGGTTTGCCCTGCTCAGGCAGGCGGCACATGCCTCGTTGCGCGATCGCCTGATGCTGGCACTGGCTTATTATGGCGCACTGCGGCGGGCCGAGGTGACGGCGCTGCGCATTGACGATATTGATCACGGTCACCGGCTGATCCGTATCCGCGCCGAGACCACCAAGAATCACCGTGAACGGATGGTCTGTTACAGCCCGGCGGTGACGCCGGTTCTTGCCGCACATCTGCAGCAACTGCGGCACCAGGGATTTTCAGGCGGGGCGTTATTCCGCTCGGTATCAGACCGGAATCACGGCATGCCCCTGAGTATCTGGAGCTGGAGCAAGACGGTGCGGTACTGGGCCACACAGACCGAATTGCCGGATTTTTCGACGCATACCTTTCGCCATCTGCGCCTGACGCATCTGGCAAGAGCCGGCTGGAAACTGCATGAGCTGGCGGCCTACGCCGGGCATCGTGATCCCCGGACCACACAGGTGTATCTGCATTTATCGGGGGTGGACCTGGCCGCCAGAATGGCCGGGGCTATTGCGATGACTGATCAGAAAGTTTCCAGGCTGATATTCGACTGAAGGGGACAAGATGAAATCTGATAATATTGTCCATGCCGTGTATATTCCCTTTGACCGTTCACGGTACATACTTGCGGAGCACCTCCCGGATAAGGAGAGGGCTGCGATAAGTGTTGCCCGCCGGCGTACAGTCTTTCAGGAAATGACTGACCCCGTTCCGCCATTGATGCAACCACTCAGCGATATCGCCCTGCTGAGCGGCATTCCCGCCAGGATGGCGAAGGTGACCATTCAGGCCGTACTTGCAGAAACCTACAACACCAATTCCCCCTGCTGGACATGGCCGGACGATATATGAATGCACCTTTTTAAGCAAAGTCGGCTCAGCGGGCCGTTGCTTGCCGCTTTTGCCTGGCATCTGGGCTCCGTCAGGACACCGCTGGAGCTTGAACGGTGCCGTCAGCCGGCATGCTATGCCAGCGCAATATTCGGACGGGATTTTTTTCATCAGGAACTTAAGCGGTTAACTGAGGTGCTGGTTTCACTGGGCTATTCCCTCCGGCACCAGGAAATGTTCCTGTCTGCCGTTCTCGGTACATTGATGCTGGAGAATGGCGATCCCCGTCTGGAGAGTTTTACCGAAGACCTGCTGAAGCGCGGGCAACAATATCGTACGGAATGTATCGCCCGCGCGGTGGGCAAGGTGTCGCATGGCCTGGCGGCAATGGGCATTCTGTCCCGCCCGCTGCGGATGCGGGGTTACACGGGCTGGAAAGAGAAAAGAACGGAAGGGATTGCCCCTGAATGGGTGCAGTTCTGTCGGCGCTGGCGGGAAACCTCCGTACTGAGGCCTCAGACCCGCGAAACAAACTACAGTTTTATTTTTCGCATCGGCCTGTGGCTGGCCAGGGACTGTCCTGATATACGTGAGCCCGGACAGTGGACCATCAGTACCTGCGCCCGTTTTATCGCCGCGCTGGGGAGAATGCATGTTGATGAGCTTTCTCTGGAGCCTGAGGAAAAACGGCGTGTGTCGGCCCGCTCCGGTCAGCCGATGATGAGTAATTCCCGGGCGTCGTTCCTGTACGCCCTGCGGCGTTTTTTTGTCGATTATGAACTCTGGGGATGGGGCAGACTTCATCTGAGCCCTTATCGTCATCTTGCAACGCCGGATACGCCGGCATTCAGCCGTGGCGTCAACCCCCGGGTGATTGATGATCCGGTCTGGCTGAAACTGATCTGGGCCAGCCTGAACCTGCGGCCGGAGGACATGCTGACGGCGATCCATTATCCGTTTGCCATGCATCAGGCGATGGCGGTGATCTGGACTCATGCGGGGCTGCGTCAGAATGAAATCCTGCGCCTGACCGTGGGATGCGTGCGTGAGCAGACGGATGATATTGTTCAGGAGGATGGCAGCATTATATCCGCCGGGACGCTGTGCTGGCTGGATGTTCCCGCAGGAAAAACGTCAAAAGCGTTTGTGAAACCGGTCGCCGGTGCCGTGAAAAAATATGTCGATTTGTGGCTGCAGGAGCGGCCGCCAGAACAGGCTCCACTGACTGACGAACGCACCGGTGAAAAGGTCAGCTATCTGTTTCAGTTCCGGGGCAGACAGGCCGGCTGCGCCATGCTGAATAATACCGTGATCCCGGTGCTGTGCGCCCGGGCTGGCGTCCCCGTCGAAGATAGTCAGGGGCGGATCACCAGCCATCGCGGGCGGGCGTCGGCGGTCACAGCGCTGGCCAGCGTGCCACAGGGGATGACGCTGCATGAACTGATGGAATGGTCAGGACACAGCTGCCCGCGCTCAACCCTGCACTATATCCGTATCCGGCCGACCCGGCTGGCGGCCTCTTTTGTGAAAGCCGACAAAATTTCCCACATGATTGAAGTGCTTATCGATCACGACAGCCAGGCGATGACGGACGCGGGGCCGGCGCTGTACTATGACCTGGGTGAGCTGTACTGCACCAATCCGTTCTGGAGCAGTTGCCCGCACCGGATGGCCTGTATCGGCTGTGATTTCAGTCTGCCAAAGGCCAGCGCCCGGGGGCTGGCGCTGGAAAGTAAGGCCTCTGTCCGTCGCTACCTGGAAGAGGTGCCGCTGAAGCCGGATGAGCAGGCGATTGCGGAAGGCGATCTGGATAAGCTTGACCGTTTTATCCGCAAAAAGGCGGCTTTGCCGCCGCCGGGGAGCCAGAAGACATAACCCATCTCGTCCGCGACGTCGCGCTCACGGAAGGCTGACACGGCATCCCGTGGGAGCCTTACCCTTTGTCCGTCTTTTATTGTTTCATCAGGCGGGCTATGCTTGTACGGCTGCCGGTGTGGTGGCTTGATATTCATTGATACGAAGGGATCGTTATGAAAAACCAGCTCTGTTTAGTGATATTAACCCTGACTGCCGCAGGTTTTACGGCCACGGCTGCGTCCGCTGAGCGTCATTCAGTCGGCAGCCTGATTAATGAACGGTTGTCGTATATGAAAGACGTGGCTGGCGATAAGGCCCAACACCATCAGACGATCGAGGATTTGCCCCAGGAAAGTAAGGTGCTGGAAAAAGCCGTCGCGGATGCCGGGGAGCTGGGAATAAAAGGGGAAACGGTGAAACCTTTTATTCAGGCCCAGATGGATGCCGCGAAAGCGATCCAGTACCGGTATCGTGCGGACTGGCTGTCGGTGCCGGAAAACGGCTGGACACCCCGCCCGCTCAGTGAGGTCAGGGAGAAAATCGGCCGGTTGAGCTATACCATTCTGCAGACCGTGGCTGAAAGGTTAAAGTCAGGCGGGCCGTTGACTGAACAGGAAAAAGCGCGCTTTATGCAGGACATCCGACAGCAAAATTTAAACGATCGGGATAAGCTGTTGATCTGGAATGCGCTAAAAACGGTGTCCCTGAAACAGGGGTAAAGGATGGGGGACGAAAGATGCCGGGGGAAAACCAATAGGTTGTGTCGCATTAATGACGTGAGGTCAGCCCAAAGTTGCGCAGCCTGTTTTTCAGGCAGCCAGAAGGTAAAACTGCTCTGCCGAGGGGCAGAACGTCCCCGCAAGGAGGCTGGTATTGCCCCCTGCGCAGCATATGTATAAGTTCGATGCTGGCCAGCGGACTCTGCGCCCGGCGGAACGATTTGAATCCCAGCATAGGGCGGGGTCGTCGTTTGATGTTTCGGTGATCCTGCTCCACAAGTTGTTCAGATACTTGTTCTGCCTGATGGTGTTAGTTTCTTCTTCAGGTTTGCCGGCGTTGAGCGTGGCCAGCGCTGCCGTGTTGGCCCCCCCTTTTATCTATGGTTACCATCTCAGGTTCACCCAGGTGCCGGATAGCCTTGCGAAAGAAGCCCAGCGCGGCTGCCGCATCCCGCCTGGCGGTCAGCAGGAAGTCGACGGTCTGCCCCGCGGTATCAACCGCCCGGGACTGGTATTTCCACTGGCCTTTGATTTTAAGTTACCGGACGACGTCTTAATGCGACAGAACCATAAATCTGCAAAATAGCGATTTATGAAAGAAATTTATTATCGGATTGATTATATATACCAACGTTTAATTTTCCTATATGGATAAAAAGCATTACAGGGTATTACTCTAATTATCAGATTAACGCAGAGCAATTTAATAATTTGTTTTCAAACAATGTGGGTATTAATACTCTTGGGTTATTGAATCGTCGGGGCTGACTTACCAGCAGCGGGATCCATAAGCTCCTCCGGCCATTCTACAGTAATCACTAGACCGTGTGTTGCCGAAAATACTGGATGCGCTGACATTTTGTTCAGGTAACAGCCGCCTTCATCCGGTGCTGGATGCACTGGGCTGGCTTAAAGAGCATGAGAATTGTCCCCAGCGGTGTATACGACTTGATAATTAAGTCCGGTAAACCCCCGGCTTTGCCGGGGGCTCCGAAAGGTTTGACCTTTTAGTCAGTCGCGCGAATCTGAAATCTCCGCCAAGAGATGAGGATTCGTGATGAGAGACTACCAAAGCTTAAGCCATACTAAATGGGCTGTAAATATCATGTGGTTTATATCCCCAAACGCAGGAAGCAGCGGTTATATGGTGCGTGCGGCATGAGTTGGGCAAGGTATTTCATGAGCTTGCGAACCAGAAAGGTTGTCAGATTTTGGAAGGCCATCTGATGCGCGATCATGTCCACATATGCATCAGCGTTCCGCCAAAGTACTCGGTATCGACAATAGTCGGCTATCTGAAGGGGAAAACCGCGATAGCGATAGCCCGGCACTTCGGCAGAGGTAAGAACTTCACCGGAGAAGTTTTCTGGGCACGTGGCTATTTCGTTTCCACCGTTGGTTTGGATGAGGCCACGGTCAGGGCTTACATCCGCAACCAGGAACGAGAAAACGAACGGTACGACCAGATGAAACTGAACGTATAGCAGCCGCCTTGGGCGGCTCATAGTTTGTCAGCGCCTTTGAGGCGCTCACCCTAAAGCTTCCAGCTCTGCCGGAGGATACTTACTATATTCTTGTCGCCTCCGGGCAGGGTGCACGCTCCGGGGCGGTCAGCACAATGTTACTGTCGCAGAATTCGCTGAAAAACATGCGGAGTCCGGGGCCGGACTCCGCGAGGGATAAATTTTATTTGTACCGGGGCCCGGAGCATTGCCTGACGCAGGACGAACTTCCCGCACTCGGTGAGCTCTTTGCCAGAGACTTCCCGTTATTTCAGGACAGCTATCAGTACGCGCATAAAAATCTATGGTCACCCCCGTTTTTGCAACGTTGATTTTGATTTATGATGGGCTTGCTTAAATCTATACGGCGTCTGATGGGCAACTTTACGTTGCCCGCGCCACGATGAAGTCCGCGCCTGCAGAACCTTAAAAAGCGGACGGATTCAAAGAGCCATTTTTTATGTCAGGTTCATCCGCAGGTCGCTGTGCCGTTCATGTCATCAATAATCAGTCGTCGCAAAAGCAGAAAGTCACTGCGTAACGCCTAAGAGCTAACAGTTCGTCCCTGTTGGCTCTTTTTATTGGATAAAAGCTGTGCGATGGGTTGTCACCGACCAGGCTATTCTGGCCAGTTTGTTGGCTAATCCGCAGGCTACTACGTTCGAGTGATGCCGCGAGAGCTGGGCCTTCACCCAGTCAGCCAGCCGCCCCTGATTGTGTTCAAGTCGTTGCATAAAAGCGCGAGCGCATTGCACCAGGATTGCTTGTTTTTTATACGATTAAAAAGTAAGGCTGCTCTGTCGGGGGCAGAACGTCCCCGCAAGGAGGCTGGTATTGCCCCTTTGCGCAGCATATGTATAAGTTCGATGCTGGCCAGCGGACTCTGCGTCCGGCGGAACGATTTAAGGCCGGGCATCGGCTTTATCCGGGTTCTGTCGCATAAGGCATCGTCAGGTAACCAAACTTATTGCCAAATTCTACCAATTTGCTGATCTTTGCAACAGTGCCCTTGATTTTCCATTCCACATAAATGCAGATATGAGCACACGGGTAATGACGGTGTTAGAGGAAATGTCTCCGGCAGTAGAAATATACAGCATTGATGAGGCATTCATGAATTTGCAGGGAGTCAGTAACTGCAAGGATCTGGAGGAGTTCGGAAGGGAAGTGCGAGCTAAAGTTCTCCAGTGGACCGGACTCACTGTAGGTGTAGGCATTGCACCCACCAAAACTTTAGCAAAATTAGCAAATTACAGCGCAAAAAAATGGACAAAGACGGGTGGCGTTGTTGACCTTTCGTTAGCGGCACGTCAACGAAAACTGATGGCACTCGTTGAAGTCGGTGAAGTTTGGGGTGTCGGACGCAGGATTTCGAAAAAGTTAAATGATATGGGGATTAAAACTGCCCTGCAGCTTGCAGATACTCCAACTCCTCTGATCCGCAAGCACTTCAACATTGTGCTTGAACGTACGGTAAGGGAGCTCCGTGGAGAACCGTGTTTAGAACTGGAAGAGTTCGCACCGACCAAACAACAAATCGTTTGCTCAAGGTCATTCGGTGATCGCGTATCAGAATACGATCTGATGCGCGAAGCGATATGTAGTCATGCCGTGCGGGCTGCAGAGAAACTCCGGGGTGAGCATCAATACAGCCGGCATATCTCTGCATTCATCAAAACAAGTCCTTTTGCTGTGAATGAAGTCTATTACGGTAAAACGGCGGGAACCAAGCTTCAGATACCTACTCAGGACAGCAGGGATATCGTGGCTGCGGCAACTCAATGTCTGGATGCAATCTGGCAAGACGGCCATCGCTTTCAGAAATGCGGCGTGATGCTGGGGGATTTTTACAGTCAGGGTGTCGCCCAGTTGGGTCTTTTCGACGAGTACCAGCCGCGCTCAAATAGTGAGCAGCTCATGGCGGTTCTCGATGGAATCAATCATAGCGGGAAAGGGCGGGTGTGGTTCGCTAGCCAGGGGGTGCAAAAATCCTGGGAAATGAAGCGTCAGATGCTCTCTCCAGCATATACAACACGCTTCAGTGAACTCATGCGCGTCAAACTTTAAATTATTGGATCCCCAACAGGCTCGATTAGCTCGGAACCATTATTTCTTATGCAACCAACTTTCTTATTCACCGGATGCCATTGAAATTCAGAAGGGGGCTCTGATTGCATCTGCGCTATCTCAAGAGCGCGCTGCGGGGAAGTATCGCAGTCTAACCATTCCAGTGCATCTGAGGACTCTAATACCAGTGGCCGGCGGTCATGGATATCCAGTAGCCCTTCGTCGCTCCCAGCTGTGACGATAACAAAGCCATCATTATCCGGGACCTCTAAGGCATCAGAGTGAAAACGACTTATCGCAGCAAAAAATAAGGGAGAATGTGATTTATGGCAGAAGAAGTATGGCTGCTTAATTTTCGGATCAACAGGGTCTTTTTTCCATTCATACCAGCCATCGGCCATCACCAACACGCGTCCATGTTCGAACAGGGGTCTGAACATCCTGCTCGTTGCCACTGTCTCTGTACGCGCGTTAATCATCGGTGGTCGCTTTGATTCTTTTGCCCAAGCGGGCTGATAGCCCCATTTAACAGGATCGAGAAAGATTTTATCATCGCGTTGATTGAGTATGAGCACGCGAGTCCCGGGAGCGACGTTATAACGGCCAACAGGGATATCATCGATGCCGCCTGCGAATTCTCTGTCAGGGGAAAGCACATCGATATAGTGAGAACGCGGTTCGTACTGGGTAAATCGTCCACACATAAAGAGCCCTCAGTTAGAATTCTAAGTATAGACGGTACACATGCTGAGAGGATTTAAATAGCGGCACGGCTAAGCGCACAAAATAGTGGATAAAACCATTTTGAGGTTAAGTGTCAGCGCACAGTGCCTAAGAGATCTCATAAGGAGTGTTTCACAAGTATCATAGCAGAAGTGACAGTGTCTCAAATCCCCGCTACAACAATCGCTTACCTACAGTTAGGCATTTTACACATCCACTATAGAGAGCATTCTCTTTGAGTGGGCATATATCCACTATGGTAATTAGCAACCACTACAGCGAGTGATATCCACTAGAGGGAGTAGAAAACCACTGTAATCAGTAACGACCACTATGATGAGTATTAACCACTACAGAGAGCAAATAGCGACAGAACGTAGTAAGTTAGTGACCACTGACTCAGCGGCTATATAGGATTGCGGGTTAGTGACTACTAGGGGGGTAATGTCGAAATAAGTAAATGACCACTACAGTGAGTAGAGATTACTGACGACAGTGGTTAGCTGAATTTTATAATGCCCGGCTTGCTGTTTACAGTCGATAGTCAGCTCACTACAGTGGTTGGCTTGCCTACCACAGTGGTGAAGGAAAAAGCCTGCTATCAACTTTCAGCAGACTGTCGGATTCAGGGAATAACAGGGGATTGAAACTATTTCTTCGCCTGGCGAAGTTGTTCAAGCAACTCAAGCTCTTCTTTGGTTAACATAACCATCTCACGCGGCGCTGCCGAATCGCTATCCTTTTCAGCAGGGACATCAATGATATGTTCATCGTCCAGGACATCATAGACATCGTCACCAATACCCGTAGGGATCTGAGCCGGTCTCAATTTTGGCCGCCTATAGTGGATACAGAAGTATACGGCTTTGCCACGTTTGACCTCCGTATAATCGAGATAGCCGATAGCCTTAAGTTGTTCCATCGCCTTACGAACAGTAGCGTTCTGTGTGATGGCTCGTGATGTCAGATTAAGACGAGCACGCAGGCGGGACATAGAAATCGGAGCGGGATCTGTCGGAAGACTTTCGATGAACGTATAGAGAGCCTGAGCAGACTCTTTGCGGGAGAGTTCATTGATGGCACGAAGCTGGAGAAGAACTTTTTTATCGAACTGGTACAGTTCAAAAATCTTCGGATCTGCCTGCAGCTCTACGGCGTCCTTCTTCGGGCTGTATTTTGCGGACTGAACAAGGTGAGTAACGTAATAGTCCCCCTCTTTGTTCGAAAAAGACAAGGTGTTAGTTGCGATACGCTCAAGAGAGGCTTCCAGACGCGCCCTGAGCTTCGCTGAGGAGCGTGCTGAGGGAATGCCACATAATTTAGCGAACTCAACGAAAGGCAGGTATACAGAGTCTCCCAGGACCTTATGCTTGGCAAAAGCATGGATGATCCCAACCCAGGTCTTGAAATCGTTATCCATATCAAGCCGTGCACCCGTGATCTTAATGTTCTCATATCCTTCAGACTTCACGATCGAAAGCTGCTTCAGCTCAGAAGTGACATCCATTGAGTTCATCTGCCCCTTACGGCCGCGGGCAGTAGACTTCAAAGTGGGTACAAATAAGCCCAACCGCATCAATGCTACAGGCTGAACAGTGTTATTGCTGTTAGGAACCAGAGTAACAAGTTCACCCGTTCGCTTATCGGTTTCAGAGAAAGCTTTTGCTATCGCTATGTTTTTAGGCTCATTTTCAGGCATTATCAGCTCGCACAAGGAATGTGGATAAGAGACTCGTAATACACAATACAGTGGATACTAACACTCACTATAGCGGTTTTACCACAGGTCATAGTGGTTAGTTTGCTTTTCACAGTGGTTGTTTCACTGACTACAGCGGTTAACGATATTAATTTTTCCCAGCTAGGACAAGGTCTGCAGAGGAGCGGGGATCTCTTTGGGTCTTATAGGTTCTATAAGGATCTTATTATTGGATCGAAGCATAGGATAACTTTAAAAACAGAGCGTTAAGTTTGTAGATAAAGATCCACGCAGTGCTCACAATCGAGAACTGACTCTGTGAATAAAGTGTGAGCATTATTTTCACCACATTAATCTCCTTGAAGATTATTTTTAGGTTTCAGGGGCTTATTAAAGCTATTTTGCAAGAACACTATCCACAGCTCGATTGCCGATTTACTCACTGTAGTGGTTTTTAGGCACTCGCCAGCGAAGTTAGAATACCTTCTATAGCGGTTGTTATGCTCTTTACAGTGGTTAAATTACTAGTCATAGTGGTTAGCAATGTGTCTCAAGGCCTTATAGAACGCGGCTTGCGAAGGTGCGGGGATCTCTTTTGATCTATTATATGATCTATAGAGGATCTTATTATTGGATCTAACCAGTGGAAAAGTGGAAAAATTAAAGAAGAATGAGTTTAGAAATTCCGATGCACTGTCTTCTAAACTGAATTTTCGTCTTAACGGGAAATAATGTAGAGCGGGTCAGTTCTTGGACTTATATCTTGATTACCGCATTCGAGCGATAATCCCCCGACTGATCATTGGGGATATTGCGGTGAGTTTCATTTTGGACTTGAGCATCAAGCCCGTGTGGGAGAGTAAACCACCGCAATATTGTAGTGGCACACTAAATCTGGCCACCTGAATAGAGGTGATATCATCACTGACCTGCCCCCAGGATTAGATACAACGCTCAGTTAGTAATGTCGGTTCCTTCACTATCAGAATTACCCTTTCTCCAATTCGCCGCAAATTCAGACGGCGTTTGATAATTCAGCGTGGAGTGCAGGCGGCATTCGTTATAATCCTGACGCCATTCACTGATGATTTTCCTGGCATGACTGACGTCACTGAACCAGTGTTCATTCAGGCATTCATCGCGAAAGCGTCCGTTAAAACTCTCAATAAATCTGTTCTGTGTCGGGTTGCCGGGCTGGATAAGTCGCAGCTCCACGCCATGCTCAAAGGCCCATTGATCGAGCGCGCGGCAGGTAAATTCCGGGCCCTGATCAGTTCTTATCGTCGCCGGATAGCCGCGAAACAGCACAATGCTGTCCAGAATACGGGTGACCTGCACGCCTGAAATCCCAAAGGCAACAGTGACCGTCAGGCATTCCTTCGTGAAGTCGTCTACGCAGGTAAGGCACTTGATCCTGCGACCGGTGGCCAATACGTCCATGACGAAATCCATCGACCAGGTCAGATTGGGCGCCGCCGGACGGAGCAGCGGCAGACGTTCTGTTGCCAGCACTTTACGACGTCTTCTGCGTTTTACGCCCAGGCCACAGAGGTGATAAAGCCTGTACACGCGCTTATGATTAATATGCAGCCCTTCACGGCGAAGCAACTGCCAGATGCGACGGTAACCAAAACGCCTGCGCTCCAGTGCCAGCTCAGTGATGCGCCCTGATAAATGCGCATCTGCAGCCGGGCGCTGAGCCTCATAGCGGCAGGTCGACAGGGATAAACCTGTGAGCCTGCAGGCACGACGTTGCGACAGACCGGTCGCATCACATATCAACATCACGGCTTCCCGCTTCTGGTCTGTCGTCAGAACTTTCGACCAAGAGACACCTGAAGCGCCTCTTTATCCAGCATGGCTTCGGCAAGCATCTTCTTGAGTCGTGCGTTCTCTTCCTCAAGCGACTTCAGGCGCTTAACCTCGGGCACGTCCATGCCGCCATACTTCTTACGCCAGGTGTAAAACGTGGCATCGGAAATGGCGTCCTTGCGGCAGAGCTCGTGGGCAGAAACTCCGGCTTCGGCTTCGGCCTCGCGGAGAATACTGATGATCTCTTGGTCCGTAAAACGCTTCTTCATGGGGATGTCCTCATGTGGCTTATGAAGACATTACTAACATCGGGGTGTACTAATCAACGGGGAGCAGGTGATATCCATCAGCTATCTATGGGTTAGTTTATCACCTGACTCAGGTGCATCATGGGGATCATCTTTTGGATAATCTGGCTGGGGATTATCTTTATCTCGCTTATGATCCGAGTGATTATTATCAGGAATACTATTCTTAAACATGTTGCCTCCAATTAATATCTAGGATTGAGTTCATATAGAATGAAGTTTAATTATAGTCAAGCAGGTAGCGGTTTAGGTAAATACTGAATCATAATAAGAGTATTCATATAAGTAAAATATTTTAGCATTTTGTCTTATTTTCTTATAATAGCTTCAGATTGCTAAAATTTATAATTCAAAAAGTTATCTGACACTTGTAAATGCTCCAATCAATCAAAGGCGTAATGAAATGATGAAACAACTTTTTATTTCAATTAGATGAATTAAGCAATAACACCATAAACAATTAACCTAAAACATAAAATATTTTAATAAACCTACATGAATAATTTTGATTGTATGTAAATTTTATTTATATCACTTAAGATTTTTATTTAAGCAGGTTCTTATATAAAAAATGAATAATAAAATTACATCACCCAGATAATAAACCTATAAGGTTATTAATTATTTTTAAGTGAAATCCATGCGTTTATCAATATTTCATTGCTTTCTAGATTTAAAAAACCATATCCATCCTGGAACATCCTACCTCTGTAGGAGTATGGGTTGACATATGAAAATTGAATGAAATCCCTGTTATTGTCTTGAGAGAAAATCTTTAGATGCTAAATTTAAATTCCCATAATTTTTTGGTGAAATCATAATGAAAAGATTAAATGAACGTCCCGACGAAATACTAGATGCCGCCAGTAAGATTGTTGGGCAGTATATCTTAATGCGATGCACAACCGCAGAAGACTTTAATCGTGCAATATTGGTTGAGGAACTGACATTACTCAATCAGGATTATAAAGTAGCGAGTGGTGAAACTGACTTCGCAATGGAACTAGCCATAGAGATTCTCATGCGATGAAGGTTAAATACCCATTCTTATCTGTATCACATTTTGATAAATAATGTTTATCTTGGGACTTATCAAACCCAGTATTTAACATTTCTCAAAAGTAACTTATGCTAACCCTAAACGTTATACTAAGGTGTGCTATGACAATAGTTACTTGTAATCCAGATAAAACCTGTCAAAACAGGAGGGTAAGTCAATTTATTTAGACACTAACAGATTGAACCTAATTTCTCATGCTGTTGGAAGAGCCGTCATTGAGATTTCTTTAGTGGACGGGCTTATATCAAAGACTGCATTAGTAGAAACTCTTAAAACACTCGCCACAGAAAGCCAAAATAGGAGTCAAATGTCATTGTTTTATGAAGCTGCTGAAATCGTCAAACAAGGGAGTAATACAGAAATCATCTACACTGATAAGGTTGGGTTTGTAGGCGCCATGAGCGAAATATAGGTATAATAGGGTCGATACATAAAGGGGGGGGATATTATCCTTCGATAAGTAAATATGTTATTAATATTATTTATCGTTGAAATTATATAGTTATAATCTTTTATAAACTTCGGAATTAGTTCTTTACATTATAGTGTTGTTAAGAATACCTTCCAAAAAGTTTTCTCGAATTTTTGAGCTATAGAGGGTATTCCTTGCTGTGCTCATATTTCTGGGTATAACCAAGAATGTGAATGCACAAATCCCCTGATAATATTCTTCACTCGAGAATAAGATTATTTGTATTTATAACCATTTGATGCCCCGTGAAAATTATGACCTTGGCAAACGAAGTTAAGTGGATAAGCGTAATGTTATACCTATTTTTCAATCTTTCCGCGGAATACCCAAAAAGCCCAACTGTGGTAAGCCAATGTGACAGGGATAATAAAAGCAATGCCAGATAAAACAAACCATTGAGTCGTAATATCTGATGATGTCTGGTGTAATTTTAATTGCCCCTGTATAAGCTCGGGATAAAATCCCATGCCCATCTGGATGGTTATGGCCGCTAGCAATATAAGTGAAAGTAATAAGTGCAAGAATGAATTTTTTTTTGAAACAGTCAAAAATAAACTAATCCATACCATAATTATCATTGCGTTCAAACCTTTTCCCCAGACGTGTTCCGAGAGATGTTGGAGGGGAGCGGGATTGAAATATTCTATTATTACAAACAACGCAAGACCCAGCAGTAATAAAATGCGGGTAAGTTTCGGGGGCTCCCTTCCCACGCTCCCGGCGACACGCCAACGTATCCAGCCACATCCCATTAAAAGATACCCCACTACAAGCCCGAATCCACAGAGCATGGGATAAAAATCCAGCCAGTCCCAGGCACCAGCGATAAGCGTGCCGCTGACAACCATCCCTGCGCAGGCTCCCTGACAGTAAGCTGCAACAGTCGAGGAAACGGGCAAAAGCTTATCGAGCCAGTAACGCGCCACTGTGGTGACGCTATCCCGATATTCCAGCGCTAGTGCACGTAGTGTCAGACTAAATAACATGACGAAAACCGGTATATAAAGGGAGCTGAATACCAGGGCATAAGTAGCGGGAAAGAGGGAAAAAAGCCCGCCAGCAAGCAATACAAGCCAGGTTTCATTGGCATCCCAGATGGGTAACATTGACCGGACGATTTGTCGCTTTTGGTCCTCGTGGTGAAAGAAAGCTATTATCATTCCGGCTCCAAGATCCGTGCCGTCAAGCAGCAGATACATCAACAGCGAAAACAACAGCACCGCTGCAGAAAGATCAGTTAACCACACCATTATGTGCTCCTCAGATTGAGGTCGGTATTTCGGTCACCACAATGTTTTGCCCCTCTGGTAAGGGACCGGACGCGTAACGCAGTAAATTTCGTAAACCGAAACCAAAGACCAGAATGTATACCAGCAACACCCCGCAACTGGAGGCCACCACCCATGACAGAGGAAGGGATGAAACACTCCCGGCGGTGCGCAGCATGCCATAAATTGTCCAGGGCTGGCGTCCCAACTCAGTTATCAGCCATCCTGCCAGCAGGGCAACAAATCCAGACGGCGACATACAGATCAACCACACCAGCAGTGGGCGGGAATCAAATAGCCCGCCACGCTTAAGCCTGTACGCAACGACTATGCTGGTTATCAACATCATTAGTCCTATACCCACCATAATGCGGAACGAGTAAAAAACGGCGGCAACGGGGGGAAGGTCCTCAGTTGGAAACTCACTCAGGCTTTTGATATGGCCGTTCAGGTTATGGCGCAAATAAAGAGAACCGATCGTGGGTATCGCCACCTCCAGCCTATTACGCTGTGTCTGTTGATCCGGCCAGGCGAATAAACGCAGGGGTTCGCCCTCTCCGGTAACCGGTTGATGCCAGCTTCCTTCCATTGCGGCCACTTTTTGTGGCTGATAGCGAAGAGTATTTTCACCGTGCTGATCACCGACAATAATTTGTACCGGTGTTGCAATAATCGCAAACCAAATTGCCGCTTTTACCATGATGCGGGAAGCGGCTTCTGCCGGTTGATGAAGTAAACGCCATGCACCTATGCCGGCGATCATAAATGCGACAGCGATAAGTGAAGCCAAAACCATGTGCAAAAAGCGCAAAGGGAAAGAAGGGGCCGAAAGAAATGCCAGCCAGCTGGTGGGATGAAAATGACCCTTCGCGTCAAGCACAAATCCGGCAGGTGTTTGCATCCACGAATTAGCGGCAAGGATCCAGAACGCACTGAATAATGCCCCTATAGCAACCAGGCAGGTAATGACAAAATGCCACTTTGGCGTGATTTTCCCCATGCCGAATAGCATGACACCCGTCAGTCCTGACTCCAGAAAAAAAGCGATTAACACTTCATAAAACAGCAGCGGCCCGATAATACCGCCCGCTCTTTGTGAGAAAACTGACCAGTTGGTGCCTAACTGAAATTCCATCACCACACCGGATACCGCGCCCACGGCAACAGTAATGGCAAATATTTTCAGCCAGAAGTGCAGGGCAGTGCGCGAGGCTTCCTGTTTACCCCACAACCAGCGCGCTTCAAACCAGACAAGAAATGGCGCCAGACCTAAGGTCAGCGCAGCCAGCGTGATATGCATTCCGATGGTGAGCGCAAACTGCCCGCGCGACAATAGCAGCACCCATTCTGCCTCAGTCATGCGTCTTTTTACCGGTATTGCGGGTGACTGGTTTTTGCTCTTCTTTCTGCAATTCCTCACCAAATGCTTTAAGACCGTTAACGATTGGCATCAGCCCGCGCCATAGCGCCTCGTCATTGAGTAACTTCATGACACCGAGCACCCCCGGTGCCGTCTCTTCCAGTTTCGGTTCCTCGTTGCTATGGCTCTTCCCTTCATTCTGTCGTATCGCCATGACGCCTGATTTCAGTGCCAGTAGGAGGTGATTAAAATGTTCCGGAGGGATTTTGCTTAGTGTGATAAAAAGCAGGGAAAGGTTTTGCGTCGCATTTTGGGCGCCGGGTTGATTCAGGCCGGCTACCAGTATGCTGGCGATATCTGTATTCGCCCGCACCAGATCTTTCATCAACCGTAAAAACCCGTGCTCATGCAGGCTTTCCGTTAAGGTGTGCAGCATTTCCTGCGCCGTTGTAAGGGTACGGGCAGGGGGCACCTGATATTCCTGTCGTTCAGCCATTAAAATTTCTCCGGATGCTCAACATGTTCAGGCGGCTGATGATAGCCGTCCTGACGCCATTTATCTTCTGCGGGGACGTGATGGATGGGGTTGCGCTGACCATGGCGGAAGTTTTCATGCGGCAGGGGATCCGGTTGGGGTGGCCGGTCCAGTTTGGTCATGTTGACCGCGATTTCTTTGTAGGCCGGAGTGATCTGGCCCAGACTTGGTGGACACGCCCTTAAGAGAGGACTTGTCGTTCGAATACCATCGGGCTGACATAACCCAGTGTGCTATGTCGACGTTTCTGATTGTAATCCACTTCAATA
>NZ_JBLYPL010000025.1:0-66102 GCF_051851855.1 Rahnella sp. ATs2 | reverse complement strand
ATATGCGGGCCTTGGCAAGGCAGAAATTTCAAATGTGGAAAGATTTCCTGATCGTTATCCGATCATTCTGAAGCACCGTGCAATGTCACAGGCTGAGGACGGGAGAGGAAAATCGTGATCCCCGCCAGCAATGTCAGCACACCGCCAAGCAGGAAGGCGCTGCTCACGCCCGAATTGTCTGCGAGGATCCCGCCAAACAATGCGCCAAGCGCCAGCGAGGTCTGGAAAACACACACCAGCAGCGCCGAACCGGTTTCGAAAAGCGCAGGCGACGCCTGATACGTCCAGATATTCAGACACACCGGCAACGCGCCAAACGCTAATCCCCAGAGGATCACCAGCGCACAGGCCAGTGCTAACGGAACCTGGAACAGCGACAACACCAGCACAGAAACACTCAGCAGCAGCATATTGAGCATAAACGCTCTTTTTACACCGAACTCGCGAACACTGATTTCAGTCGTCAGCGTACCCACCAGCCCGGCAACACCGTAGCCCATCAGCAACAACGAGATATCACTGGCGGAAAGATGCAGATTGAAACGCAGCCAGGGTTCGAGGTAGGTATAGGCCGCAAAATGACCGCCCGCCATGAAGATGCCGATGATAAGCGCGTAACGGATCCCCGCGACTTTAGTGACGCCCAGCATCGCGCGCAGGCCAATAGATTGCTGCGCGGGCAACGACGGCAGCGCCAGCCATTGCAGTACGAAGAAGACCAGCGCCAGCACGGCATTGAGGGTAAATGCCATGCGCCAGCCAAACAGATCGCCGATAAACGCGCCCGCCGGTACGCCCGCGACCGTCCCGACTGCCACGCCTGCGGTGATCAGCGAAATAGCCCGTGCACCCTGCTCTTCGGACACCAGCCGCCGCCCGGACGGAATAGCAAACGACCAGAAGCCCCCCACGCCGACGCCCAGAATAATGCGTCCGATCAGCAAAATGTTGAATGAGTCCGCCATGACGGCAATACCGTTGGCCACAATGACCGTCGCGGAAAGCAGCAACAGCAGGTTGCGACGGTCCATTTTGCGGGCAAACAGCATGATCAGCGGCGCAGAAATTGCCGCCACTAAACCGGGCAGCATCACCGCCAGTCCGGCATGACCTTCAGTGACACCCAGAGATTGCGCGATCGGCGAAAGTAATCCGATCGGCAGAAATTCGGTATTAACCAGCGCGAATGTGCCGCAGGCCAGTGAGAATACCGCCAGCCAGCGGCGGAAAGCAGAGGTTTCTGGCCGGGTGTCCAGCGATGAGCACTCAGTCATTTATTATCCTTATCCCCTTCATTCTTCAAATTGCAGATGCGTTGGCTGCACTTGCTCACCCCAATCACTTACTTTAGTAAGCTCATCGGGATTCACTCGCTTGCCGCCTTCCTGCAATTCGAATTATTTCGGGTACGTTGTTTTGTAATTAGAACGTAATAAACGTGATCACTATCACAGGGTCAAGGCATTTTCATAATGACTGTTAGGGTATTTCTTATCCGCCATGCAGATAAGCCAGTCCCCGCCTGCGATGCGGGCTGCAGAGGCGTGCGGACGCGAAAACGAAAAAGGCACATACAGATAACGCCGATCAGAAAATTCCTCCACATATAAGTATGTTGTAACTAATTCGCGTAACAGGATCCCAGTATTCTAAAATCCTCTCAGCAGGATCCATTTGTTCTACGCTTTAGCTACAACTCAACGCGTGGAATCTGCCCCGAGGTCACTGTGTCTCCTGCTAAATTCTGTCTGCAACTGCTGGTTTGGTGCCTGCTCTATTTTTCCCTCGGGTACATCTCTCTGTTTCTGGATGATCCCGTGAGCCGGGTTTCGTTTGTCTGGTTTCCTGCCGGCCTCGCCGTTGCCGCGTTTCTGCTAACACCGCGCCGGTTCTGGCCGCCTCTGTTTGTTGGGCTGTTAATCGTGCGTACGCTTCTGGATGTCACGATGCGGCACTCGCTTGAGACTTCGCTGGTGCATTCGGTGATTTCACTCGGGAATGATTTCGCCATCGCCTGGTTTGTGCGGCGCTTCAGGCGCCCGGATGACATGCTGTATAACGTGGTGATCTGGCTGTGCGCCACTGTGGTAATCAGCGCCTTCGCCGCCGCTGCTGGTGCGGGATGGGTGCTGTTTCGTCACAATATCAATTTTGTTCAGACGCTGTGGATCTGGTGGTCAGCGAATGTGGTCGGCACCATTTTACTGACCACCATTATCATGGGCTTATTCTGGAAGCCGGAACCCTTTGTTCTGCGTAAATGTCTGACTGGCGGCGGATTATGGATAGCGTTATGTCTCAGCGCTGCCTGGGTTTTCAGTCAGCCTTTTGGTGATGCCCGCAGCGAAGCGCTACATTTTATCCTGGCCTGCATCCCGGTCATGATTATGATTGCCATCCCGGTTGTCAGTGGTAACCGGCCCGGTGCGCTCTCCTTTCTCACCTTTTGTGTGATTGTCATCTATTGCTCCTGGCACCGTCTTGGTCCGCTGTTTATTCCGGGCTTACGGACGGGAGAACCGCTGTTGCTGGCGCAGTGCTATCTCTCAGGTACGGCCCTGCTGCTGAATTTTGTGTACGTGCTTAAGCGGCATGTGCCGGGCATGGTGTCCTCATATTATCTGATCCCGCACAGCGGCCGTCTCACCTGGGACCAGACTTCATCAACATCGCTTACGCAACATCTTCTGAAGCTCCATCATGTGGATCAGCTTCTGGCCCTGCTTTCACCTGACGATCAAAAACGAATGCGCGCCCGCTGGGAAACGATCAGCCACGGCGGCAGCGTAACAGACACGTTCTCTTTCCTGCTCCGGCTCTCACCGGCAATAAAAATACAGCTTCAGGAAACGCAACTGACCGGCCTGCCGCAACCGGAAGGTGTGTTGATTATTGGCTCCTGGTCAGAAGAATTGCCCAACCGGGCATTCACCCGCACGGTCAGGGAGGCGTAAACGATGCTGCAACTTGCGCTGTTGTTGATGGGTGCCAATTTTGTGCGTAAATCCGCGCCGGTTCTGGCCATTATTGGCGTGTTATGGGGCGGACTGGGCGTGACTGTTTTTATGGATGGTCTGGAAGGAATGCGCTACTTTCCTTTTCATGTCTTCGGTCTGATCCTGCTGGCAGAAAGTCTGGTGACGCTCTTTCTGGCCGGAGGTGCCGCCGGGGCGAAGAAGTCAGTGTTCTATTTTAAGGGCGGCGTATTTTGCTTTATCGCCGTGCTGATCCTTTCAGGTCGTGACAGCAGTAATCTGCTGCTGGCGATTTTGTTTGGTTTCGCGTTTTTCATCACCGGTCTTTTTGTGATGGCGTCGGCCTGGGTGGTGCGGTATGACCGCTGGCGTCAGGTGTTTTTCAGCGGCGTTGCGCAGCTGATTTTCGCCCTGTTTTTGTTCCTTCCCTATCCCACCCATCACCACGGCACGATTTCACAGTTTGTCGGCATGATCATGATCCTCGGGGGGATCCAGTGTATTCCGCTGGCCTACCGCGCCTTTAAAATGCGGGATGGCGTCACGCTTTCCGCCCTGATGGCGCCGCCCGGCCTGATCCCCGTCATCCCGCCGGTTTCGGTGAATAGCCGTTCTGAAGGTGCGCTGATTGTGCATATCTGGACACCGGAAGGCTCTGCGGCGAACTCCCCGGTTCCGCGCCCGGTATTCAACCGTTATATCGCCGCCGTAGACGTGCATGGGGTGATTTCTACCGGCCATGCCGCGCTGGAAATGCCGCCGGATCTATACATCAGCCTTTATCCGGCGGTCGATATTGAGCGTTCCCCCGCCGAGTTTTTCAATACTCTGAAAGCCATTCAGGAAAACAACGTGCCGGGGCTTTTCCAGAAGAGTTATGTCAGCGAAGCCGCGGGCTGGTGTGATTCAGACCGCAAAATTGTGTTCAGTGATTTTAACGCGCAGGCGTTGCAGCAGTTCTGGGATAGTTATCGCCAGCTGGTGATTTACAACCTGACCTGGCGCAACTGCTCCAGCAGCGTGGCTTACGGCCTTGAAGCCGCGCTTGAGGGCGTTATTTCCAGCCGCGGAGGCTGGCTGCATTTCCTGAAGTTATTTTTTATGCCTGAGTTGTGGATTGCCGCCCAGCTAAGAAAACGTGCCACCACCATGGCGTGGACGCCGGGTCTGATGCTCGATTACGCACGGGCCTTGCACGCGCTGGTGCATCCGGTCCGGCATTCGTGGTTCAGGCGCTGGCGACAGCTGGATAAATCGCAATCATAGCTGCACAAAATGCCCGTCACTGACTTCGCGGTAATGACGCGCCGGCGGCTCATAGGTGGCCGGACGCAGCGGGCTGGCGAGTTCTTCCGGCACCACAGTGCGTTTACGGTGAACATCCGGATCAGGCACCGGCACGGCGGCCAGCAGTTTACGGGTATACGCGTGCTGCGGATTATCGAAGACATCGGCACGCGAACCGATTTCAACGATTTCGCCCAGATACATGACCGCCACACGGTGGCTGATGCGCTCAACGACGGCCATATCGTGTGAGATAAACAGATACGAAAGGCCAAGTTCCTGCTGAAGATCGAGCATCAGATTGATCACCTGCGCTTTGACCGACACATCCAGCGCTGACACGGCCTCATCGGCGATGATCATTTTCGGTTCCAGCGCCAGCGCACGGGCAATGCAGATGCGCTGCCGCTGTCCGCCGGAAAACTGATGCGGAAAACGTGTTGCCATATTGCTTTGCAATCCTACCTGTTCCAGCAGTTGCGCCACGCGATGCTTCGCGCTTTGTGCATCATGCAGCCCGAGGCTTATCATCGGTTCGGCAATCGCCTGGCCGATACGCATTCTCGGGTTCAGGCTTTCGTACGGATCCTGAAAAATCATCTGCGCCTGGGTACGGATTTCCGCCAGCCGTGCGCTGTCCGCCCGGCGGATGTCTTGTCCGGCAATCAGCACGTCACCGGAGGTGGCTTCGGTGAGGCGTAAAATCGTGCGTCCGGTGGTGGATTTCCCGCAGCCGGATTCGCCGACCAGTGAAAGCGTTTCGCCCTGTTGCAGGCAGAATGACAGGTCTTCCACCGCATGCACCCGGGCAGAAACCCGGCGCAGCAGGCCGGATTTCACATCAAAACGCGTCACCAGATTTTTGACCTCCAGTACCGGCTGACCGGTGCGCAGCGTATCGACAGACTCCGCTACCGGCTGCGGTTCGCCGGTTTGCATGTCGGTGAGCGGGAAGCGTTTCGGCAACGTTATTCCCTTCATCGCGCCCAGTCGCGGCACCGCAGAAAGTAATGCCCGCGTGTAAGGATGTTTGGGCAGATGAAAGATTTCCCGCGTGGTCGCCTGTTCCACGGCTTCGCCCCGGTGCATCACCAGCGTGCGGTCCGCCACTTCCGCCACCACGCCCATATCGTGCGTGATGAACAGAACGGACATGCCCTCTTCCTCCTGCAACGATTTAATCAGCGCCAGAATTTGCGCCTGAATGGTCACATCCAGCGCCGTTGTGGGTTCGTCAGCAATCAGCAAACGGGGATTACAGGCCAGCGCGATGGCGATCACCACGCGCTGACGCATGCCGCCGGAAAAGCTCAGCGGATATTCATTCAGCCGCGAGGTAGCGGCCGGAATACGCACTTTTTCCAGCAGGCGCACGGCTTCGGCGCGGGCGGTTTTATCGTCCATGCCGCGATGCCGTTTCAACACTTCGGTAATTTGCACGCCAATTTTCAGCACCGGATTCAGGCTGGTCATCGGCTCCTGAAAAATCATGCCGATACGGTTACCGCGAATGCTTTGCATCTGCGCACGGTTCAGGCTGAGTAAATCCTGGCCGTCAAACCGGATGCTGCCGGAATAACGGGTCTGTTTTTCATCCAGCAAACGCATGACGGACATCGCCGTGACGCTTTTACCGGACCCGGATTCACCCACCAGCGCCAGCGTTTCTTTCGGGCCAATCGAGAAGGAAAGATCCCGCACCACATTGAGCCATTCGCCGTCCACGGAAAACGCGGTATTCAGCTTATCGACCTGTAAAACCGGGTTGTGCATCATCAATCCTTATTGCGCGGGTTGAGGATGTCGCGCAGGGCGTCACCGACTAAGTTGATGGCGACGATCAGCACCAGAAGCGTGACGCCGGGGAAGAAGCTTATCCAGTAATCACCGGACATCAGATAATCAAAGCCGTTGGCGATCAGCAGGCCGAGCGACGGTTCGGTGACCGGCAGACCGATGCCGAGAAACGACAACGTGGCTTCAAGCATGATGGCGTAAGCAATGCGCATGGTCGCCACCACAATCAGCGGCGGCAGGCAGTTGGGCAGAATATGGCGGAACAGAATGCGCGGACTGGAAAGCGCCATGCTGCGCGCAGCGTCCACATAACTTCGGCGACGTTCGAGCAATGCCGAGCCGCGAATGGTGCGTGCGTAATACGCCCATTGCGTGACCACCAGCGCCAGAATGATTTTATCGACACCCTGCCCGAGCACCGCCAGTAAAATCAGCGCAATCAGGATCGGCGGAAAGCTCAGCTGGATATCGACAATGCGCATGATCAGCGCGTCCGTTTTGCCACCGGCGTAGGCGCTGATCAGCCCCAGTGCCGCGCCGAGGGTCAGCGCAATTACCGCGCTGGAAACGCCGACCAGCAGGCTGGTGCGCGTGCCGTACAAAATGGCACTGAGTAAATCGCGCCCCTGATCGTCGGTGCCCAGCCAGTAAATCATCCCGCTCAGGCTGGCGGTGCCCGGTTTCAGACGGCCATCCATGATATCGAGCTGCGCTAAATCATACGGATTTTGCGGCGAAATCCACGGTGCCAGCACGGAGAGCACAATGGCGATGCCTAAAATGACCAGACCGCACAATGAGAATTTATTGCGCAGCAGCGCACGCGCAGTGTTGTAAAACGCCGAATGCGGTTTGCCCTGAATGGTGCTGCGCGAGTGAACGGATTCAGACGCCATCAGTTCTCACCCCCCAGCCTGACACGCGGATCCACCAGCACATACAGCACATCAACCAGCAGGTTAATCAGGCTGAACATCACCACCGTTATCATCAGATAGGCCAGGATCACCGGACGATCCAGCACGGCGATAGAATCAATGATCAGCTTGCCCATGCCCGGCCAGGCGTAAATGGTTTCGGTAACCACGGCGAAAGCAATCAGCGAACCCAGCTCTAGGCCGATGACGGTAATCAGCGGGATCAGGGTATTTTTCAGGACGTGAACCAGCACGATGCGGCTTTCAGATAAGCCTTTGGCGCGGGCAAAACGGATGAAATCCTGTTGCAGGCATTCAAGCACACCGGCTCGCGTCAGGCGGATAATCAGCGAGATTTTGAACAGCGCCAGATTGAAGGCGGGCAGGATCAGATGCGCGAGGCCATCGGCGGTAAACAGGCTGAGCGGAACGCCGAAAACGTCCACCGTCGCGCCGCGTCCGGAGGCCGGAAGCACGCCGAGTTTCACGCTGAACAGCATGATCATCATCAGGCCAATCCAGAACGTCGGCAGGCTGAAGCCTAAGATTGAAACGGTCATGATGGACTTCGATAACCAGCCATCAGGGCGCAAACCGGCATACACGCCGAGTGGAATGCCAATCACCAGTGCCAGAATAAAGGCTACCAGCGCCAGTTCGAGCGTGGCGGGCATGCGCTGAAAAATCAGGTGCAGCGCGGGCTGATTGTAGATAAAGGAGTTGCCCATATCGCCGTGCAGCGCATTAATCACGAACAGGCCATATTGCTCCCACACCGGTTTATCGAGGCCAAATGACTGGATCACATTCAGGCGTTCGGCGGGCGTCGCGGTGGTGCTGAGCAGTAAATCCACCGGATTACCGACCAGATACACACCGCCGAAAACCAGCAGCGACATCACCAGCAGCGTCAGTAATGTTTGTCCGAATCGCCCCAGCAGATAACGGCTCATGCCTGTGCGTCGCCATCACGGCTGCCGTATCGCGAGAAAACGCGGCGCATCAGGCTGAAAAAGCCGTATTCATCCACTTTTTGCATGACCGTGGCGTTAGGCGGCGTCGACAGTTTGTTCCAGAAATCCGCATAAGTATAACCAGCTGTTTTACCCGAGATTTCTACGCCCACGCGGGCACGCTGGCCTTCAAACAGACCGGGTTGCAAAAGCCATGTGACGACGGTGGCATCATGTACCGGCCCGCCTTCCCGGCCAAACCGGTTGAGGTCACTGCGGTCAAACGCATTGAGTAAAGCAGCAACAGATTCGCCCGGTAAGCCGCCGTCCTGTTTTAACGCATCGATATCATCTTTGCTGATCAGCGCCTGGAAGGTCATGTCCAGAGGCATGATGATCAGTGGTACGCCGCTGTTAAACACTTTTTCGGCGGCGTGGGGATCGGCGTACACATTGAATTCTGCCCACGGCACGCGGTGCCCGAGCGCGGTAAACGCGCAGCTCATTGTGACGATGTGCTTAATGCCGCGCGCGACGTCCGGATGCATCCCCAGCGCCAGCGCAATATTGGTCATCGGCCCAATCACGCACACCGTGATCGGGTCGTTATCTTCGGCGGCCTGCCGCAACGTACGCACCAGAAAGTCCACCGCGTGTTCAGTCTGCGGTTGCAGTTCCGTGTCAGGCACCAGTTCATCTTTAAATGCGCCGATGTGCGCATATTTGCCATAAACCTGGTCGCGCACCAGCGGACCGGGTGCGCCGGCAAAAACCGGTATCTGCGTGTTGCCGGACAACGCGACAATCTTGCAGGCGTTGCGCACGCTGTTTTTCAGCGCCACATTGCCCGCGACCACGGTCACGCCAAGCACATTAAGCTCGGGCGACGCCAGTGCAAGCCAGATGGCGATGGCATCATCCACGCCGGGGTCAGTATCAATAATGATGCGCTGGCTCATAAGTTTATTTCCCGGCATAACGTGAAAGCAGTTCGTAAAACAGTGCGAAAACTTTGTTCGTTTCTACACGCGTGACGATATCAACGTCAGGTACCAGCCCCGACTTGCCGTACCAGTCGGCGACGGTTTGACCCATACACAGTTCGCTGTCGTGTTCGACAAATACCCGCGCTTTTTCGGTGCCGAACAGTTCCGGTGCCAGCACGTAAGCAATCACCAGCGGATCGTGCAATGGCCCGCCGCGTGAGCCGTAACGGCGCACGTCGTTGCGGTCCCAGAACGCCATTAACTCACCCAGTTGCGCGGAAATCCGTCCTGAGACTTTAATGAATTTCGCCACATGTTCCGGCGTCAGGATCACCTGATGCGTGGCGTCGAGCGGCAACGCGGTAATATTAAGACCTGATGAAAACACAATATGCGCAGCATGCGGATCGGCCAGCATATTGAATTCTGACGTCATGGTGCGGTTACCGGCTTCGCGGTAAGCGCCGCCCATTAATACGACGCGACCGATACCGGCGGCGATGTCAGGTTTCATGCGCAGCGCCGTCGCCAGATTGGTCAGCGGCCCGAGTACGCACAGTGTCAGCGGTTGCTGGCTGGCAATTGCCTGCTCGCAGCTATTAATCAGAAAGTTAACGGCATGAAGGGATTCTGCGGATTTTTGCGGGGCGGGAAAGGCAGTATTGCCAAGGCCGTTTTCGCCGTGGAACTGGCCGTGGATCGGGGATCGCAGCATCGGCTGATGACAACCGGCAAACACCGGAATATCCAGCCGGTATCCCAGCTCAGTGATTTGCAGTGCGTTGCGGGTGGTATTCGCCAGCGGCTGATTGCCGCACACCGTGCAGATGCCGAGAATAGTCAGCTGCGGAGCAACGAACGCGCTTAGCAGCGCAATGGCATCATCAATGCCCGGATCGCAATCAATGATAACCGGAATGGTTTTCACAGCGCCCCCACGGAACGTAAAACATCAGCGATTTCCTGACGTGCCGCCTCGTTTAACGGCACCTGCGGCGGCAGCGGATCGCCTACCGCGAAGCCCTGCAATTGCAGTGCGGCTTTGATACAACCGGCTATCGAGTATTTGGCGAAGATTTCGTTGATGCGCCACAGCGGACGCTGCAACTCCATCGCTTTCTTCCAGTCGCCTTGTTTCGCGGCTTCATAGAGTGCCAGACTTTGCTTTGGCACAATACATGCCGGACCGGCCATCCAGCCCACGCCGCCAATCAGCATCACACACGCCGGAATATGCGCCGATGCGGCAAATACCTGCATCCGTCCCTGCGTGCGTTCGATGATCGACAGTAAGCGGCCGGTATTGGTCGAGGCGTCTTTAATATAGTTGATGTTTTCTACGTGGCTCAGTCGCTCGATCACCGGCAGGCTGAGATCAGAACGCTGGAACTGCGGATTGGTGTACAGCACGACCGGCAGTTTTCCTGCGGCAGTCGCGATGGCACGGAAATAATCCTCGACGCCCTGTTCAGGCACCGGGAAATACGCTTCAAGTATCGCCAGAATACCGTCGACACCCAGAGCGGCGTAGCGAGCGGTTTGCGCGACAGCGTCCTGGATGGTGGTGGCTGCAACTCCGGCGATTACCGGAACGCGGCCTCGAGCGGCTTCGACGACGGTTTTCACTATCTCCGTACGTTGATCTGCATTGAGATAAGCGAATTCACCTGTACTGCCGAGCGGCGTCAGACCGTGCACGCCGCTGTTAATCAGATGTTCGACCAGCGCTGTTAACACTGGTTTGTCTATCTGGCCGCCATCAGTGACAGGCGAAACCAGATAGGGATACACACCGCTAAAAGAAGTCATAGCTTCTCTCTCTTTTCTTAAACTACTACCTTAGTACAGCCCTGGTGTTGGTGCTGTATTCCCCGCCTGGGTTCGGTCTGCACTATGCGCTTATTGTTTCTCATGCACAAAGTACGGCAACGTATAGCCGTCGGAACGGCCAACGTAGGTGTAAGGTGTTTTCATCGCCCAGGTGTATGAAAGGAACAGCAACGGAATAGTGCCTTCGTCTTTCATCGCAATCTCTGTGGCCTGCTGCAACAGCTTTTCACGCTGGCCGTCGTCGAGGGTTTCCCGCGCTTTTGCCAGTGTTTTATCAAATTCAGGGTTTGAGTAGCGTCCGCGGTTGCCCTGTCCGCCATTTGGCCCGAAGGTTTCGAGCAACGGCCCCAGCACGCCGGAGGCTTCACCGGTTTCAATCGCCGCGCCACCCATGATCAGGCTGAAATCGCGTTTGGACGCACGCGAGAAATACACGCTGCCCGGCATGGTCACAACGTCAGTTTTAATGCCGACGCGGCTGAACATCTGCCCTAGCGCCTGGGCGATTTTAGAATCATTCGGATAGCGGTCGTTCGATGCATGGAACGTCAGCGTGAAACCGTCCGGATAACCGGCCTGCGCCAGCAGTTGTTTGGCTTTCGTCGGATCATAGACCGGCGCGGCAATCGACGGCGTATAACCGAAATAGCCTTTTGGCACCAGCTGTGACGCCGGAACGCCCTGCCCGTCCATAATGCGGTCTACAATCGCCTGACGGTTTATCGCCAGCGACATCGCCTCACGTACTTCACGTTTTTTAAGCGGATTGCTGCCATCCGGCCCTTTGGCGAACGGCGACACATCACGATCCTGATCCGGGTGTAAATACAAAATGCGGTTACCGGCAACGGACTCCAGATGCAGGCTGGTTTGTTTGCCCAGATCCCGTCCGTCCGCGGTCGGCACGCTTTCAATCATATCCACATCACCGGAACGCATCGCGGCGACACGGGCGCTCGGGTTTTTGAACACGCGCAGCGTGACGTGATCCCACTGCGCTTTTCCGCCCCAGTACTGGTCGTTGCGCGCCAGCACCACATTATCGTCCGGCGTCCAGCTAACAAATTTGAACGGGCCGGTACCGATGACGTCTTTCCCTTCATTAAGGGTTTGCGATCCGACCGTTTCAAGACGTGCCGGTAAAATAGCGACACGGCTTAAGTTATTGAGTAATAAAGGTGTTGGCGCTTTGGTGACAATTCTCACCGTTAAAGGATTCACTTCGGTGACATCGGCGATGTCATTCACGTACGGCGTATAAGCACTCGGGCTGTTTTTCGACGCCAGCGCCACGCGTTTCACGCTGGCAATCACATCTTTGGCGGTGAAATCGCTGCCGTCGTGGAATTTCACGCCGGGCCGCAGGGCAAATTCCCATGTGGTGTCGTTAATCACTTTCCATGACACCGCGAGCGCAGGCGTGATGTGTTGTTTTTCGTCCTGATTCACCAGACCGTCAAAAATATTACGCGCCATGGCGCTGTTGGCACCCCCGACATAAAATTGCGGATCCATTGAAGTAGTTGACGCGGCAAGGCCGATTTTCAGATCAGCAGCCTGTGCAGAGAGGGTATGAAAAACGAAAAGCGTGGCCAGTGCTGAGGAAAGCACTCCTGCCAGAACGGACTTTCTCATGCATTTAACCCTTAATTATTTTAGATTTTCAGGCAATGTGTGTCAGATCGTAAATTGGAGTCTAGGGGGTGGACTTCTGAATTGAAAATTGTATTTTGTGTTACATCCATAAACAAATGTTATGGATCTTGAGGATATATTATGAAAATTAATCCCCGTCAGGTCGAAGCTTTTCACAAAGTGATCCTGACAGGTAGCATTACCGCAGCCGCGAATATGATGAACATTACCCAGCCTGCGGTGAGCCGGTTGATCCGCGACTTTGAATATGCCGTGGATCTGAAGCTGTTTGACCGCGACGGTCGCGGGCTGATCCCGCGTGACGATGCGATCAAGTTGTACCGCGAAGTCGAGCGTTTATACCTCGGACTTGAACATATTTCACATATCGCCGACGAAATCCGTCATTCCAAAGGCAGCGTATTGCGCATTGGTTCAGTGGCAGCGTTATCGGCGCTGTGCGTCGAGCATATTCTCCCGCCGCTGATTGAGAGTATTGGCGATATCTCGCTGTTTCTGGATATCGAAAGCACGACGCATATCACCGATGTTGTCACCAGCAATCAGTACGACGTTGGGTTCATTTTCGGCAAGCCGGATGTGAAAGGTCTGGAAGCGGAAATGCTGGCACGGGCAAAAGCGGTTGCCGTGATGTCGCCGCGCCATCCGCTGGCGAAACAAGACGTGGTGACTGCGATGGATCTGACGCGCTATCGCCCTATTATTCCCGGACGCAAGACGCCGCTGCGCGAACAGCTTGATCAGGTGATGAGCCGCCTGGACTTATATCTCAACAATCCGATCGAAACCTCGCTCAATAACTGTTGTGTGATGGCAGGAAACAATCTGGGCGTCGGCGTGGTCGATTTCATCACCGCCCGCAGCCATAAAAGTGATCTGGTGCTCAAACCCTTTACACCGGATATCAGCATTGCGTATCTGGCCGTTTTCCCGCCGCAGATCCCGAAAAGTCGTCTGGTGGAACACATCACCAAAGAAATGAGGACCTTAATCGAAGGCTATTTGTAAAACGCCCCGTCAGGTTCGCCGAATTCGTACCAATGAGTCCACAATGTTACATTTCAGTCTCAATGACGAAAAATGAGCGGACAGTTGGTGCTATCGGTTAGATGAAAAAAGTATATCCACTTATGTATTAATTAAAATAATGAATAACACACTTTATTTTATTCTTTAAAATCAACGCATAAAATTTCCCTGCATAAATAATAATCTACTCTATAATAATTTACCTAAATTCAAACTCTTCGTTACACATTCACAACCTCGATGAGAAGTATTACTATTTGCGCGAAATTGTTCTATTTGGTTCATTTAATTACGGGTGGTCATTAAGTGTTACCTCTTTTCATCAACAGTTATCTACAACTATGCAGTGAGATAAATCATGCCAACAACAAATAGCAAGTGGACCTGGCTCCTCTGGCTGCTGAGTGCGCTGATGGTCGTCATCGGTCTGACACTTGGTATCGGTGGCGCGTATCTGGCAACATTGGGAGGAAGTGTTTACTTCCTGCTGATGGGTCTGGCGCTCATCGTTTCCGCCGTTTTGATTTTTAAAGGTAAGCCTTCAGGTGCATGGCTGTATGCCGTGGCCTTTGTGCTTTCTATTATCTGGGCTGTCTGGGATGCGGGCTTCACGTTCTGGCCTCTGTTCTCCCGCCTGTTCACTTTCGGCGTGCTGGCATTCCTGGTCGCACTGGCTTATCCGCTGCTGAAAGCACGCGCGGGTCTTGTGGCGCGTAAAGGGCCAAGCTTCTCGCTGGCGGCTGTGCTGGCTGTTGCCTTGATTGCCGCTTTCGGTAACACCTTTGTGCCGACGCCAATCATCAGCGCTGACAATGATCAGGTGCCAGTGAAACCAGTAGATAAAGGTGCAGAGCAGAAGAACTGGGAAAACTGGGGTAACACTACCGCTGGCGACCGTTTTGCTGCATTGGATCAGATCAACAAAACCAACGTGGATAAACTTCAGGTTGCGTGGATTGCCCATACCGGTGATATCCCGCAGAGCAACGGTTCTGGCGCTGAAGACCAGAACACTCCGCTGCAAATCGGCGACAAGCTGTTTGTCTGTACCGCTTACAGCAAAGTGATCGCCCTGAATGTGGATGACGGTAAAAAGCTGTGGTCTTACGACTCCAATTCTACCGCGCCTAACTGGCAGCGTTGCCGTGGTCTGGGCTATTACGAGAACAGCAGCGTAAACGGCGCAGCGCTACAGGCTCCGGCGGCACAGCCCGCTGCAACTCCTGCGGCTGAACCGGCCACGCCAAATGCCGCTTCAGAAGCGGCCACGCCTGCCACTAACGCACCGCAAACGCCTGCTGCCACCGGCGGCACCGTCAGCGCTACCTGCGAACGTCGTCTGTTCCTGCCAACCATCGATGCGCGTCTGATCGCCATCAACGCTGACACCGGCAAGCCTTGTGCTGATTTTGGTGACAACGGCGTGGTTGACCTGAAAGTCGGCATGGGTGAAGTGAAACCTGGCTACTATCAGCAAACCTCTACCCCGCTGGTCGCGGGTAACGTAGTGGTTGTCGGTGGTCGCGTAGCGGATAACTTCTCTACCGGCGAACCTCCGGGCGTGGTCCGTGCATTCGACGTGCACACCGGCGCACTGGTATGGGCATGGGATCCGGGTAATCCGAACATCACCAAACTGCCACCGGAAGGTCAGACTTACACCCGTGGTACCCCGAATGTCTGGTCTGCCATGTCCTACGATCCGAAACTGGGTCTGATTTACATGCCTACCGGTAACGCGACGCCAGACTTCTTCGGCGGCACGCGTACTGAGCTGGATGACAAATACAGTTCTTCAGTCGTTGCAGTCGACGTGGCAACCGGTAAAGTCCGCTGGACGTTCCAGACCACGCATCACGACCTGTGGGACTTCGACCTGCCGTCTCAGCCGCTGCTGTATGACCTGCCGGACGGTAAAGGTGGCAGCACGCCGGTTCTGGTGCAGACCTCCAAACAAGGCATGATCTTCATGCTGAACCGCGAAACCGGCCAGCCGGTCGCGAAAGTGGAAAACCGCGAAGTGCCGCAGGGTAACGTCCCTGGCGAACGCTACTCCAAAACGCAGCCTTTCTCTGTCGGCATGCCAAACATCGGCAACCAGACGCTGAAAGAATCTGATATGTGGGGCGCAACGCCGATGGATCAGTTGCTGTGCCGCATCGAGTTTAAAGGCATGCGTCACGAAGGCGTTTACACGCCTCCGGGTCTGGATCGTTCCCTGCAATTCCCGGGTTCTCTGGGCGGCATGAACTGGGGCAGCGTCTCGGTTGACCCGAACAACGCCATCATGTTCGTGAATGATATGCGTTTGGGTCTGGCGAACTACATGGTTCCGCGTGCACAGGTTCCGACCGGCGCGAGCGGCATCGAGATGGGGATGGTGCCGATGGACGGTACGCCTTACGGCGCAGTCCGCGAGCGTTTCCTGTCACCGCTGGGCATTCCTTGCCAGAAACCACCGTTCGGCACTATGTCTGCGGTTAACCTGAAAACCGGTAAAATCGTCTGGCAGGTTCCTGTCGGTACGGTGAAAGACACCGGTCCGCTGGGCATCAAAATGCGCATGCCAATGGAAGTCGGTATGCCAACGCTGGGTGCGAGCCTGTCAACGCAATCCGGCCTGCTGTTCTTCGCGGGTACGCAGGATTTCTATCTGCGCGCGTTTGATACCGCAAACGGTAAAGAGATCTGGAAATCCCGTCTGCCGGTCGGCAGCCAGTCTGGCCCGATGACCTACGTTTCACCGAAAACCGGTAAGCAATACATCATCATCAGCGCCGGTGGCGCACGTCAGTCCGCAGAACGCGGCGACTACGTGATCGCCTACGCACTGCCTGACGAAAAGTAAGATTTAGCAGTCAATGACAAAGCCCGCTGGTGAAGACCGGCGGGCTTTTTTGTTGGGGAAGACTTACAGGTTAAGCCTGTGCTTTCAGCCTGACCCGCTGCTGTTGCATTCCTGTAAAGATGGCGTCTGCCAGTTCAGCCGGAAACGATTCGGGCAATTGCCTCGCGACATTTTCAATAACGGCCGGGGTGAGTTCGATGATTTCATCAATCATGGTTTCTATTTGTCGTTTCCCCAATCCGCTCTGCTCACCCTGCTTAATCCAGTGTCTGCGCTGGATCTTGCTGATCAGGTAATAATTACTGCTGCCACGGACGGCCATAGCCAGCTTACATTTCTGCCATGCGATCTTATTGTTTCCCCGGCCAATCACCGGCCAGGCTGACAAAATATCGTACAGCGGCGTCATGTGATAACGATTTTGAGAGAGGTGCGATGCACCTGATTACCCGGCGTAAACGGCAGGGAAAGCGACAAAGGTCGCCCTTGTGGGTCTTCTGTCCATTCCAGCGAATACTGTAAACGATCCTCGCCTTTTTGCTTATCCCAGTACCCCACAGGAATACCGTTCATCCATATCGCTAAACGCTGCTGCGCACGACGCATATCATCACCATTGTTCCTTTCTGGCGGGCGTACTTAAATAATCCGGCTTAATTTCCTCCATAGAGGATTTTTCAGGATCGGATTGTGAGGAAAACACCATCTCAATACCTAATACATTAAATACCCGAAACAGCCGGTCAAGGCTGGCAGTAGCAGGGTTTGCCTCAAGCCGGGCATACGTCTGCTGAGTCACTCCCAGTTTTTCTGACACATCCTTTTGCGTCAGACCTTTTTCCTTACGGAACCCCACCAGTAACGGACGAAGCTGGTTAAGTGTTTTTAACGGATAGACTGTATTCATTATTTTGGCTCTGGTATCGGGGTTCTTATACAGATTATAGGCTGTATTCAGCACATTACACCCTAAAGGCTGTAAAATCAAAATACAGCCTGAAAGCTGTAAAATATAAATACAGTTTATACGCTGTAATTTGCCCACTACCGCCTCCTCATGCTCAAATGCCTGTTCCACGCACGGATGAAACCCCATGAAAAAAAGCGAATTTATCGCTCAGGATTTACTGAGCAAGATTTATCAGAACAGCGGTTCGGTGCCGGAGAAGTTACCTCCGGAGCGCCAGCTGGCGGAAGAATACGGGGTTTCGCGCTTTACCGTGCGTAAGGCACTGGAAAAGCTGGTCAGTATCGGAGCTGTGCATATCGTGCAGGGTTCGGGCATTTACATCAATGCGGGCGTCAGCAGCAATCCGCTGATTTACAACTCTGTGACCGAGAAAAAATTCGCTGAAATCAGTTTCAAAATGCTCGAATTGCACAAGCGCCGGCCAGATAAAGAGGAACAACAGGTATTCGGTTTAAGCACCGACGACTTTATCTGGGCGTTCACCCGCTTGCGGCGGATTAATCTGCGCAATGTGCAGATTGAATATTCCCGTATGCCCGCGGAAGTGTTTGCCGATTTGAATCAGAAAACCATTGAGCATTCCATTCAGCAATATGTTTTGAGTAAGGGCTACGCGATTTCGCATTCCCTGACCCGTTACCAGGCCGTCACGATTAATAAAGAGCAGGCGCAAATACTTGGCTGTAAAAAAGGCATTGCTGCCATGCATATCACCAACAGAGGTATTTTGCAGGGCGGCAAGGTTTATGCGTTCAGCGATATTGTCGATATCGATTATTCCTGCACCTACGTCATCCCGTTTAATCAGGACAATCTGGCTTTTCGCCAGACGTAAGCGCGTTAAGGCGTGTGGATCACGCCATCCGGCAGACGGCTTTGCGTCCATTCATGCGGACGATAGACCACCGGAAATTCTGCCGCAGCCTGTTGGTTAAAGCCCACGCCAATCCCCGCTTCTTCTCCCGGATAGAAATAACCGTTCTCCGGTGCCCGTGCGCCTGGAAAGACCTGCTGCGTGTTAGCCGGATACGCGACAAATTCCTGGATTGCCGCATTATGCAGATGAATATTCAGATGCGTATTTACCGCAGCGCCAATCGGGGTCATGTCCGGCGGACAATGCCAGGCCAGACGCACGCCAAAACTCTGGCAAAAATGCGCCAGTTTTAAGGCTGGCGTGATGCCGCCGATTTGCGAAACGTGGCAGCGGATGAAGTCGATCCGGCGGTTGATAATCAGATCTTTCCATTCTGCAGGATTATTAAATAATTCGCCGGTTGCCAGCGGAACGGCGGTCTGACTGCGGATCTGCGCCAGCCATTCGTTCTGATCGGGCGGCAGAATGTCTTCAATAAAGTAAGGCCGGTATTGTTCAACGGCTTTGGCGAACTGCACCGCCTGCTGCGGGAACAGCCGTTCATGAACATCGTGCAGAATGTGGAACTGATTGCCGTATTTTTCACGCAGCGCTTTGAACATCGCCAGCGTGGTATCGATGTACTGATCCTGATCATAATACGCACCCGCCGTCGGTTCACGGGTGCTGTGAAAATCACGCGCATTGCCGCCGTAAAAACCCAGCTGACAGCGGATGTGGCGGTAACCTTCGGCTAGCAGACGATCGACTTCGCCGTACAATGCTTCCAGCGTTTCACCCGCGGCGTGGCTGTACGCCGTCACTGCATCTTTCGATTTCCCGCCAAACAAATGATACAGCGGCATATTCGCCAGTTTGCCTTTGATATCCCACAACGCCATATCAATACCCGCGATAGCATTATTGATCACCGGCCCGTTACGCCAGTAAGCGTTCACCATCATCATCTGCCATAAATCTTCTATATGATTCGCATCGCGTCCCATCAGCAGCGGTTTGAGATATTCATCCACCATCAGTTTCACCGCCAGCGGGCGCTGCTGGAATGTCGCGCAGCCCAGACCGAAGACTCCACGATCTGTTTCAATTCTGACCACCACTAAATTATGACGATCGGGACGTGTTATCTGGCATTCGATATTGGTAATCAGCACAGGCTGCATGATAAATCCTTAATAAAAACCGTTATTCCTTTTCATAAAAAAGGCGGCGGGAATATTCGTATTGGCGTTATTTCAACGTATTTTTATCCTGCTTGTAAACCTAAAATTCAGGCTTTTATTTTGGTTTGAAAGCACGGCGTATTTTCGATAAAAAACAGACCAATTTGGCATTGATGTGCAAAATAAGCGCCATTCAGTGAAGTTTTGTGATGAAGATCCTGTTTTATTGGTTTGTTTTTGAAAACCACCCTCATTACACTCCCCTTCAATCAAATAAAGAATAATTCATTTTTTCGTCGCGGGGTTCAGGGTGAATACAGAAATAATGCAGTCAGTCATTAAACTGGTCGGCGGTGCGGGAAATATTAATAAAGTCTGGCATTGTATGACCCGTCTGCGTTTTGATTTACGTGACGAAAATAAAGTGGCATGGGAAGAAATTAAAAATCTGCCCGGCGTACTGGGCGCACAAAGCCAGAGTGATCAGGTGCAGATCATTATCGGGCCGAAGGTGAATATCTGGTACGAAGCCATCGTGTCACAACTGGAGCCGGTCACTACAAACTCCACCGCTGCAACAGGAAATGTTTCCACAAAAGGACGTAAAAGTCTGATCTCGATGTTCATGGATACCGTCTCCGGTGTGTTCGGCCCGATCGTTCCGGCCATCGCGGGCGCGGGGATGATCAAAGGGTTGCTGGCCGGACTGATCGCCCTGAAGGTGATTTCAGCCAAAAGCGAAACGGTGATGATCATCGATTTGATCGCCAGCGGCGTGTTTTACTTCCTGCCGTTTTTCCTCGCGGTTTCTGCGGCGAAGATCTTCAAAACCAATGAATACCTGGCCGCTGCCGTGGCCGCCTGTCTGATGTATCCGACGCTGATGGACGCCGCGAAAGCGCTCGCCAGCCATACTGCTGGCGCACCTACCGCATTGTATTTTATGGATGTGCTGCCGGTATCCGTTTTCAACTATTCGGCGAGCGTGATCCCGGTGATTTTCTCTGTGCTGGCGCTGAGTTACATCCACCGCTGGGTGGACAGAATCATGCCGGACGTGCTGAAAACCGTGTTTACACCCACGCTGACACTGTTCATTGCGGCGCTGGTATCACTGACGCTGATCGGTCCGGCGGGGATTTATCTCGGTAAGTTGCTGGCGTTTGGCATTCAGGGATTGTTTGACGTGTCTGCAGTATTTGCCGGATTTATTGTCGGTGCGATCCGCCCGGTGGCGATCCTCACCGGTATGCATCATGCGATGACGCCGATTGCGTTGCAGAACTTTACCGATCAGGGCTGGGACATGCTCATGCCGATGATGTTTATGGCCAACATGGCAATTGCCGGATCGACGTTTGCGATTTACTTCCACGTCAAAACCCGCGAGCAAAAATCCGTGGTGCTGTCTGCGGCAATTTCCGGCTTGCTGGGGATCACCGAACCTGCGCTGTTTGGCGTGCTGACGCGCTACAAAAAAGCGTTTATCGCCACCACCATCAGCAGTTCTGTGGCGTCTGCATTTATCGCATTCTTCGGGGTGCGGTTGTACGGCTATATTCTGTCGAGTATTTTCAGCCTGCCCGCCTACATCGGTCCGTATTTTATCTACATTCTGATGGGCGTGGTGCTGTCACTGGGGCTGTCATTTACGCTGACGTATCTGATGGTCGTCAAAACCAAAGGCACCGAACAATCGGTGCCTTTGGTTAATCAGACGCGCTGAGGTTTATCAGGCCGCTGTCTTTGAATGCGACATCTCAGACAGCGGTGCGTTCTGAATAAGATTGGTCAGACGTCCGATATTTTCGATTTCCACTTCAATCTTGTCATTCTCATGCAGGAACAACGGCGGTACGCGGGTTTTACCGACGCCGCCCGGTGAACCGGTCATGATCACATCGCCCGGAGAAAGCTGAGTAAATGTGCTGATATAGGCAATCATCTGCGGAATAGTGTGGATCATGCTGGCGGTCGTATCGTCCTGCACCAGCCGGTCGTTAAGCCAGGTTTTGATACTCAGGTTTTGCGGGTCGCCCACTTCATCCGGCGTCACCATCCACGGGCCAAACGCCCCCGTCGACGGCCAGTTTTTCCCGGCGGTATACCATTTATGCTGCCAGTCTCGTACTGAGCCATCCATATAACAGCTGTAACCGGCGACAAAATCGAGTGCGTTTTCTGCTGAAATATTGCGACCGGTGCGGCCGATAATAATCGCCAGTTCACCTTCATAATCAAACTGCTCAGAAGAAGCCGGTTTGATTATCGTGCCGTTATGGCCGACCTGAGAATCTGCAAAACGGACAAACAGGGTTGGCGCGTCGCTGGTTTCATTAAATTCTTTACGCTTTTCCGCGTAGTTCATGCCCACGCCGAAGATTTTTCCCGGACGGTCGATAACCGGCAGGAAACTGATGTCATTCAGTTGAAGATCCGCAGGCAGATCAGCGTAGCGTTGCAGCCCGGAAAGTGAATGGCGTGCCATGAATTCGTTAATATCGCGGCATCCTGAGTGACTGCCGACATCGACAATCCCCTCTTCTTTATAGATGCCGAAGCTTTTGGTGTGGTCTTTACTGATGGTGAAATTAACAATTTTCATAGATGCACTTAGATTCTTATTTTACTTAAAAACAGGTAAATTCGCTGGCGTTCGTGTTGCGAAAACGGCTTGCCCGTCGCAACGTTGGCGTGATTATTGACCCTGCCTCTCATGCCTTCTACTATATTTTATTATCAAATCGATGAATTTCAGGAATTAATGTTAAATAACAGAGACTTAGAGTATTTTGTGACAGCCGCAGAGATAATGAATTTGAGACTTGCGTCACAAAATTTAAATATAACTCAGCCTGCGCTTTCGAAATCTATCACCCGTTTAGAGAAAGAACTGAACATCAAACTGTTCAAACGGGCAGGTCGCGGGCTGGAACTGACCGAAGCAGGACGGGTGCTCTATCAGCGTGGTTTAGCGCTGCAAAGCTCCTACCTTGAGCTGGGCGAAATCATGAATGAACTGAGCAGCGGCGCGGGCGGGATTGTGCGCGTCGGCGTTTCCGGTTCCGCAACGCAATTCCTGCTCCCTGAAATCTGCAAAATGCTGCAATCGCAGGTGCCGAATATGAAACTGGAAATCCAGATCGGCATGAACGACGTACTTTTTACGTTGCTGGAGCGTCATGCCATTGATGTAATTATTGGTCCGCTGGTCAATTACGACAGTCCGGTAGTACAGCTTCCGGTCACCGCTGACCGGGTAATTGTCGCGGCCTCACGCGACCATCCGCTGGCCGGTAAACCCGCCAGTCTGCGCGAACTCAGCCGTTATGGCTGGATTTTACCGGCGAAAACCGTCTCGATGCGCCAGTGGCTGGATAAGATGTTCTATGAAAATCATTGCTCGCCACCAGACGTCAAAGTGGAAATCAGCTCGCTGGCATCGGTGCCGGGGCTAATCGCAAAAAGCGGTTTGCTAAGTTTTTTGTCCGAAAACATTCTGGTCGAAGAAGAATTTCTTTCGCGGCTGATCCGTATCGATAACGATCAGTTAGTGATGGAACGTCGGGTGGGCATCACCTGGCTGGAAGGCGCGTTTCTTTCACCGGCGACGCAAAAAGTGATCGACGTGACCAAAAGCGTCGGGCAAAAAATGCAGATGGAAGCCCGCCGGATCCTCGAAGACTGAAATCCGGCGGTCAGGTTTATATCAATCTGTTTTACACCAGATGACAGGCCACGCGGTGACCGTTTTCCACTTCACGTAGCAACGGAGTTTCCGCCCGGCAACGAGCCATGGCGTGAGGGCAGCGGGTGTGGAAACGACAACCGGCGGGCGGCTTTGACGGATCCGGGATTTCCCCGCTGACCATCGCGACCGGTTCGCTGTCGGGATCGAGCGTCGGCACTGCCGCCAGCAGCGCCTGCGTGTACGGATGCAAAGGCCGCTCAAACAGCACATCCCGACTGGCGGTTTCCACCAGCTGGCCGAGATACATCACCGCCACGTCATCACAAAGATGTTCCACCACGCCAAGATCATGCGAGATAAACAAAAATGTCACGCCGTGATCGTCGCGTAAATCCGAGAACAAATTGATGATCTGCGCCTGAATGGACACATCCAGCGCCGAAATAGGTTCGTCGGCAATGATAAAATCCGGTTGCAGGATCAGCGCACGGGCAATGCCAATACGCTGGCGCTGACCGCCGGAAAATTCATGCGGGAAGCGGTTGTAATGCAACGGGGACAGCCCGCAGATTTTCATCACTTCCAGCACTTTTTCCCGCAGTTCTGCGCGTGAACATAACCGGTGCTCAAGCATCGCCTCGCCAATGGCGTCGCCGACGCGGATGCGGGGATTCAGCGAACTGTACGGATCCTGAAACACCAGCTGAATTTTCGGACGCAACGCTTTCAGTTGTTTTGGCTTCAGGGCATGAAGTTCTTCGCCACGAAATTTCACGCTGCCCGCGGTTTTGTCATACAGCCCAAGCAGTGTGCGCCCTACCGTGGTTTTGCCGCTGCCAGATTCCCCGACCAGCCCGAAAATCGTGCCCTTGCGGATGTTAAAACTGACACCATCAACCGCCCGCAGCTGACCGGTTTCCTGTCCGAATACGCCGTCGCGGATCGGGAAATACTTTTTCAGCCCGTCGACTTCAATCAGATATTCCGCGTTCATGATTGCAGCTCCGTGTCTTTATCTTCTTGCGCCGTCGTTAACCCGCTATAGAAACAGGCGGCCTGACGGTGTTGACCTTCCAGCGGCGGGATCCCTTCACGGCAACGTTCGGTAGCGCGCCCGCAACGATCGGTAAACGCGCAGTAAGGCGGCAAAGCGGCCAGACTTGGCACTTGTCCCGGAATGGAATACAAGCGGCGGCGACGTTCTCCCGCGGTGGGCCGCGAAGCGATCAGCCCCTGCGTATAAGGATGCAGCGGATTACGCAGCACATCGGCGGTCGCGCCCTGCTCAACAATTTTACCGGCATACATCACCACCACGTGATCCGCCATCTGGGCGATCACGCCTAAATCGTGGGTGATCAGCATCAGCGCCATATGATTTTGCTGTGCCTGATCGCGCAGTAAACGCAGGATTTGCGCCTGCACGGTGACATCGAGTGCAGTGGTGGGTTCATCCGCAATCAGCAGCTGCGGCTTACAACTGAGTGCCATCGCAATCATGATGCGCTGCAACATGCCGCCGGAAAGCTGGTGCGGATAACTGGTCATCAGGCTTTCCGCGCGCGCCAGTCCGACTTCAGTGATCATCTTCGTTGCCAGTGTCCACGCCGATTTCGGTGATTCACCACGATGGCGGATCAGCGGTTCCACCAGCTGTTCGCCAATGGTCAGCACCGGATTGAGCGCGGTCATCGGTTCCTGGAAAATCATCGCCAGCTGATTGCCGCGCAGATCCGCCATTTGTGACGAACGCAGTTTCAGCAAATCACGCCCCTGAAACAGGATTTCTCCGCCATCAATGCGGGCGGCCTGTGGCGGTAATAACCCCATCAGCGACATCGCCGTGACGCTTTTTCCACAGCCTGATTCACCAACCACGCCGACAGTCTGCCCGGCCTGAATGTCGAACGTGACGTCCTGCACCGCACGCACACGTCCTTCATCGCTGGCAAAAGATAATGAAAGCTGGTTAAAACGGATCAAGGGTTCAGTCATTTTTTGCTCCGTTTCATCTTGGGATCCAGCGCATCGCGCAGGCCATCGCCCAGCACATTAATCGCAATCACCGTAATAAAAATCGCCACGCCGGGCGGCATCCACAACCACGGACGGCGCTGGAAGTCGATCAGGCTGTTCGCGGCATCCATCATATTTCCCCACGACGGCGTTGGCGGCACCACGCCTAATCCCAGATAACTGAGCGCAGACTCGCTGAGGATGGCGTTCGCCACGGCCATCGTCGCCATCACCACCAGGATCGGCACGGTATTGGGCAGTAAGTGACCGAACAGGCGACGGCGCGATGACAATCCGAGAACCTGAGTCGCCAGCATAAAATCACGCTCACGCAGGGAGAGGATCTGCCCGCGCACCAGACGCGCCAGTTTCGGCCATTCCAGCAAACTGAGCATGACGATCACCATGTACACGCGGGAATCCGGCGAGAAATCCAGTTCAGACAGCATCGCGCCCATAACGATAAGCAGCGGCAAACTCGGAATGGTCATCACCAGATCGGCAAAGCGCATGATGATTTTGTCGGTGATACCGCCGACATAGCCGGATACAGCGCCCATCAGATAGCCGAGCGTCACGGAGAGCAACATAGTCAGCATGCCGATAATCAGCGAGATTCGACCGGCCAGCAGCAGCCGCGTATACACGTCACGCCCGAGAAAATCGGTACCCAGCCAGTGCTCAGCGTTGGGCGCTTTGTTGATCATCAGCGCATCGGTCGCATCATCCCGCCATGGCGAATAGTAAGGGCCCACTATGCACCAGACTGCCATTACCACCAGTAAAATCAGGCAGAGCATCGCCAGACGGTTCTGCCGTAAAGCACGCCATGCCTGTAACCAGGGTGACGGTGTCACCTGTGCCAGCGCGGGGATCTGTGCTTCACGTAACCGCCGGTTGGTAGAAAATAAAGAGCCAAACATCACGACCTCACACGAATGCGCGGATCCGCCCACGCATACAGGACATCAGCAATCAGGTTGCCAAGAATGGTTAATACCGCCAGAAACAACGTAAACCCCCATCAGAACCGGGTAATCACGCGCCGCCAGTGAATCAATGTGAATGTGCCCTGCTCCGGGCCAGTTAAAAACTTTTTCGGTGATCAGCGCTCCGGAAAACAACCCCGGCAGCTCGAAACCCAGCAGCGTAATAATCGGCAGCAGCGCATTTCGCAGCGCATGTTTCAGGATAACCGTGCGCTCGCGCAGACCTTTGGCGCGCGCGGTACGGATGAAATCCATACGCACCACGTCAAGCATACTGGCGCGGAAATAACGCGTCAGGCTGCCCGCCTGCAACATCACCAGCGCAACTACCGGCAACACCAGATGCGCAGCCACTTGTGCTACCCACGCCCAGCCCGTGGCATCGCTGCCGGTATTGGTCATACCGCCCACCGGCAGCCAGTGAAGATCCACGGCAAACCATTTAATCAGCAGCAGGCAAAGGAAGAAGGTCGGGAAAGACATCGCGGCAAAAATCACAATGCTCACCACATGGTCGAACAGGGAGTAAGGTTTCATCGCAGAGACAATGCCCACCGCCAGCGCGATCCCCCAGTACAGCACCATCGCAATGGTCGCGAGCAGGAAGGAGTTCCAGATGTACTGGTTCAGCAGCTGACTGACGGGGATCTGATATTGCAGCGAGAAGCCGAGATCGCCTCGCAGCAGATTGCCCAGCCAGTGCAGGTAACGGCTGAGCAGCGGTTGATCCAGTCCATAAAGCGCTTTAAGTTCGGCGGCGCGCTGCGCAGTCAGGGTGATATTCCCGTCAATGAAATCGCCCGGTGTTTTGGCAAACAGCATGAAGATGAGCAGCGAAGCGAGGAACAACATCGGAATGGTTTGAAGCAAACGACGCAGAATGAAATTTCTCATGACTTTCTCATTGAAGCTGCCGGAAGGATCCGGCAGCCGCATTATTTCTGATTATTTTACGATTTTGACGTCCGGCAGACTGCCGGTCAGGCCGTTATAGATATCCGGTTTAAAACCGGTCACGCGGGCGCTGCTGGCCGAGAGAATTTTACGGTTACCCAGCAGGATCACCGGCGGATCGTTCGCCAGCACTTTATACAGTTCATGATAAATCGGCTTACGCTTTTCGATATCCAGCGTGGCGTTGCCTTCATTGATCAGCTTATCGACTTCAGGATTGTTATAGCCCGATTCCGTGGACTCTGTGCTGTAGTAATCCCAGACGCCATCGTGCGGATCGTTAAGCGTGCTTGTACTGAACGACGCCAGATCGTAATTCCCGGCCTTGCGCTGAGACATCAGCGCGTTGAAATCCACCACCTGTGGTTTCAGCAGCACACCGATTTTCTGATAGTTCACTTTAGCGATCGGGATCAGCGCATCGTTCAGCACTTTTTTGCTGACCAGCAGCGTCAGTTCAAGACGTTTACCGTCTTTCACACGGATCCCGTCACTGCCGGCTTTCCATCCTGCTTCATCCAGCAATTTGTTGGCCTGCGCCGGATCGAATTTGTACGGATTCACGCCATCAGTGTTATACGCCCAGGAAATCGGCGCGATCGGCTCAATCGCCACCGATCCATAGCCCTGATACACCACGTCGATCAGTTTCTGGCGATCCAGACCATAAATCAGCGCCTGACGGACTTTCACATCTTGTAATGCAGGGCGTCTGACGTTGAACTCAATCTTGCTGTAATCGCTGGAACCGTACAGGTTGATATTGGCAAAGCCGAGCATCTTCAGCTGTTCGATATCATCCGGACGCGAAGTGAACGCGTCATAATCGGTGTCACCCGTCTGGAACAGCTGGAAGTTAGTCGACGGATTGGTCACGCGATAGATAAATCGCGGAGTCGGCGGTACGCCACGATAGTAATTCGCGTTGGCGTGGAAACGGATCTCCTGCCCCGGAATATATTTGTCGTACACATACGGGCCATTGCCCAGAGGTTTGCCGTGCAGCGCGCGCAAATAATCGAGATTACCGCGCGTGTAGCCTTTACCGTAATACGCTTTCGAAAGTACCGGTCCGCCGATTTTTTGCAGCGTCGTAGCGCCCGGCTGTGTGGTGGTGACCTGTAACGTCAGCGGGTCAATCACTTTCAGGCCACTGATGCTGTCCGCCTTGCCCTGCTTATAGTCATCACCGCCGGTAATGTGTGCCAGCGTGATATCGGTGTCGCCATCATATTTCGGGTCGTACAACACCGTCAGCGTGAACGCGACGTCTTCTGCCGTCAGCGGAGAACCATCGCTGAATTTCAGGTCATGGCGCAGTTTGATAGTGTAAGTCTTGCCGTCAGGGCTGACCGTCCAGCTTTCTGCCAGACCAGGGACCAGTTTGCCCTGGCTGTCCCAGTCAATCAGACGGGCGAAAATCACATTAGTGACGTTTTCATCCCAGCCGTTAACGAAGAAGTAAGGGTTAAAAATACCCTGAGGTTCAGAGATCCCCGCGATCACTGTATCGGTGCGCAGTTTTGCTGCAGCAGGAACCTGACTGGCATCGGTGGCCGGTGTAATGCCTTCTTTTAAGACATCATCAGCGAAAGCAAAAGAAGACAACATTACGGCACTGGCCAGTAATGCGATTTTGAAAGAGGCAGTGCGACGTGCGCGTTGTACGGCTGGCGCGAAAGCGGAACGTAATAACGTAGCCAAAAGAGATCCCTCATCTGTAATGTGTGCAAACGGTTTACAAAACATGACAAAGAGTAAGGATGCGGTTTAGCCTTGTCTAACAACGAAAAAATATGGCTTATAGCTAATTGTTATTTCTTAATGCCGAAAAATAATTTCAAATAATCAAGTTAAATTCAATAAATTCATAATGTTATTTTTAGATTACTTAAGTTGCTTTTTAGCTATGGTTTTAATGATGGCGATGAAATGGCGGTGGAGTTTAGCCACCCCACCTTTTAAAGCGGATAGCAATCATAGCCTGTAATCATTGATTAGGCACAATAGATAAGAAACCCGCCATTGGCGGGTTTCATGTTTTAGTGCATCTGTAGAGATTGCTGCTGATGTTTGTCCGGATGCAACTGCACGGCGTGAACAGTCCCAGGCTCTACGATAATGTCGGCGATCGATTCATGAGTTTTAAACGTGCAACTGCAATTAATATTCTGACACTGATGATAACGCTCTTTGGTGTTGAGGCTCAGGTAACGACTGGAACGGGCGTGAGCGGCGTGCTGGCATTTCGGGCAGTGCATCATAACAATCACCATGTAATCATTTTAATCAGATGCAATCATTGTATGTTATTTCAAAAATCATACACTCGCTATTACAGTGATTTACATTAAACACAGGGGATTGCTATGGGAGTCGAGTTTCATATCACACGGGCTGAGTTTTGGGCTGATAATGAAGACAGTCAGATCGCCAGCGAAGAATGGCTGAATATTGTTAATCATGATCCGGAGCTTTCAATTTACGCGCCAAATGGTGAATTCTTTGCCTTATGGTCTGGTAAAAGTGCTTATCCAGAACCGTGGCTTGAATGGAACAATGGCAATATCTCAACAAAATGGCCTGATACCGCTTTGTATTTGAAAATGCTACAAGTTGCCACGGTGCTAAATGCAAAAGTTATGGATGAAGATGGCACCGAATATTCTTCACCTAGTGAGTGGGAATTTACACCTGAATCCTGACTAATGAACGAGGCGTTAATTCGCCTCGTCATCCTCCGTCGCCTCATAACTCACATCCGACAGCAACACCTCCAGATTCAGCGTCGTTACAAATCCACTATTGCCCAAGGTGTGTGTCACCTTGCTGATTATCCAAAGCTGCGCGTCGATCACGGATTTAAAGCCTGACACCGCCACCGGCGTCTCAGGAAATAAATCAGCCCGTCCGCGTGCCAGTGAGATCGAGAACTCTGCGACACCGCGCTGGAGTTTGTCCCACTTCGCCTGGGCTGCCCGCATGGCGGCCTTTTGCGTGGCGTAGATGGTGGTGAGCGCAAACACGTTTTCATCACTGCCCGCCAGATAATCCCCTTCCTTAGCCTCCGGCGTTTTCTGCACTTTCGCGCTGGTCTTCTTTGCCTTCGGATGTTGCAGGGCGCGGAGGTACTGCACTTTCGGTTTGCGCTGTACCTTCACTTTTTTCGGCTTCGGGTCTTTGGTATGCAGCCAGCTTGCCGACACGCCGGTATAAGCCCCACGGTCAGCAATATTGAACGTGTGCCCGTCGCCGTCACTGCGGATAATTGTCATCTGCGGGATTGGCTTCCCGCTCGCCGTCTTTGCCGCCCCAGGCTTGATAAACAGCAGGCAGCCCGCCTTGATGGCGACAACCGCGCCGTTCAGCTCAGCCAGACGCGTGATGAATTTCGCGTCCGTTTCCTGGGTCTGGTCGATGTGCGACACCGGCACGCCCCTGAAAGGTTCCGCAATCGCGGGCTTGAGGTTGTTGCGCGCCGCCACGGCAGACACCACCGCTTCCAGCGTCGTGTCGTGATAGGAGTTGTCGCGGCGGGAGTTCAGGCTGCCGCGATAGTCCGCACTGCGGGCGCGGATGGTCAGCGTGTCCGGCGTGCCGCGATGCTCCACCTCATCCACGGTAAAGTCGCCCTTGTTCGTCAGTGCCTGGCCTTTCCAGCCCAGCGCGATATTAATCACCGCACCGCGTGGCGGCATGTCCAGCAGGCCGTCGGTGTCGCTCAGCTCGATGTCGAGCTGGTCAGCTTCAAAGCCGCGGTTATCGGTGAGCGTAAGGGAAATCAGCCGGTTGCTGACGTCCTGCGTGATGTCTTTGCCACCGACGGTCACCGTGAAATCCGGTGCAAACTGCGCACCAGCGCCGATAGTCATATCCGTAATCACAGCAGCCCTCCTAACTGACCGGTTAAACCACCGGCCTGATCCAGCAGCCCGTCGGCCTGGGCTTTCATATCGCCAAACATCGCCGCCAGGGATTCATCCACGCGGGTCAGCGTCAGCGTGAATTCAATCCGGCGGGCGGCTCCGTTGGAAAAATGCTCAGTGTGGGTTTCGCTGACGCTGTTCACCACAAACATCCCGTAAATGGTGCCGCTGCCTTCCAGCAGAGGCCACGCCTTGCCCTCGTCAGCCATCAGGTTCAGTGCCATCAGGGAAAGCCGTCCGCCGGTGATTTCCGGCATCAGCACGCCGGACAGGGTAATTTTCTCCTCATTCACGCCGAGGAACTGCGGCAGCGGACGCAGGCCGACGCGGTTATTCGCAGGCCAGCGGTAATCGACGTCCCGCTGCAAACTTTGGTAAGGGACGGTCTGCAACTGAAACACAAACAGCCCGAGCGTTAACATCATGCGGATATCTCCTTAATCATTATCCATGCGGGAACGTTGCTTTGCGACGCGGGCGCGGTCACGGGCTTCCAGCTCGGCGCGGATCTGACGACTGGTATCCTGGACGCCTAAACCGGCATCGGCGGCAATGGTGTAATTGTGGGTGCTGCGGTCGATATAGCTGCGCCCGCCGCCGACGGAAACCGGCGTGTAACCGCCGCCCAGCAGACCGCCCGACGGCGGGGCAATAGGGGCGGGATTATCCAGCGGGTGCGCTTGCGGATCCCCGTCGCCGGATTGCTTCGAACGCTGATCAGCCTTGTCCGCCGTTTTATCAATATCTGCCGATTCATCCTTGATGATGCCGAGTTTCTCCAGCAGCCAGTCCACGCCATGCCGCAGTTTATTGAATGCTTTAAGAGGCCAGGTAAACGCGTCGGCAATTCCCTGCCCGACGATGACGCCCGCATTTTTGAAATTATTCAGCGTGTCCTGGGTCGCTTTCACCGGTGCAATCAGGTCTTTGAACCACTGAACGGCAGATTTCAGCCAGCCACCGAGCGAATCAAACATCGGCTTGAGCGGGGCGAAAAGCTCCTTAACAGGCTCAAATGCCACACTTAACCCTTCCACCACACCGGCAAAGAAAGCACTAATCGGTTCCCAGTATTTGCGGATAAGCAGCGCACCGGCGACAAACAGCGCGCCCACACCAACAATGATCCCTCCCACAGCCCACAGGGGCATACTTAACCCGCCGATAACCGTGGCTATTGCTCCGCCTGCTATGGTCAGAACTGTCCAGAGCGTACTGGCAGCAGCTACGATCAGATTAATGCCGCTGATAACCGGACCCGCCACCAGGCCAAACACACCGAGCGCGCCGATAATCAGCAGGGCACCGCCCGCAATTTTGCCGAGCGTCGTCGCCAGGGCTTTATTGTTCACAATCCACTTATCGAGTTTCAGCACGTAGCCGGTGGCGGTTTGCACCAGTTTGCGCAGGGATGAATCCTGCTGATCGAACAGGTCGGTGCCGACGGCCTCATAGGCTGACTGAAATTCCTTAAAGTCGCCCCCGAGGTTGTTCTGCATCACCTCCACAAGCGCCTTGGTTTTGCCGTCCGAGGTTTTGAATGCCTGGGTAAGTTTGTCGAGTTTGCCCGACGTTGCCCCATCCATCAGCACCATCGCCGCCGAACTGGCTTCCTCGCCAAAGACGGCTTTCATGTACTGCGCCCGCTGGGCATCACCAAGCTTATTTTTCTCAAAGCTCTTTTGCATTTCTTTCAGGATGGTAAACAGCGGGCGCATGTTGCCTTTGCTGTCCGCCGTTTTCACCTTCAGCTCACCCATCGCCGCCGCTGCGGTGCCCGTGGGTGCCTGCAGGCGGGTAATGACAGCGCGACTGCCCGTACCCGCCATTGAACCGGTGATTTTGGCATCCGCCAGGGCGGCAGCCATCGCGGCAGTTTCTTCGACGCTGATACCGGCTTGTTTTGCCACCGGCGCGGCATAGGTCATGGTGTCTGACAGCCCGTCAAAGGTGGCGGCAGATTTATTCATTGCTGTTGAAAGCACGTCGCCGATGTGCGCCACGGTGTCATTGGTCATGCCGAACGCAGATTTCACGCCCATCAGCAGGGTGGCGTTTTCCTCCATGGTGCGCTTGTTTGCCAGGGACAAATTCAGGATGGTCGGGGTCGCCGCCAGAATGCCGTCCTTGTCCGCGCCGGATTTGGCGACAATGATTTGCGCGGCGGCGGCATCATCCGCAGAGGCGGCAGTGTTGTCGCCGAGCTGCCGCGCCTGGGTGCGCAGCGCGGTCATATCGGCAGAGTCTTTTTCTAATCCTAACGTCGCCTGTAACTCTGAGTTTTTCAGGGCAAAGTCATATCCTGGCTTGAGCATCCCGGCACCGGCTACCGTGCCCGCCGTCGCAATCCCGACACCCGCAGCCCCCGCACCCGTCACGCTACCGGCGAATTGTTTACCGGCCTGATACCGGCCTTTGACCGCGTTGAGCTTGGACTGCTGCGCGCTGACACGAGCCAGGGATTCACGCTGCCGGTTGAGCTGCGCGGTGGTTTCACTGATGGAGGTTTTCAGGCGGCGCTCAGAGTCAGACAGCGTGCGCGTGCTGATGCCCGCCTGGCTGAGTTCCGTGCGCTGACGCTGCACCGACTGCCGCAGCCCGTTGAACTGGGTTTGCAACTGCGCGGCGGTGCGCTTCGCGGACTCCATGGCCTGCGCCTGTGCGCGGGTCGGGTTGGCGGTGTTTTTGAACTGGATAGCCAGCGCCGCCGCTTCCGCTTTGGCGTCTTTCAGTTTCTGGCTGGTCACGCCCAGCTGTGCGCTGGATTTCCTGAAACCGTCAATCTTTCCGGCCTGGGCGTTCAGGTCTTTGAGGGTGTTTTGTGAATTGCGAATATCTCCGGACAGCGCCTTACTGGCGTTCTGCACCGCTTTGAACGGGCGGGTCGCCTGGTCAACCGCCTTTAACAACACCTCTAACTTTACGTTACTCACTGTCGGTGGCTCCGCTGCGCTGCATGGCCTTATGACGCCACACCAGCAGCTCGGTCAGCGTCATCGGGTTCAGTTCTGACGGCGGCCAGTGAAAAATCACCGCAATATCCGCCATCAGGTCATCAACGGTCAGTGCCGCAGGAAGTTTTACTGTTCCGATTTCGGCGATAAAAAACCAATCACCTTGCCCGCCATGGCAATCAGGTCGGGCAGATGCAGGCTTTTGCAGTCCTGAGTGGTCAGGTTCGGGACGGTAATGCGCGGCAGGATCACGGTCAGCGCGTCAACGTCGGCATTCGCCAGCGCCGCCAGGCCAATCCCGCGCAGGTGTCCGGCGTTCGGCTTGATGATTTCAATCTGCGTGATCAGGGTGTCGCCACGCTTGATCGGTTCTTCCAGGATAACGATGTTTTCATTCTGTTCTGACATAGCGGTGTCTCTTATTCAAATTTGAGGTTTTGCGCCGGAGTCCGGCGCGGGTTACGGATTACAGGCCAATGTTTTTGCGGTGCTCCGCCACGCGGTCAACGCCGCCGACGATTTCCACCATGTTCACGGTATCGACTTCAATCACGTCTTTGCCGTCAATCGTGAGTTTGAAATAGGTACATTGGGTAGTGATTTTGGTTTCGGTGTCCTCACCCTGTTTGTACTCGCCGAAATCCATTTCTTTATGGCGTCCGCGCAGGGTGACTTCCACGGCGGAGGTGTCGCCGGTGTCGTCACGCTGGAAGGAACCGGCAAAGCGCAGCGGCACGGCATCCACCGCGCCCCACTGTTTCAGCACCAGTTCATCAAGCCCGCCCACCGTCCACTCAAAGGTCAGCGCGTCATCGTCCAGGCCAAAATCAATGGAGGCCGAACCGGTCATGCCGCCGCCGCGGTAGTTCTCAAGCTTGCGGGTGAGTTTCGGCAGCGTCAGCGCGCTGACCATGCCGAGGTAGCTGTTCCCGTCGTTAAACAGGTTCAGATATTTCAGTTTCTTAGGCAGTGCCATGTTTTAGCGCCTCTTAGCTATTGATGGAGGTGGCGAACGTCGCCAGGTACTGATCGGTGATGCGCTGACGCAGGGTTAAATCTTCCAGCGGCGGCACCGGCGTATAGTCGTAATCAATGAACAGCTTGCCCGCTTTCAGGGTTTCGACGGTGTTGGCTTCGGGGTCGTACCAGCAGGAACCATCAATGATCAGACCGGCAGATTTCATTTCTCGCAGCTTGGCGTTAATGCCCGCAATCATGTCTTTGATAAGCGTCGGGGTCATTGGCCTGTCCATCGCCCACAGGTGCGCTTCTGCCATGGTGTCCGCCAGCACCTGCGCGGTGCGGGTATAGTTCTCAAACAGGAACAGCGGATCGTCAGAGCAGGTGCGCTGCCCCCAGAACTTAAAGCCGTCTTTGCGGATAAGCGTGGTCACGCACGCCTGATTCAGCAGGTCGGCATCGGTGCCGGTGGTCTGCAAATCCCAGTACACGCTGGCAGACAGGCCGGTAACGCCGTTGATGCCGACGTTTGAAAGCGTTTTATGCCAGCCGGTTTCGGCGTCGATTTTGGCACGCAGGCCGAGCGCGTAAGCCGTCGCGGGCGCGATGTCGCTGGCGTTGGTGGTGGTGTTCCAGGACACGAAATCAGGCCAGACAACCATCAGCTCACGCTGGCTGAAATTGTCGCGGTACTTGATGGCATCGGACACGGTTTTGCAGCCGTACGCGCTGACGTAGCCAAAGGCGCGCAGCTGCTGACAGACGGCGGCGAGCGCCGTGGCGACTTCCTGATTATCAAGCCCCGGCACGCCGAGAATACGCGGCTTTACGCCGAGTTCAGTTTGCGCAGACAGCAGGGCTTTCATGCCGGTATACATGCCGGTTTCATCTGACCCGCCGATGATGTTTGAGGTGGTTTCCGCGTCGGTTTCGCCTTCCGCCACGCGAACAACGACGACCACCGGTTTAGCCTGGTTGGCGATTGCCATCAGGGATGAACGCAGCGTGCCGGTTTTACCGGCCTTGCCTGCGGCGGTTAATACGTTGGTAATGAGTACAGGCGTATCCAGCGGGAACGTCGCCGCGTCTGCGTCTTCTGCGGTGCAGACCATCCCGATGATGGCGGTGGAAACGGTGGAAATAACGCGGGTGCCGTCATTGATTTCAACAACGCGCACACCGTGATGATAATCAGCCATGGTGTTTTTTCCTGTAATTGGGGTGACGTCAATCATCGCGTGTTGGGGACAATCAGGCACGGCGGGGGCGGAGTGTGGGGAATGGCACAACGTGGTGAAGGTCAGATACAAAAAAGCCCCTCAGGGGGGCAGTCGTCAATAGATTTGAAAAGCGGGGGGCTAGTTTTCCAGCCCCAACTTTTCAGCCAGCCGGTGAAGCGCGCTGACGGTCATGACGTCCTCAGCCGCTTGTGAAAAGGCTGACCAGTTCGCCGCCAGAAAGCCCGCGATAATTTCCGCTTCCTCTTTGTTTAATTCCATTTCATCCTCCTGAATAATCTGCGGTTATCGTTGGGCATTTGCGGACAGCTATCAAATAGTTACTACAGATCAATTATCCGCAATTGATCGTTTTCAGCGATCAATCCAATGCAGGGTATTAACTGACGGGTTTACACCGGCGTGCCAGGCCACGCGATATCAGGCGCTGCCGAGGTATCCAGGCGGTTCAGCACCACGCGGTATTTTTTCCAGGCGAGGAGCTGCGTCTTTTCTTCTTCGGATGCCATGTCTAAATCAACCGCATCCTGCAAGGTGTCGATTTGCAAAACCGCCTGACTCATCAGTTCTTTTTTCTGTAACTCTGCGTCCTGGGTTTGTTGCAGCAACTCTGCCGCCTCATCTTTTACCCAGGCCTCACCGTCCCAGCGGTCAAAACGGCTGGCAGGCGCTAAACGGGTGGAATTGGCGGGCAGCGCGCCCAGCTCATTCACCACGACAGGCAGCCCGTTGTCAGTGCTGTAAACCGTCTGCCCGCGAAAATCCTCAACGATCACCCAGGCATCATTTTTGAAAATGGCGACCGTTCCGCTTTCGGTCTTAGGCGGTTTGATGTCGGTGCAGCGGGCAGGCAGGCCGGTATTGGGCGCAATCATCGCATCACTCTGACCGATGAATTCACCGGTCAGGGCGGCAAAGTCATACACTTTCACTGTTTGAATTTTGTCTGAGTATTTGAACATTATGCGAGTCTCACTAAGTAGTTAAAGGCGGTGTTTTTCACCGTGTTTTCTGTGTTGCCGGTGGCATTCACAGTGATGGTGTGACCGTGCGCCCCAATTGCCACGGTGTGGCTATGTGGACCAATATCTAAGGTGTGATTATGTGCGCCGATGTAGACGGTGTGCGCATGGTTGCCATCTGTGGTGGTCACGGCCTGAGCAGCCTGATTACTCCCGCCTTTTGCCCAGGCGGCATTTCCTGCGGCAGCTTCACGCAGGCCATAGAGCACCGCGCCGTCCTGGTTTTGAGGAATGCGGATCCCGTCGCCGTGATTGTGGTTTCCCTGCCCGTCCGTGCCTTTGTTACCGTAATCAAAGGTTGATGTGGTTCGGGTACCATAATCGACGGTGCTGACCGTTTTCGTGCCGAGGTCGGTGCTGGAGGCAGACGCCCCGTGCGTATGCGATTTGATGCCGTCCTGTTCCTGGGAAAGCACGGCGCGCCCGCTCGCCGGTTTGCCTTTGATGGTCTGCCCGCGCATATCAGGAATGACGCCGGACGGATACGCGATAGCCAGCGACGGATACGTTGTCTTGTTAAACGTCTGCCCGACCATCAGGGCAAAACCGGCGGGCACGGTGTCAGAAGGCCAGGGAACCGGCATTCCCACCAGCACGTCACCCACGGCTAACGCGCCAAGATTAGCCCGCGCCTCAGCGGCATTCTTTGCGCCGGTGCCACCGCTGGAAACAGGCAATGCCGTGTTTAATGTCAGCCCACCCACCACCGTCATGGCACTGGCAAAAGTGGCATCTTTAACGACCTTCATGGTGTCATTGATGGTCAGTGGCGAATCAATGGAAACCGCCGACGTGAAGATGTTGGCAGTGTCCCTGTTATATCCCAGATACAACGTCCCGCCGGTGCCTGAACCTGCATCCTTCAGACTGGCTGACAAGGTGACATTGCCGTTGTTATGGTCACGCAGAATGACGGCATCATTACGCCCGCGGATCACTGAATTCGCATTCGTTGAGGAAAGTGTAATACCTGACTCAGGCCGTAAAACGCCGTTTGCGATTTGTACGCTGTCAGTTTGTCCGTCGCAGACAATACGGGCTTTAATGGTGCCGGTTTCATCCCTGGCATCCATACGCATCACGCCTTCACCAGCGGGATAAATGGCAGCGGACAGGCCACCCAGCGCACGCCCTGCGTGCGGGTCTGTATCGGTCAGCGTATTCGGCAAACGAAAATACATATTCCCCATTGAGGTCAGCGCAGAGGGAAGATTTGCGGCGGACACCTTGCCGACGCGGCTGGTGAAAGACATGTAAGCTTCATAGTCATTCGGTCTCATGATGCCGACGCGATAATTAGCCTGGATCGAACTGGCGACCTCCAGGTTAGCCGCCATTTTAACGCTGGACGCAATGTCGGTAAGTTTGCTGAGGCCGGTAATATCCGCGTTCTCACCCGATCGGGCGACGCCCAGCCGCGTCAAATCCGTCAGCGTCATGCTGCCGCTGTCCAGAATCTTCCGCCAGCCGAACGGATAACCGCTGTCGCTGAGGAACCATTTCCAGCCGCCCGCTGCGGTGTATGATCCAATGCGCTCAAAAATCTGTCCGTCGTTATTAATCAGGCGCTGATAGGCCGCCGCACCCGCCGCCCAGTAGCGCCGCCAGTTGTGCAACTGACCGGCAACGACGTAGGTCGCACCCAGAGGATGATCTTCAAACGTGGCAGAAATACTGACGGGATTAGTGACGTCAATAATGGACGGGTCATCCAAACGCTTAACCTTGGTCGTGTCCGTTGCCAGCATCAGATTGCTCATTGCCCCGACGTCCGCCGCCGCCAAAGTGATATCAGCACTCAGCGCCTTATTATTGACCTTGCGGGTGGAAGGTACGCGGGTGTTGGCATTGTCGTTGGCGGTCTTCACCGCCTTTGGCGTCGCCGCCAGCGTTTCGCTGGTACTGCTGACCGAGCTGTTAAGCTGCACAAAACCTTTTGCTGTCAGCGTACCGTCGGGATGGTTACGGGATTTTTCATGCGCCGCCAGCAGGTCATTCACATACTGCTCCGTTGCCATAATCACCGAGTCGTCGATCAGCAGGCTGATCGCTTCGGTGTTGCTGACGGCAATCACCATGCGCAACGTCTGCGTGCGGCCTGAACCTTCCGCCAAAGTTGGCTTGTACGTGTCCGCCATGTTGCAGACGGCAATCAGCGCGCCGTCGTCAGCAAACAGCCCCATTTCACGCATCCAAAAACCGCCAATGCTGGCAGAAATCACCGCCTCGGCAATCACCCAGTTGCCATGGGTCGGATCCAGCTTTAAGGAATTGAGCGGCGTGCGGTACACCTCTTTAACCAGTTTGGTCTGCGTGGCGACGGGTGTGGTCGCCTTGCCGTTGCCGTCACCGACGGCAAGCTGCGTAATGTTGATGTCAGTTCCCGCCGCAATGGCTGCCGCAATGCGCGACTGCCCGAGCGTGGTGACAACGGATTTAAATGTGCTCATATCGTCCTCTTATGCGGGGTAAACGGTCAGCAGTTCGCCAAGGTATTGCGCTGCGCCAATGTAAACATCGCCCTTAATATCCTGGGTGATGGTCAGCCCGATCAGATGGCGGCTGGCAGGCTTGGCGTCAGCAATCAGCCTTTCCATCTCGTTATACATTTCTTCGGTGATGCCGGTTTCCAGTACGCCGATGTCCAGGCGAAACGTGCCTGGCTCGTCATTCGTTTCCCACCACTCGGTCACGTTAATCAGGTAGCCGAGCGGCTCCACCACGCGCCGGATGGCACCGATGGTTCCCTTATGGCAGTGAATGAACCAGGCCGACTGAATCACGCGCCGCTTAGTGGCAACCGGCCAGTTTTCATCCCAGCGGTCAACCGACAGCGCCCAGGCCAGATAGGGCAAGAACTTCACCGGGCAGGTCAGCGGATCCCAGAGCTGCCGCAGCGGCAGCGGCACGTTTTCAAGCTCCGCGCAGGCATCGGCGGCGGCGACTTCCAGCACAGAGGAACCGACGGGCAGCAGAGGATCACTCATCGTAACCGCCCACTTTCAAGGTGTACGCGGTGCAGAATGACGCCTGGGTTTTGTCCAGCTCGATGTCGGCCTTCGGGCTTTTCAGCTCCACCCGCTGCACGCCTTCAACGTGCAGCGCGGCATAAATGGCCGACAGCCGGATGTCGCGGCCTAGTCGGTGCTGCGCGGTGGTGTAGGCGATAAGCTTCGCTTCGGCGGCTGCGCGGATGGGTTCGGCTTCCGGACCAGGGAACAGGTACAGCACGGCATCGATGGTGTAATTCACGACGGTTGCTGACTGAACGGTCACGCGGTCGGCCACGGGACGGACGTTCTCGTCATTGAGCGCGGCCTGAACTTTCGCCAGCAGGTCGGCGGGCGCGGTGCCGTTGCCGGTCTGCGCCAGCACGGAAATCGTCACGCAGGCAGGCGACGGACTGATCACCGAAATATCCGCCACCCGCCCGTCAGCCGAGCGCCCGTGATATTCATAGGAGCCGACCGGACCGGCTACACTCAGCCCTTCAAACGCCTGCTGCGCACGGATACGCAAATCAGCATCGCTTTCCATGACTGCCGCCACGGCGGGCACGCTGACCGTATCCGCAGGGGTGATCGTCAGGCGTGCCACGCTGAACGTGGCGGCGATATTGTCCAGGTCTGTGCCGGTGGCATAAGCCAGCATCACCGCCTGCGCAGCTTCATTAACCCGCTGACGCAGGATCACTTCGCGATAAGCGTTCTCCTCCAGCAGCTTCACAATCGGTTCAGACTCCAGGGTCAATGTGCGGGCGATGGCGGCCTGCTGGTCTTCGGGGTAAAGCGATACCAGCGTGGCTTTGCGTTCCGCCAGGAGGATTTCGTAATCCAGCACCTCCACCACGTCGGGGGCGGGTAACTGGCTCAGGTCGATAGTTGCCATAATTCAGCTCACGGGTAGGGTTAAGGAAATGGCGGCGGACGTGTCTATGCGGATGCCGGTGATATCCACTACGCCTTTTCCGTCAAACGTCGTTTCAAAGGTGATGCCGGTCAGGCTGACGCGTGGCTCCCATTTCAGGATCGCGCTGTAACAGGCCGCCATGATTTGCAGGCGTAGCGCCGCATTCTGCGGGCGGTCAGTCAGCATCGATAGCAGCGAACCATAGTCGCGGCGCATCACGCGGGAGCCGACGGGCGTGCGCAAAATGTCGCTGACCGACTGCTGAATGTGCGCCAGGTCTTCGAAGCTGCCGCCCGTCTCACGGGACATGCCGATGTATTTTGCGTTACTCATGAAGGCACCTGCGTCTGACCGCCGCCCGTCTGGACGCCGCCGTGTTTATGGGTATGCACAACCACGCCGTTTGACGTGATGCTGCCGCCGCTGTGTGTGAGGTTGCCGGTCATCTTGCCGCCCTGTTTAATTTCGATAGTGCTGGTGGTGAGTTTTTTCGTGCAGACCACCTCCGGCGTGTCGAGCGTGATGCGGGTTGTCGCAGTACATGTGATATTTGGTGCGGTCACCGCCACCTTATCGGCAGCGTTCACCGTGGCGGACTTGATGCCGGTTGCCAGCAGCGCGCCGGTTTTGGGTTCGTACTCGATCACCGCGCCGTCGGGGAAAGTGACGTGCACGGCATCGGCTGACGCTGACGGCGCAGGGAATTCATCAGAGAAAACACCAGGCATCACAAAGGCGGTATCCAGCTCGCCGCCCAGGCAGAACAGCAGAACCTGTTCACCGGCGGACGGTGCCCACCAGGAACGTGAGCGCCCTGCGCGGGAAGTCAGCCAGTGCAGCCAGTCGGTGACGTTGCCGCCGGTGTTCACGCGACAGGTGCCTGCAACCAAATCCACCTCGGCAACGGTGCCAATGCGGATCAGATTGCGCAGCAGGCGCGGAATATCGTTGTTTGGGATGGATGTATTCATGGATAAAAGAATGCCGCCCTGTCAGGCGGCATACAATTTGAGGCGAGTTGATGGCGGGTGGCACAACGTAGGGTATTAAAAAGATAAAAACATACCTTTCCGCTACCCAATCAAGTTTCGAAAAACGTTGATTTTATTGGATAGAAGTGATAAAAAAAACTTGGTCTATAAACAGATTTTGTGTCGCGTATCGCGATAAGTGAAAGTAAGGTTGGAGACAACCGCCGCGTTGAAATAATATGGCCACCGGTGGGTCGCCGTATGAGTGCGATAAGAGTGTTTATAGACCCCTCCCCTCAATTTTTAATATGGATATTATGTCAAAACTAGCGGATATACGTAGTTTAAAAAGTCTCAGCGATGTTGCAGATTTTTTGGGTTGCGAACCGAAGAACCTTGCTTACTCTTTATATTTCGCAAAGAATAAATATAAATCTTTTGAAATTTATAAAAAAAGTGGTGGGGTACGGATTATTAATGCACCCAATGAAAAACTAAAATCTTTGCAGAAGATACTAGCTGGATATTTAAGTGAATGCTTGGATGAGATTTACAATACACATGGTGGAAATAAAATATCACATGGTTTTGTGAAAGGAAAAACAATTATTACTAATGCCAGTCAACATAGAAATAAAAACCTCGTATTCAATATTGATTTATCTGATTTTTTCAATACTATAAACTTTGGTCGTGTTCGTGGCTTTTTCATAAAAAATAAATATTTTTCCATGGATGAAAAAGCAGCAACTGTTTTTTCCCAGATTGCTTGTCATGAAGGTAGATTACCACAAGGAAGTCCATGCTCTCCTGTAATTTCAAATCTAATACTTAATATTCTGGATATCCGACTAGCAAGTTTAGCATTTAAGAATAGTTGTAATTACACTCGTTATGCGGATGATTTAACATTTTCTACAAATAGGAAAGAATTTCCTATCGATATAGTCAAAGATGAACTTGGAGATTGGGTTGTTGGAAACAAACTACATAAAGAAATCACCAAGTGTGGATTTATAATAAACAAATCAAAAACAAGACTTCAATACAAAGACTCTAGGCAAGATGTTACCGGATTAGTAGTAAATAAATTCGTCAATGTACCTAGTGATTATAGACGCTTGACTAAATCAATGGCTCATGAGTTATTCAGAACAAATGAGTTTTATATAAAGCTTCCTGACGGGGAAAGTATTGAAGGGACGCAAAATCAACTAAATGGAATGCTCAGTTATATTTATAGCACTAGAAAAATTACTATACACAAAAACTTTGACAGTACCATCCCTCGTGACGGCAAAGGAATACCTATTCTTGATGCTAGCGATAGATTGTATTCGGATTTTCTTTTTTATAAAAATTTTGTGGCTAACGATAAGCCGATTGTAATTTGCGAAGGTAAAACTGATGTTGTGTATTTGAAGCATGCAATAAAATCAAGATATGAAAAATATCCTAACTTAGTTGAAATTAAGAAAAAAGAGAAGGCACTAAAAATACAGATCTTAGGTGCTTCTTTCTTAGTGAACCATTTGCTAGATCTTCTTACAGGTACCACTGCAATTAAAAGATTCGTCGAGTCTTATGCTACAAGATTGTCAAAGTATAAATGCCCCCCTCTCAACAACCCAGTTATTATTCTTACTGACAATGATGACGGAATTAAAGGTTTAATTCACGCAATAAATGGGAAGTACAAGGAGTCCGAAGACAGAGACGGAATATATTTCATTACTAGTAATTTATATTTAATAAGAACGCCTTTGCTTAATGATAAGAATAGTAGCAAAATTGAAGACTTTTTCACTAAAGAGCTGCTTGCTAGAAAGTTAGACGGTAAAACTTTTCATCCTGATAATGATACTGACAATACAATGCATTATAGTAAGCAAGTTTTTGTCGAAAAAATAATAAAGAAGGAATACAAATCCATCGATTTTTCAGGATTTGATTCGATCATTAACTTATTAGAAAAGACAATAATTGATCATAAATAATATCTTTGATGGATGGAAAGTTAAATGGAATTTGCACTTTATTCAACTCCGTGCAAAATTTTGATAATCTCATCTTCCACAATCTTCATATCCTCCCCATCCAGACCTAACAGCGGGCGCGCCGGATACTGCATTTCTTTTGCCCGGACGGACGGACGATCCCGCAGCCCGTACTGATGCACTTTAGCCATGCGCTGCACCTGGCCGGTAAATTCCACCACGGCATCGTCAGCGGTGCCTTTGGCTTTCATGTATTTTGCCGTGCGCAGTTTGGCGAACATTTCCCGCTTGATGCGGCCTTTCTTTGCTCTTAGAGGCTGCGGGCGGCGCGGCGTGAAGGGGTGCCCCTCTGGCGTAACCTGCTGCTTAATGCGCTGCTGCTGATGTTTGCGCAGCCGCTTCGCAATGGTCGCCGCCATCGCCTTCCGGCTTTGCGGTGAGAGCGCGGCAATCAATCCCGCCAGGCGGGTATCAAACGCAGACAGTTCACTCATTCCACTGACTCACTAACTCGCCGTGCAGGTACAGCTCACGCGGCCTTTCCACCGGCTCCGGCAGCGGCGGTTCCGGAAAATGCTCCACGTACAGACCGGCATCAATCTGTTTCACGATCACGCGCTCGGTGAGCTGCACATCAATCGCGATATCGTAGGAACCATCATCCAGCATATCGGCCTTAAACTTAAAGCCGGTCTGCTGCTTTTCCGGTGTCGCCATAATGTCCGGCTGGTTCTCACGCAACCAGGCAAGGATGGGCACAATGATCAGATCGCAGTCCTGGGCAAAGTTGGTGATCAGCAGCTCGGTCTGATACTGGTATTCAAACGACAGCGAACTGGCTAACGTGGAAACGATACGCCCATTGTCCACAAACATCCGAAGCTGGTCGGGGCTGGTTTGCAGCACCGGCAAGGCGTCAGTGAGGGCTTTTCGTAGCTGTGCGGGTTTTAACACGGTGTTCCTCCTGGCATTGTTTGACCGCTTCCACCTGGAGGCCGCAGGCTGTCAGCGCGGCCTCCAGGTTTCTGACATCACTGCTTAAATCGCCGTTAGTGGCGGGTGAACTTGCCGGTATCGGGCAGCTCGTCACCGCCGGACAGCCAACGTAAATAATCTGCGGCGCTGGCGAAGGCGGGACGGGCGTGCATCCGGCCAATGCCGTCAGGCAGGCGAGCGCTATACCAATCGCGCATTTCCTGATTTTCATTGAGTAACCTTTGAATTGTGTATTCACGGACGCGTGCCTGCTGACTTGCCCGTGAGAGCTGGGTGCGCAGGCTTTGCTCCTGGCGTTCCCGCGTCACGGCGTCATCGTTCAGGCGGTGAATGGCGTTGTCGCGGCTTTCGATACCGGCGGACAGCGTGCCGATAATACGCTGCGCCTGGTCTGCCTCGTCATGCAGGCCGCCGATACGCCAGGTTTGCACCCCCGCCAGCGCGCACGCGGCCAGCATTAACAAAATTAAAATGCGCATCAGACACCCCGCAGGCAGTAGGCCAGCTCATTCGCGCGGCGACGATCTAGGCCGCTGACGCGGACACCGTTCACAAATACCCAGCGCGGCAACTGTTCGCAGGCTTTTCGCCATTCCCCCTTGTTGATGAAAAACGCCAGGGTAGATTTACACGCCGCCGTCACGCCGACGTTGAACGCAAAAGACGCCACGGCGTCATACACCGGCTGTGGCATGGCAACCGGCATACATCGGGCAATGCCTTTCTCCACCCGTATCACGTCTTCCACCAGGTTAACGGCGGCCTGACGTTCGCTGATTTGGGTCTGCGGCTTCACGCCTGCGGTGTGCCCTATGCCGTTTGTCCAGACGCCCGCGCTGCATTGATAGGCGGAAAGACGGCAGCCTTCAAAATCGGCAATCAGTGCCAGACCGGCGGCGGAGGTTTTCAACGTCGGCGTTTGCGGCAGCAGCGCGGCAATCGCCAGGACGGCGGCGACGGCGCAGCGTCTAACGATTGATGGCTGCATTAATGTCTCCTCTGACGCCCATAGCTTTCAGCAGTCGGTAAGTTTTGCGCCGGTAGTACCAGTTCACCAGGAAGGTCGCGACGCCGACGGCGGCACCGACTAAAAAGGCAATATCCTGCGGCGACATTGCGCCGAGCCATGCAAGAAAGGCCGCGACGCAATAACAAATAAACGAGGTGATGCGCTCCATGGTCATCAGTCCCAAAGTGAGACGGTTTCACTGACTGCGGCCTGAGTAATATCCGGCAGTTCCACCGCGTAGCCATGGGGCAATATTGCCCCGGCGGCAGCTAACCCCACGTTAGCCGCGTAAACCTGCTCGACCACCGACTCGGTGCGCCCGTAGTATCGCCAGCAGAGCGAGTCCACGGTGTCGCCCTGTTCGGCAATGACTTTCATCAGAGCAGCCCGATGATGCAGTGAGACACACCGGCGACGTCGCTGATCGCGTTTCGGCCGTCACGCCATAAATCATCAACGGTGCTTTCGACGATCGCGGCCTTTTTGCTGCCCGCGTCGGTGGTGTCGCTGTTCGGGTAACGCTCCGCCAGAAATGCCGCCGCGATGGACGCCACGGCGCGTTGATAGGCACCGACCTTCACGCTTTCATCGTCAATCTGGTCGGCGGGCACGTCTTCCAGCGTCTTAAATCCCTGGGACTTTTGCGCTTCGCGATAGCTGTACAGCTCGGCGTTCACCTCCGTCATGGCAAACTTCGCGGCGGCGCGCAGGCGTTTAGCGGTGACGGTGCCCTCCAGGCGCAGCGTGTCGCGCAACTCAAGCGGGTCAACATCAGGCCAAAAATGGGTGTTCTTAATCGCGGGTTCCGTCGCGGCGTCCGGCTTTGGTGCAGGTATAACAAGAGACGACATGTTGACCTCTGAATGGGGGGCGGTGGACGCCAGCGTTGAACAAGGTCAAAGACCTGCCGCGGCTGGCGTGCCGCCCTGCGCGGGGCGCATTCTTTTAGCTGCCGGATGCCTTTCTAATGGCGGATTCCAGGCGCTCAATGTCTTTCTTAACGCCTGATTTGTTATCAAGAATTAAGGCATTTTTCAGGCGTTCGAGGGCTAACGCCTCCTTGCCGCCGTCGCGGTAGAGATAGCCGATAATCTTATGCAACTGGGCACGGACTTTATCGGGCATATCCTCAGCGTCGGTCAGCTCCAGCACCTCCAGCATCAGCTCAATGCTGACCGTTTCACCGGCGTCGCGGGCGCGCGTGGCCTGGTCGATCACTTCCTCGGTGAAGGCGCAGCCCGTGGTGCGGTTGCCGAACGGCATGGCGAGCCGGTGCTTAAAGGCATAGCGGGCAATGTTCAGCGCCCCGGCAATGTCACCGGCATCGATACGCCAGATCATGACGGTCATCAGGATGGCATCCTGCGCGCCGTTCCCTTCGGCCAGCACGCCCGACACCCACGGGGCATATTCCGGCAGCAGGCGGCGTTTTACTTCCGCTTTGGCCTGGAAGGACTGATGTTTGCTCAATTCCTGCTTATCCGCATTGAGCTTTTGCATTTGCAGTTCGTAGCCGGTGGCGTGACGCAACAGGCCGGAGGCCTGCTGCGCTGCGTTGATAGCTGACTGCCGCAGCATGTGACGACGGCAAGGGCTAATCATGTTATGTCCCCCTTTATTCCGCTGATTCAGGTGCGGCAGCTTTGAAGGTGCCGATCTGGATATTTTCGACCAGGCAGCCGCCGCGATAGTCTTCCACCACGAAATCCTCATTGATGGATTCGTAGTTTTCGATACGGTCACGCTTTGGCACCTCTTCAATGTGACGGCGGTGCGTGCCGTCCTGCCAGTAGATGGACAGGTTATCCAGACGGGTGATCATGAGCGCGTTAGCGGGGAAGCCTGGCACGCGCACCGCCGGTAAGTTACCGATGCGTTTCTGGCTGATAATCATATCCGCGGCCAGGCTTTCGGAGTTCTCCTGCGCCTTGTTCACCAGCGGGAAATACTTATCGGCCAGCAGCTGACGCCCGCAGATCACCACCAGGCCGGTGTCGTCCTGATAAATCGGGTCAACCATGTCGTTGGTGGCGTCCATGACCAGCGCGTCCAGGTTCTCAAAGTCCCCCCCGGCACCGACGCGGACGGTCTCGGAAATCACGGCGTCATCATCATCAAGGATTTTGCTCAGCACGCGCTCAGGCGCGTTGTTGCGGTACTTTTGCAGCCAGCCCACGTTCACGTCCTGCAACAGCGGATTTTTAGCGCGGTTAGATGTCGCCGCACGCTCAACGCCGTTAAAGCCGATGGTGATGCGATCCAACGCCTGGCGTTTCACGATGGCGTCACGCAGGCGCGCCTGGAAATCCTGGTAACGCGCCCAAAGATCGAGCGTGGCGTAACGGAAATGGAAATCGTAGTTCGTCTGGCGGCACTCATAGCCTTCTGCGGTCAGGGTGTTGAAATCCGCCGTTTTGCGCTCACCGTCGCCGGTGGTATCTGCCGTGCTGGCAATCGAACCGGACACGCCGACGCCCACCTTTTCACCCTTCATTTCATCCACCGGAATGATGTTAATCATCTGGAGGAACGCGGAGGACTCCTGCACGCGGGTCATCAGCGTCTGCGTCACCGACGGCTCAACGCTGAATTTTTTATCCAGGTCGCCGGTGTCCACTGAGTTCAGCTCGGCGATGCGGGACAGGTAGGCGTTAAATTGAAAACGGGTCGTTTGTTTCATGCGTTTTTATCCAAGTTTGTTAACGGGTCAATAGCGAGCGTTGTGCTTAGCAGTCGGTGAAATTGGCTGCATCACCCTTGCCGCCGCCGCTTGAAACGGGGCGCTGCGTGTAGTTCTGCGGCGCGGATTTCTCCAGCTTGCCTTTCAGCGTGCTGAACTGTTCGCGGTCATCTTTCGCTGTCTGTTCCAGCGCGTTGAGGCGTTCCGTCAGTGAGGATTGCAGCGCTGACAGCTTTTCATCACTGGCTTGCAGGCCGGTTTCGACGTGTTCAACCACCACTTCCACGGCGTCATGGACGTCTTTGAAGCGGGCATCATCCGAGGCGGACTTACTGGACAGCAGCTGCTTCACGCGGGAGAACAGCGACGGGGCAGCCGGTTTATCTTCTTCAAACTCGAACGCCGTTTCTTCGGCGACGGTGAACAGGTTTCCGGCATCCTGTTTGCGGCCAGCCAGCGGGTTCTGCTGCGCCTTCGCGCTGAATTGCAGGTACTCGGTGCCGAGGCTCGCGGGGCTGTCGGTCACGGCCAGGCCAATCAGATAGGCTTTGCCGGTGTCGGAAAACGAGGGGTTCACTTCGATGGAGGTGTAAACCTTCTGGCGGGCTTTCACCAGCGATACTAAATCAGCCGTCGGGTCGATATCGGCATATAGTGCCAGCTTGCCTTTCAGCGCACCGTCGGCAATTTCTTCGGCATAAACGCCGGTCACATCGCCGTACATGCGGAACGGGCTATCAGGGTAATAACCTTTGATGTGCTCCATGTTGATGCGCGCACCGTAGACCTTCGGGTCATAGGTCGCGGCCATCTGTTCGATCCAGTCGCGGGTAATTTCGCGTCCGTCGGTGGTTGCCCCTTCGGTACAGATACGAAAGCGCTTTGTTGCTTTTGCCATTTGTCGGACTCCAGTCGGTGTGTGCTTCTGAGAAACCCAAGTTTCCAGACACACGTCCGACACCGCCAGCCGAGGCGGGTTGATGCTCGATGGCACAACGTGGGCAGCGCGAAAAGCCGCAGGCCAGCCGGTAACGTTGCAGCCATGAAAACGACAAACTCAACCATCATCAGCGACCCACGGCGACAGGCGGCACTGCTTTACTGGCAGGGGTTTTCTGTGCGTCAGATTGCGGAACTGCTGACCCAAAAAATACCGACGGTGCAAAGCTGGAAAACCCGCGACGCGTGGGAGAACGCCGCGCCGATTACCCGCGTTGAATCCAGCCTGGAGGCGCGCTTAATTCAGCTCGTCACTAAGGACGTGAAGGGGAATGCGGATTACAAAGAGATTGATGCGTTAGGCCGGATGATTGAGCGCCTGGCACGGGTGAATCGCTACAGCCAGAGCGGAAACGAGGCGGATTTAAATCCCAACGTGGCCAACCGCAACAAAGGCGATCGCAAGAAGCCGACTAAAAACTATTTCAGCGACGACGCCCTGGAAAAGCTGGAGGGTATTTTCCTTGCCCAGTGCTTCCAGTATCAGCGCGTCTGGTATGACGCGGGGCTTAAGCATCGCATTCGTGACATCCTCAAATCCCGCCAGATTGGCGCAACGTTCTTCTTTGCCCGCGAAGCGCTGCTGCGCGCACTGGCCACTGGCCACAACCAGATTTTTCTGTCCGCCAGTAAAACCCAGGCTTACGTGTTCCGTGAGTACATCATTCAGTTTGCGCGGCTGGTCGATGTCGAACTGACCGGCGACCCGATAGTGCTCGGCAACAACGGCGCAAAGCTGATTTTCTTAGGCACCAACTCCAACACCGCCCAAAGCCACAATGGCGATTTGTACGTGGATGAAATCTTTTGGATCCCGAACTTCCAGAAGCTGCGCAAGGTGGCCAGCGGCATGGCGTCGCAGGAACATCTGCGCACCACCTATTTCTCCACGCCGTCAGCGCTGACGCACGGCGCGTATCCGTTCTGGTCGGGTGAGCTGTTTAACAAGGGGCGGGAAAATCCTCGCGACAGGATTGAGCTGGATATCGGCCATCACGCCCTGGCGAAAGGTCGGCTCTGTGAGGATGGGCAATGGCGGCAAATCGTCACCATTGAGGACGCGTTAGCCGGTGGCTGCAACCTGTTCAACATCGACACGCTGAAACAGGAAAACAGCGCCGAGGATTTTCGCAACCTGTTCATGTGCGAGTTTGTTGACGACCAGGCGTCCGTGTTCCCGTTCGCGGAGCTACAGCGCTGCATGGTGGAAAGCGTGGAAGAATGGAAGGATTTCAGCCCGTTCGCCGTGCGTCCGTTTGGTTATCGCGCCGTCTGGATTGGTTACGACCCGTCACACACCGGCGACAGCGCGGGCTGTGCCGTCGTGGCTCCGCCGCTGGTGGACGGGGGTAAATTTCGCGTGCTGGAACGCCACCAGTGGAAAGGTATGGATTTTGCGGCGCAGGCGAAAAGCATTGAGGCGTTAACGAAACGGTACTGCGTGGAATACATCGGCGTGGATGCCACCGGCATCGGCCAGGGCGTGTTCCAACTTGTCCGTCAGTTCTTCCCCGCCGCGATGGAAATCCGCTACAGCCCCGAAACCAAAACGAAAATGGTGTTGAAAGCAAAAGACACCATCACGTCAGGCCGCCTGGAATACGACACCAACCACAAAGACATCACGTCGTCATTCATGGCGATCCGCAAAACCATGACCGCCAGCGGCAGCCGTTCCACATACGAGGCCAGCCGCAGCGAGGAGGCCAGCCACGCCGATGTCGCCTGGGCAATCATGCACGCACTGCTCAACGAGCCCCTGACAGCCGCGAACGGCGGTCAAAGCCCTAACATCCTGGAGTTTTATTAATTATGAGTAAGCGCAAATTCCGCAAGGCGGCACAGACAACGGTCACCGCAACGGTACAGCAGACCAGCGGCGCGGAGGCGTTCAGCTTTGGCGACCCGACGCCGGTATTAGACCGCCGTGAAATTCTGGATTACATCGAATGTACGGGGAACGGTCAGTGGTACGAGCCGCCGGTCAGCTTTGACGGTCTGGCTCGCACGCTGCGCGCTGCGGTTCACCACAGTTCGTCGCTGTACGTTAAGCGTAATATTCTGGCCTCGACCTATGTCCCGCACCCGTTGCTATCACAGCAGGAGTTCAGCCGGTTTGCCCTGGATTATCTGGTATTCGGGAATGCGTTTTTGGAAGTGATCCGCAACCAGCTCGGCGACGCCGTGGTGATGAAAACCGTGCCTGCAAAATACGCCCGCCGAGGCGTTGAGCCAGATACTTACTGGTTTGTGCAACAATGGAAAGATGCCCATCAGTTCGAGGCAGGCAGCGTATTTCATCTGATTGAGCCGGATATTAATCAGGAGCTGTACGGCCTGCCGGAATATCTCAGCGCCCTGAACTCAGCCTGGCTGAATGAGGCCGCGACGCTGTTCCGCCGCAAGTACTACCAGAACGGCGCGCACGCCGGATATATCCTGTACATGACTGATGCGGCACAGAGCAGCAGTGATATTGACCAGATGCGTAAGGCGATGCGTGACACAAAAGGCCTGGGCAACTTCCGCAACCTGTTCATGTACGCGCCGAACGGCAAGCCGGACGGGATCAAGATTTTGCCGCTGAGTGAAGTCGCCACCAAAGACGATTTCTTCAACATCAAGAAAGCCAGCCAGAACGACCTGCTTTGCGCGCACCGCGTGCCGCCACAGATGATGGGGATTATCCCGGAGAACAGCGGCGGCTTTGGGGATGTAGAGAAGGCTGCACAGGTATTTGTCAGGAATGAGCTGACGCCGTTGCAGGAACGAATGAAGGAGTTAAATCTTTGGCTAAAGGAAATTATAATTGAATTTAAACCCTATGAATTTTAACCCATTACGGTCTGAGTCTTACTCACATTAGTTAAATCGGGGGGCAGCCCCCCAACTTAACTAGGAGTTTTCAAGTCGAGAATTAATATCCTGCAACAATGGCCTGATGAATTTTATTATTGGGTTATATTCCTCACTTGAAAGAAGGCTTCTTTTCTCGGTTAAGTGGATGACTTTCACACTTTCAGGGTTCCATTCATTTGGTATTGTTTCAGTTGCAACAATGACTTGCCCTGTATATTTAGACATGCCTAACGAGGTATCGAGCATTCGTTTCAAATTTGACTCATCTTGGCCTGACTGCTGTGGTGTATCAACAACAAAAGGAAAGAAAGTGCTTTGTGTGTATTTAAATGATGTAGCTAACAAGCTGCAATGAAGTGCTAATATACCTCTAGGGCCAGAACTACCTGTAGTCGAGGGTCTTGAGCCAATAGCCGTAATGTCCCCTAACTCAGAACGATCTATTAAAAGATTCAAACTATATGCTCTATATTGTTCTCTACAATAACGTCTAATTTCTTTCTCAAGATTTAGATCGGAAATAGAATCCATTTGAGATTGATATTTCGTAGCCTTTATATTAGCAATATCAATCTCATCTTCAATAACTTTTGTAGTAAGCGCCATTGCCTCATGTAAAACATCTCCACTTCGAGCATTTATGATGCTATCTAAAGATACCCCATTATGTTCAACTTGAATCGAATTTCTTACGGATATAATCTCTTCAGATATAACACTATATTTTTCTTTAAGAACTTTCTCTTTAATCGTAAGGGCATCAATTTCATTTTTAGTTTGAACAATAAAATGATGTAATTGATCTGCCTCTTCTGATAAATCCAAGCGCGCGTGAAATGTTACCATGTGGATAGTTCCACACGTTGGGCACTCTAACTCTTGATTATCAACAAACTTAGATAAATACTCAATATCACCATAAGTTTCAACTTCAGCTCTTTTTGCAAGTCGTAGTTCAGTATTCAATCTTTGCCGCTGACTAGCAATATCTATGATGCTATCCCTAAGCTTTTCTTGATCTATAATAAGCTTTTCAGTTGTCGCAGCTAATGTGGTAATTTCCGTTTTGAATGCATCAGTACTTAATGTTAAATTTTTCACTGGCAGTAAAGAAAGCACCTTTTCATGAAAGTTTTTATTTGACTTTATTTGCCGCCTAAATTCATTCGCCTGAAGCTTTTGCTCATCAAATAATAACTTTAAAGAAAGAAATTGAGCACTTTTAATGCCGGTGAAATAGTTAAAAACAGTAGATTGCCAATTTTGGAATTGGCCCAAATGCATAAATGTTGACCATCTATTTCCCCAACTATTATCCTGATCTATATAAAAAGGTAACAAAGCATATTCCGGCCCTGCAAAATCAAATTCTCCGTCATCATTCCTTTGAAGCTTTATCGGAAAATTAAAATAACTTGAGAATAGCTCCGCCCACTCTTTACCTGTTGAACACCAAAAAACTAAATCATGGTTATCTTGCTGGAAGAAACCCATTTTTTTATTCTGCCGAACAATAATATATTTTTTCTCATTAATACTAAGCGATAAAGCACAGACAATATTTGGGTCGAACCCGCCAGCATCCCGCAATGAAGCATCACCACCAAGGCACCATAATAAATTTTTTATTACTCTAGACTTCCCTGTTTCATTAACTCCATAGACTATATTTTTACCTGGGCTAAATGTTATCTTCCTGGCCTTGCCGTCTCTTTCTGAGAGCAATAAGATTTCTTCGTATACGACTACTGATCTCATTTCGCTTCCTCCGGTTCCGAACTAATTTTAATATGTTGTAACTGTCTGATTGGATCAGCATTTTTAATCACCATAGCCATTAGGCAATAAATACATCCTTCACTGTATATACCGGATTCAAAGTTAGAAAGTTCTTTTAACTTTGAAAGCCACTCTTCAAATACATCTGTTAACGTTCTCAACTTTCTAAAAGACAACATATTAACGTCATAAACGGACTTAACATTTTTAATTAACCCCCAAATGGGGCTATTTCTGTTAGTCACTTCGATGCAAACCTTATTTAACTCGGTGCGCATGTCTTCTATCATGTAAAAAGGAGCAACTTCACTATCAAGCCTAGCGACAACAGATTCAATATCTTTTTTTGTATTTGTACTTGAACCATTGGCCATCATTATATATTCATTAACATTAGTTCTCGTAATTGCCCTTTCTAGCAACCCATTAAAATCTTTTGCAAATCTGATTTTTCCAGCCTTGTTAAAAACATATTGCGCAATAATTAGAACTGTTTTCAGTGGCGAGACAATTTCATACTTGAATTTGTTCTCTTCGATCATACTAGCTAAAACCCCGGTTACAAAAACATGTGTTTCATGGACGGGTAAAACTGATTTACACAAAAGAAAATCATCAAGGTTAATGATTGATTCATCACTAAGTTCCAATTGTTTTCTTATAGCATTTTCGATTTCTCCCTTTTGAATTATGGATAGAGATGACAGCACAACCTCATCCTTAGACTTCGAAGTTCCATTATCGTCATTTTTATAGGTAAATGGGGCATTAGATATAAAGCTTAACTTAATATCACTACACGATTTGAAACGATCCCTATGATGATATAATTTCGATAAAATTGACTTTTTCGGGGTCTTCGCTTTTTTTACTTTAACCTTTTTATTAATTTTCTGTGTATTCTCTGACTGCTGTGGCAAAAGGATTGGCACAGTTGTAGGAGCAATAGTATTCTCCTCCTCTCCCTCTGCCTTAATTAAGGATGCAAGCGTCCAATTAAGTGTTGATTCATTTTTCTTTAGTTGAATAAAATGAACTTTACTTGGATTGACGGATGAATCCAAAATTGCCACATCTTGAAGCCATTCAAGCACCACCGCATAATCGTCCTCAGTGGCATGTCGAACTAACGCTTCCTGAACAGCCCACCAAACTTGGTAACTAAACCCCAAAATCCCATGTTGACCGCCTTGGTCAGCATCTTCATAGTCCTTAAAAATCTCAAACACATCAGTGTCATCTTGCTTATGCATTGACATTCATCCCTGAGAGGATACGTAATTTCAAAAATATAAAGCATTTTTGAGAATTTACCTACTTGTACATATCTCAATGTGCATTCGCCCCTTGCGCGCAATGTTACCCGCCTGCCCGCTTCTGACTTATCTTACCGATTTTAATGCATGTCTTAGAACGCCGCAAAGCCCTGCCCAAAGGATGATCAGGTCTTTTTTGATCCTTTAGGGATCATGCAAAACCATGCATATAGTGCATGCGGCGTTCACTTAGAACCTTTTACTTGGAATTCAGTGGATCTTTCCTGGGGCGTTTACGTTAAAAATGACTTTAAGCAGCTCCTCGTTCGCTGACGATGCCATTTCCGAAATCCACGCAGCAACCATCTCCCGTTCTTCTGCATCGCAGTCAACACGAGTGGAAAGTTTCGCAATCAAAGATATGCGTTCCAATAGTACTGCCGTGTGTAAAAAATCCATTCTGCCCCCAAAAAAATACTGTTTGTTTATACAGTACTATAAAATTATATGAATATAATTTCCATAAAAATCTATATGTTATTGAAATTTATATATCTAGAACGTATAGATATCATCCATCGCCCTAACGTTATGCTCGATACACATCATTCAAATTCAGCCCAATCGTGCAGCGGTTCAAAACTCATAACCAGACCACCAAAGCTAACTTTCGCCCCGCGGCTTAATGCTTCCAGCTCCCAGCGATGCGCAGTGATGCCGTTTTTCATCAATTCCCGTCCAATCTGAGGCAATCGCGCCCGTTCCTCAGCAGTCAGTCTTGCCGATGGAGCAACGTCCCGGGCTTTCGTTGGGTCAAAACTTCGCTGTAACTTACTCACCCTCGGTGTTTCCTCTCGTATACGCGCCACAATCGCCCTCACGGCGGCTGTGTCTGTCCAGTCAATAACTCGCAGGTTGTCAGAATTGGACGCTGTAGCAGTGCTCCCAGCCTGGCTATCACGCCAATTTGTGGCCTGTTTCTTTCCACCTAACCCACAGTTATTGACAGGACTCCGAGGCGCGCCGTGGGCGCTTTTTGAGGTCAAAACCTCAACGTCAACGGCGGAAGAAACGATCCGCCATTGAGTTGTACGGGTTTCATAAACACGGGAGTCGCCGAGGTGAGGCGCGAAAATGCCCACAACCTTTTTCACTTCCTCATCATATGCGTTCAGCTCGTTAGCAACGCGGCGGGCGACACGCACCGTCTGATCGTCGCGTGGGACATTTGCGCCACCCTGAGCTGACATGTACGCCATAAAATCACCGGCATCAGCAGCAGCGCGGACAGCTTCCACTTCTTCGTCAAAGGTTTCAGTCAGACTGATGGAACGGATACGGCGGCACTCACGGTATGAACCCATGGTAGGCAGGCCGATAGGATGAAACTGCGGGATACGCCAGGTAGCAGCCCAGGCAGTAACAGCGGCAGCAGAATCTGTCAGCAGCTCGCCGGTTTCGTGGTCGCGCTCGCCTTCCAGGGCGTAACCGTCGATGTTCTTTGCAATGTATTTGGCGATATAGCCAGCCGCGCCGCCACGGTTCAGATGCTTACAGTCAAAGCGGTTCTTTAACGCACCGCGCTCGTCACCGTCTTCTTTCATGGCGTATTTGCGCATGATATCGATCACCGGCTGCCGCATGGCAGGTTTAGTGAATAACATCATGTGCCAGTGCGGCGTCGCATCGTGGTGAGGTTCGACAACGCGCATCCCGTAGAGTGACAGACCGTTATCCTTGAACGCGGTACGCATTTTGCTCCAGATCCCGCACAGATAACGCTGCGCATCTTTCGGGGTATAGGCTTCTTTGTCCCAGGCGTGATTTCGCTGAACGCGCTTTTTATCGCCCTTGCTCACCATGCGGGTCGGGTGATATTTGGAAGGGGTGGTGATGGTCAGGAACATCCCGACGTCGCCATTCGCAGCGGCATATTTTTCGGTGCCGGCGATCGTGCTCATTAACTCCATACGGCGGATTTCAGGGTTAGAAATACTCGCCATCACTTTGTCGATCAGACTGAAACGTTCGCCGGTTTCGATGTTCTCCAGGTCGCAGCTTTTCAGGTAGTCGAGATTCGACAGACGGCGCGCACGTACTTCACGGATAGCCTGCTTACTGGCATATGGGGAAGCGTCGCGGTTCACTTTGCCGATGGCGATCAGTAAGGATTCACGCCAGCGGGTGCGCTGGCCTTTCAGTTGGCGTAACCACCAATCCGGATTAACCAGGCGCGACATGGAGGCGATAGCGGAAACGGCATCCAGCTTGCCTTTGCAATACCTTGTCCAGTACATCGGCGTGACATTGAAAGCCTGTGCCATACCTGCGATTTCGCTGTACAGCTCGCACTGAGTATCACCCTCAAAAAGAATCGAATTATCCCCGTTGTATTGAGCAAGCAGCTGATCACAACGGTCTTCATAGATTTCTTTCAGTTGTCCGGCGATGTCCTGAGCGAACCGCCGCAGCGGTTTATCGCTCATGCTCGGCAGCCGGTGATAGGTGTCAGCCTCAGACATAAACTTCATGGAGGCATTAAGATTCATTTCATGCGCAGAATTGACTGCATCCACACGCGGCAGAATGCTGCGCCCCAACGTATAGACCAGATATTTATGTGCAGCGTGAACGCCCTGCTCTTTCAGCAGAAATTTATAGCGGCCTGTAAAAATTTCGCGGAGATCGGTGGAGAGGTTTTTTACTTTGATTAAAACAGCTTGCCCCTGATCGTATTCATCACGGGTAAGCGGTCTTTCCAGGCCAGAAACGGCCTGGCGTGGTTTGTTCCAGGGAAACGCCCAGACTTCGGGCGTTTTAATCTGCGGAGTAAAGCGGCTGGTCTGCATTACATGCCGTCTTTGAGATCAATGACCAGATAGCCCGCATTGATAGCAGCCAATACGAGCAACACCACCGCGAATATGATCACTGGTTGCCTCGGTAGTGTTTGGCATTGAGTTCACGAAGTTCTTTGCAATACACACAAAGCTCAACACCTGGCAGAGCTGCGCGGCGTTCTTCGGGAATTGGGCGCTCACAGTCAAGACAGAACATTGCAGAAACACCCGTCACTACCTGTCTAACTGCGTTAATCTGGGACTCAAGTATTTCTGCCTGACGCTCTGTGATTGAATCGAGTAAATCCGGCATCAGACAACCTCCCACGCTTGGTTTTGAATGCGCTCAGCTTCTTGGCGCAGTATTTCAACAGCACCACGCCCCCCAACATCCTTTTGAAGAATGAAAGCCGCAATCGCATCAAGGCGGGCAGAGAATACGGCAGCCAGATTTCGCCTTTCGTCTAAACGTGCATCAGATAATGAAGCTAAATAAGCAATATATTCGGCCTGCGCTGCCCCCTGATTAGATGAAAATTTGATTGGGTGAGTCTCAATATTTCGCATAATAATTTCCTGTTTTTAGGCAAAAAAATGCCCGGCGGGTTTACGCCAATTAATTTCAATTCGGGTTAGTGTCTGATATTTATCTTGCAGTCATCTTCACTGATAAATTTCGGAAGTGACTCAGTTAAACCCAGTAAGGAATTCAGCGCCGCAACCACTTGATGCCGCTCAGTCGGCGTTAGTTCTGCAAACTTCATTTCTACGTGGCGATTTTTCAGGCCAGCATGAAAGCAGATCGTTTTGCGCATATGTAGCGGCTGACTATCAAATGTTTCCTGCGCTACATTCTTTTTGTGTTCCAACATCTCTTTAATTCTTGTCAGATGCTTTTTACCGATCTGGATATGTTCTTCGTTCCCTAAAAACATAGTCACCTCAACTAAACAGTCGCTTAAGAAGCGGCATTGAATTTCTAACGGCCTGCGGGGCAGTGGCTTTTAACAGTGAAGGACTCCAACGCTTTCCGCCTGGCAACTCGATGCAACCATGACCAAAGTGACGTAAAGGACTTTGCTGTTTCAGAAGTGGTGCAATTGAGATTGGCATAATCACATCATCCCATTGGTAGCAACGCTGGCGACGGCACCGACGGCAGAGGCCAGCACTGGTGAACCTTCTACCCGCCCCTGAATCGCCAAGCCGATCAGCGACAAGTGGCGGATCCCTGCGTTCACACTTTCCATAATTGCGTTTTTAGCCTGGCGTGTTTGTCGTTCCGGTGATGCCGCACCCGCAGCAACCGATCCCAACGCTGCCGTGGCGTGAAGCGTGTAGGTAGCAATATTCCCCTCGGCCAGCTCATTCACTGGAACCGCAGGCATACATTTCATCTGAGCCAGCAATCCATCGATCAGAGTTGCGTCTTCGGTAGCATCAGTTATCACTGCAATTTCAATGGCAGTAAGCTGATGAACCTGATCAGGATTTAGCTTGTTACGCAGGGTCTGTTCTTTCATTCCAATAGTGCGAGCAAGTTTTGACAGGTTGTGACGAACGGCAAAAGCACGACACGCGTTATCAAAGTGCGGCTGGTTGGAAACCTGAAAATCAAACATGTTTACCTCTCAAAATTCACTTAATGTGAATTAAGCGCCAATAACAATTTGAAATCGTGAATGACCAAGATTCTTTTTGGCTTCCATTTCTTTATAACGAGCGTACAGAATTCTGATTGGACCACCGGCGCGCTTGTTGCCCTTCTTGATAGTGCGCGGTTCTATTGGAATGCGAGGGTTTTCGCCGGTTGTCTGGCGATATACGGTACGAACAGATACACCTTCGAGGGCTGCGAATTCTTCTGGGTGCACAGTTGCACGGGGGATCTTAATTGTAATGAGAGCGGTCATAATGCATCATTCCCTTTTTAGTGATTTATTTGTCATTGATTGCCACCGTTTGCCAACTATCGCCATCAATGAATCAGGTTTAACCGCACTTTAATGCGTAAAAACGCATTAATCAATACGTAGGTACGTATTTCATGGAAAAAGATGCTGGGATAAGTAATGAAGATGTTCTTAATCGAATCTGCCAAGCCTACGGATTTAGCCAGAAAATCCAGCTAGCCAGGCACTTCAACATTGCCGCAAGTTCGCTGCAAAACCGCTATACACGCGGCTCCATCTCCTATGACTTCTTAGTTCACTGCTCTCTCGAAACCGGAGCGGAGACACGCTGGTTGCTTACTGGGGAAGGACAAAGCTTAAGAAGTGGTTTAGATGCTTCAAATACTCAAAACTCTTCTTCAACATTTAAATTATTCACTTTAAGTGAAGGAAAACTTAGTGAAGACGGTTCTTTGAACATCGATCACAAGCTTTTTGGTAAAGCTCTTACTCAACCTATCTGTGTTAAGTCTGATGGAAAGACTCATATGGTTGAAAAAGATGCGTCTCTTTCTGATGGAACATGGTTGGTCGATATTGAAGGATCTATCAGCATCCGCGACTTGACGTTATTACCGGCAAGGAGGCTTCACGTTGCTGGCGGCAAAGTCCCTTTTGAATGCGGCATTGATGAGATAAAAACGCTTGGTCGTGTGATAGGGATTTATGCAGAGGTAAATTGATGGCAGTCAGAAAACAGGCTGATGGATGGTGGCTGTGCGAGCTTTATCCGAACGGTGCAAAGGGTAAGCGTATACGCAAGAAATTCGCCACCAAAGGCGAAGCATTGGCCTTCGAGCAACACACCATTACCAAACCCTGGCAGGATGAAAAGGACGATAACCGCACTCTGATAGAAGTGCTGAAAATCTGGTACTACGCCCATGGCCTTACGCTAAAAGATGCAGACAGACGTCTCGCCGTAATGACACACGCTTCTGTTTGCATGGGCGAACCACTTGCCAGGGAATTCGATGCAAAGATGTTTTCCCGTTATCGGGAAAAGAGACTTTTAGGGGATTTTTCACGCGGCAACAGAGTGAAGAAGATCACCCCACAAACGATCAATCTTGAGCAGGCATATTTTAGAGCTGTTTTTAATGAGCTTATTCGCCTTGAAGAATGGAAAGGTGAAAACCCGATCAAGAATGTTCGGCCGTTCCGCACAGATGAAAGCGAAATGGCTTTTCTGACAAAAGAGCAGATAGAGCAGCTTTTGGCGGAATGCAGGAACGAAAGTAACGGCGACTTAGAATGTATTGTAAAACTATGCCTCTCAACGGGCGCACGCTGGTCGGAGGCTCAGGAACTCAACAGAAGCCAGGTGACGGAATATAAAGTCACATACACGAAGACTAAAGGCCGTAAGAATCGAACCATACCGATCAGTAAAGGCCTATACGACTCGTTACCAGCAGTAAAAAGCGGGAGGCTATTTACAGACTGCTACCGCGAATTTCGCTCTGCCTTGCAACGCACCGATATACAGTTACCAGCCGGTCAATCATCGCATGTGCTCCGTCACACTTTCGCTTCTCACTTCATGATGAAGGGGGGAAACATTCTCGTTTTGCAGCGTGTTTTAGGCCACACCGATATCAAAATGACAATGCGTTATGCCCACTTTGCACCCGAGCATCTTGAGGAAGCAGTGAGGCTAAACCCCCTGGCTTAAATGGCGATAAAATGGCGGTGCAAATGGTGCATACTGGCAATTAAAGGAAATGCGTGGCAGATGGTGTCAGTACTCACTTACATCCCAAACCTGCATATACGCTAGAAATAGGCTTCCACCCTGGGTTTTATGGCTCATGTGATCCATTTTCGTAACGTATGGCTTATAGCTTTTGCAACAGTACGCTGAAAAAGCCGCCAAAACGGCTAATGTGGAAAGATTATCTGATCACACCCAGTGAGTACTTACTAACCTCACAGAGCCAACTACATCAGAAGCACTTTAGGAAACTTATCTATTTCTGCCGGATTACAGGCAAAGAAAAACGGCGTATCTTTTTAAGGATACGCCGTTGAATGTGAAGATGAATGCTGTGAGGTCAGGCAGCCACTTTTTTGCTGCGGGAACTGACTTCTGCGAGGATCTCTTTCTGCTTGTTCTTTTCGCCAATCATTTTGTACCAACCTGAAAGCTTGCGAAGATCCGGTAAGGTAGCCTTTTCCTCAACATCGTAAGCACTTAATTTCTCACGATACTCTTCAAAGATGGCGATGCAGCGACGTGCCCACTCGCCTTCCAGTGCGGAACCGGCCACGGCACGCGGACGTCGTGGTAAGCGCGGACGCAGCGGCTTGCTGGCTTCTGGTGCAGATTCATCCACGTAGGCAAACTTAATGGATACGACCGTTCTGCCCTGTTTTACCGGCTCCCAGACCACTGAAATATCCGTATTGGCATTGATCCGATTGATCGTCGGCTCAAGCAGCTTCTGGCGGAAGTCACGATAGTCCTCGTATTTGCCCGCCAAACCGGCCTTCTCGCGCATCCAGTTGAGATCAAGCGTCACTTCGATGGCTTTGCCACTGCGTCGCCCGTAGAGGTTCTTGGCTTTGATTAGCCAGCCATACAGGCGTACGGAGAACGGGGTATCCAGTTTCGCGATATTGGCGAAATTGAGTTTGGTAAAAGATTCTTTAAGTTCATAAAGATACGGAGCCACGTCCTGCCCGAATCTCAGTACGACTGCACTATGATCGTCACTGCTGACGTATTCCAGACGTGAAAACCAGGAAAGCTGCACGGTACGCACTTTGCCGGTTTTCACATCAGGCTTGTAGATGGTCACCGGCTTTTTCATCAGGCTTTCAGCTGCTTCGCGCAACTGGCGGTGGCTGCTTGTCGGGTTAACCCCGTAGATCCGCTGATAATCCTGAGGGAAAAGTCGATAAAGCGTATCCGGTTGCGGTTTCCTGCTATCAATTTGAGCCAGCGCCAGGTTAAGCAGGCGCATTTCATCCAGAGTAACGCTATAGGCGCCTTCAAGAAGATCGTTCCCCTGAACTACTGTGAGTTTATTCAGTTCCATGTAGCAGGATCCATAAGTGGAAAGTAGGTAAATTATTCCACATAAAAAATGCTGTCGTAAAGTAAAAACAAGGCTTATTTAATGCCTATAAATCATTGCGTTAAGTAAGGATCGAAAAAATCCGATCAGGAAAAATCTCCACATAAGCATTTCAGGCCCAGCAGGGATCCTTTTTTTAACATGCTGGATCGACAGTCTTTTTACAGGAAATCACTCCACATATCTTCTCAGGGATCCTCAACGTTCATGCAGCACAGAACCTCCCCTTCCACTGGCCGATGATCAGATAATTCCTCCACATTAGAGGTGTGATAGCACGCTTAACCATCAATCTCTGCAATGTGATCCCCTTCTCACTTCGTTTTAAGGCTGTATTCGGGTCCCCAAATGGATCATCAGGAAAACTTTCCACATATGCCTGTGAGTGGGATCAGAAAATGTCTCCACATTAGCGACGCGACGGGCATTTGATCAGGAAATCTCTCCACATAGCCGCAGCGATCAGATCACAGAAAATCTTTCCACATATACCGGATTACGGGATCAGGAAATCTTTCCACTTATTGTGGGCACTTCTTTTTTCAATCTGGTGTTTGAAAGCTTAAACGACGTCCTGGATCAGGAAAAATCTCCACATATCATAAAGTGACACCGTCACAATAAATCTAACTCATTGATTTTCAATGACCCGAGTTCAATCTTGATCCCAAATACTCTTTTTGGGATCAGATAATGTTTCCACATATAGGCTTTCAGGGATCAGGAAAAATCTCCACATAATGGCTTTATCCGCCCTGAATAGCCTTCTGTCCCCTGCCAGCAGCCTTTTCGGGGATCCTATTTTGGTCTTTGTGACATCACGTGACGCTGTCACAGGAAATTCTTCCACATAACCCACTTTCCTCCTCGATCAGGAAAAGTCTCCACGTATGAGAAAAGGCAGTTATGGCAGTATGTTAGGCAGTTTAGGGCTATTTGGGCTATTTGGGCAGTGCAGGATCACACAGGAGGAAAGTATCCACAGAAAATTACTCCACCTTGTTAATGGCTTGATCCCTATAGAAATTATCCACAGAAAAAGACTCTACATTGACCATGAAAAGGATCCACATCTAACATGAAGGATCTCCACCTCTGGCAGGAAATGACTCCACAATATGTGTTTTAACTACATGATAATTAAAAGTAAAAGTGCTCCCTAAAGAGAAACATCTAAACTTATAAAATAAACAAAACATTATTTGATCTTGGGATCTGATAACAACGGAGAGAATACTTCAGGAAGGGATTGATTAGCGTTTAAGGCAGATAAAGCAAAGGTTACAGGCTGGATGAAACCTGAAACGGGCCTGTAAGACCCGATCCAGCCAGTGATCATATTCTTATGCGCGTTCGTTGTGGATGAGCCATGCTTCGATCAGTTCTGTCAGAACATCTTTCATTTCGCGATCCTGCAGGAAGCAGCTGGTTTTGAACCGGCGATGCAGTTCCTCATCGATATTCGTTTGTAATTTTTTCACCGATGCAGGTGGTTTAGCCACAGCGTCCAGTGCTGTAGTCAGTTGTCTGTGCTGGCCAAGTTTCATTTTCATTTCAGCAACTCCGTGATTTCTTTGGTCATAATTTCAATTTCACCCTTCGCATTGCCGTCCGTTGTATCGAAAACGGTGCCGCCGTCCATCATGGTTCGTATGTAAACCTGGCGTTGGGTCGTGCCGGTACGCAGTGCAGGAACACCCGTGTCGGCAATGGATTCTTTAAGTACTTCAAGCATTTTAGCGGATGCCACTTTTTTAGTGATCAGAAAACGGGCAATTACCGGTTGCAGGTTTTCGCGGGCTTCTACCACGGCCAGAATAGCGCCACAGGCGGCAAAATCTAAAGGTGACGGTGTCACGGGGATCAGGACTAAATCACTGACCATAACCGCTGCAGATGAAATTGCAGAAATGGCGGCTGCCCCATCGATCACTACGTAATCGTATTCTTTCAGTTGCTTGCGTACGGTATAAACTTCTTTTTCTGAAGCGGCTTCAGCCAGGTCAAACTGGCATTTGCTTTCGTCATACCAGTTGCTGATGCTTCCCTGTGGATCGGTATCAACCATCACCACTTTATGGCCTTGTCTTGCCAGACAGGTTGCGATGTTTATTGATGTCGTGGTTTTCCCTACTCCGCCCTTCCCGTTAAGAAAGGAAATAATTTTCGCTGCCATGACAACCTCTTAATGAAGCGTTCAGTAAAGATATCAGGATTCCAAAATCATAAGATTTTAGGATTCATAAAGTTTGTAATCTTAGGATTCTGAGATTTTCTAATCCATGAATCACAGGATTGGAGTGCTACTATAAAGTTTGCAGCCTGGGATTTCAATATTTAAGGATTATCGAATTACAATATCCCATGATTACAGGATTCTGTGTTGTTATTGAAGTCGTCATTCGATAATACGAGAATGGCAATTCGCATAAATCACAGGATTTTATGAGGTCAGGATTTAATGATTTTAGGATTACGAAATCTTCAGGTTTTGGTTGAACCTGCTTGCAATGCGTTTGCGTCAACCCTGCTATCCGGTGATTATTAAATCTCTGAATCTCTGAATCTCTGAATCTCTGAATCTCTGAATCTTGAGATTCAATTATCCCGTTATCTCCAGATGACAGGAAGTACATGTTGAATCAAATGACTGGACATGACCGCATCAGGATATAAAATCTCACCATCTCACCATCTCACCATCTCACCATCTCACCATCTCACCATCTCACCATCT
>NZ_JBLYPL010000024.1:0-68199 GCF_051851855.1 Rahnella sp. ATs2 | reverse complement strand
AATGCAGGGCTTTATCATCTCAGGCATGACTGTTATGCAACAACAGCATCAACGTGCGCAGCCTGTTTTTTCGGCTCGCCGACAGGCAGAACCGTACGGCCATACTGTTCATTCAGTACTTCAGCCATCGCCAAATAAATCGCGCTGGCACCGCAGAAAATACCTTCAAAGCCCGCAAAATGCAGAACTGCGGTGTTGCCGGTCATATTTCCGTAGCACAGCAGGGCGAACAAAATTGTCAGGCTGCCGAAAACAACCTGAATGCCACGGTTCGCTTTCAGGGTGCCAAAGAACATGAATAAAGTGAAAACACCCCACACACCGAGATATGCGCCCAGGAAACTTTCGCTGCTGGCGTCAGCCAGGCCCATGCGTGGCAGCATCAGGATGCCAACCAGGCTCAGCCAGAAGGCACCATATGAAGTGAACGCGGTCGTGCCGAACGTGTTCCCTTTTTTAAATTCCATCATCCCGGCGAGGATCTGAATCAGCCCGCCATAAAAAATACCCATGCTCACAATCACTGCGGTGAGAGGGAAAAAGCCTGCATTGTGTAAATTCAATAAGATAGTGGTCATACCAAATCCCATCAGCCCGAGCGGGCCTGGATTTGCTAAGGGTTTACTGTGCATAGATCCTCTGTATCGGAATTATTATTAATTGATAATCGGGGGAAGAACGCTTGGAAATGGGTAAAAAAGCCACATATCTTTGGAAGCGCGCGGCATCATAAGGAGGGTTGCGTCAGCAAACATTGATCTGGCGTAACAGCAATTGAAGATTTTTTTTCACTTTGCCCCTTGATGCTGAGCAGCATGGCCCCATCTTATTCCCAACCGCAGTTGTTACCGTCGGGAAATCCGTTAAATGGGGCTGTTGAAATCGTAAAGATCGGCCACATATACAGTAGCAACCTGAACGAATATGAATTTAAGTGGAGACGTTTTAGATGGGTAAAATTATTGGGATCGACCTGGGCACCACCAACTCTTGTGTAGCTATCATGGATGGCACGACTGCTCGTGTACTGGAGAATGCTGAAGGCGACCGCACCACTCCTTCCATCATCGCTTATGCGGCAGATGGCGAGACTCTGGTAGGTTCTCCGGCTAAACGTCAGGCTGTGACTAACCCGCAGAACACCTTGTTTGCGATCAAGCGCCTGATTGGCCGTCGCTTCCAGGACGAAGAAGTTCAACGCGACAAAGGCATTATGCCTTACCAGATCGTAGGCGCTGACAATGGCGACGCCTGGATCGACGTTAAAGGTCAGAAAATTGCACCTCCGCAGATCTCTGCAGAAGTGTTAAAGAAAATGAAGAAAACTGCTGAAGATTATCTGGGCGAACCAGTGACTGAAGCGGTTATCACCGTACCTGCTTACTTCAACGATGCTCAGCGTCAGGCAACTAAAGACGCCGGCCGTATCGCAGGTCTGGAAGTTAAACGTATCATCAACGAACCAACCGCAGCGGCACTGGCTTATGGCCTGGATCGTGAAATCGGTAACCGCACTATCGCGGTATACGACCTCGGTGGTGGTACTTTCGATATCTCTATTATCGAAATCGACGAAGTTGACGGCGAAAAAACTTTCGAAGTTCTGGCAACCAACGGTGACACACACCTCGGTGGTGAAGACTTCGACAGCCGCATGATCAACTACCTCGTTGAAGAATTTAAGAAAGAGCAAGGCATGGATCTGCGTAACGATCCACTGGCGATGCAACGTCTGAAAGAAGCTGCTGAAAAAGCGAAGATCGAACTGTCTTCAGCTCAGCAAACTGACGTGAACCTGCCGTACATCACTGCTGATGCGTCAGGTCCAAAACACATGAACATCAAAGTGACCCGTGCAAAACTGGAATCTTTGGTAGAAGACCTGGTTAACCGTTCTATCGAACCACTGAAAGTGGCTCTGAAAGACGCAGGTCTGTCAGTTTCTGACATTCAGGACGTTATCCTGGTGGGTGGTCAGACCCGTATGCCAATGGTTCAGAAGAAAGTTGCTGAATTCTTTGGTAAAGAACCACGTAAAGACGTGAACCCGGACGAAGCTGTGGCAATCGGTGCAGCAGTTCAGGGTGGTGTGTTGGCAGGTGACGTGAAAGACGTTCTGCTGCTGGACGTGACTCCGTTGTCTCTGGGTATCGAAACCATGGGCAGCGTGATGACTCCGCTTATCACTAAAAACACCACCATCCCGACTAAACACAGCCAGGTGTTCTCTACTGCGGAAGACAACCAGTCTGCAGTAACCATCCATGTGTTGCAGGGTGAACGTAAGCGTGCAAGTGATAACAAATCTCTGGGTCAATTCAACCTGGATGGTATTCAGGCAGCGCCTCGCGGTCAGGCACAGATCGAAGTGACCTTCGACCTTGACGCCGATGGTATTCTGCATGTGTCTGCGAAAGACAAGATTACCAACCGTGAGCAGAAGATCACCATCAAGGCATCTTCTGGTCTGAGCGAAGAAGAAATCCAGAAAATGGTCAACGATGCTGAAGCCAATGCTGAATCTGACCGTAAGTTTGAAGAACTGGTTCAGACCCGCAACCAGGCGGATCACCTGATCCACGGTACCCGTAAGCAACTGGAAGACGCCGGCGATAAACTGCCAGCTGAAGACAAAACCGCAGTAGAAGAAGCCCTGAAAGCACTGGAAGTTTCGGCTAAAGGTGAAGACAAGGCTGATATCGAAGCGAAAATCCAGGCGCTGGTACAGGTTTCCGGCAAACTGATGGAAATGGCTCAGCAGCAAGGCCAGGCTGAAGGCGGCGATAACAGCGCGCAGAAAGATGACGACGTTGTTGACGCTGAATTCGAAGAAGTTAAAGACAAAAAATAATCGCCCTTAAGCGGGCACAGTAAGAAGTTTTACTGATAACCAGCACGGGCGTCGAGGAAACTCTACGCCCGTGCACGCATGTTGAGGGTAGGTTAAAGCATGGCGAAGCAAGATTATTACGAGATTTTAGGCGTATCCAAAACAGCGGATGAGCGTGAAATCAAAAAGGCTTATAAGCGCCTGGCAATGAAACATCACCCTGACCGCAATCAGGGCGATAAAGAGTCCGAAAGTAAGTTTAAAGAAATTAAAGAAGCTTATGAAATCCTGACCGATGCGCAAAAACGTGCGGCCTACGACCAGTACGGTCATGCAGCCTTTGAACAAGGTGGCATGGGCGGTGGCGGTGGTTACGGCGGTGGCGGTGCAGATTTCAGCGACATCTTTGGTGACGTCTTTGGCGACATCTTTGGCGGCGGTCGCCGTCAGCGTGCCAGCCGGGGTTCTGATCTGCGTTACAACATGGATCTGACTCTGGAAGAGGCCGTTCGTGGTGTCACCAAAGAAATCCGCATCCCGACACTGGATGAATGTGACGTCTGCCACGGCAGCGGCGCGAAAGCGGGCAGCTCTCCGGCCACCTGTCCGACCTGTCATGGTGCAGGCCAGGTTCAGATGCGTCAGGGCTTCTTCACTGTCCAGCAGGCGTGTCCTACCTGTCAGGGTCGCGGTAAAGTGATTAAAGATCCGTGCAACAAATGTCACGGTCATGGTCGCGTAGAGCGCTCTAAAACGCTGTCAGTGAAAATTCCTGCGGGTGTCGATACCGGCGACCGTATTCGTCTGGAAGGTGAAGGCGAAGCGGGCGAGCACGGTGCTCCGTCAGGCGATCTGTACGTTCAGGTTCAGGTTAAAGCGCACAAAATCTTTGAGCGTGAAGGTAATAACCTGTACTGCGAAGTGCCAATCAACTTTGCCATGGCTGCACTGGGTGGCGAAATTGAAGTGCCAACGCTGGATGGCCGCGTGAGTCTGAAGATCCCTGCCGAAACGCAAACGGGCAAAATGTTCCGTATGCGCGGACGCGGTGTGAAATCTGTCCGTGGTGGTGCTCAGGGCGACCTGATGTGCCGCGTGGTCGTTGAAACGCCGGTCAGCCTGAGCGAGAAGCAGAAGCAATTGCTGCGTGATCTGGAAGAAAGCTTTGGTGGCGTATCGGGTGAAAAAAACAGCCCGCGTTCTAAAAGCTTCCTGGATGGCGTGAAAAAGTTCTTTGACGATCTGACCCGTTAATCTCTCGCTGACTTCAGCGGCAGAGAAAGCCACATAAAATCCCCGGCAGCGTTCACGCTCCGGGGATTTTTTTATGGGTTTTATAAAGAAAATGCAAAGCCATACCATTCGTAAAAGCCGAGTTATACTCTAGAAATAATCGACTTTTTACGAAGTGATTCTGTGCGTACAATTCGCCCATTCCATTGTGGCAATCCTTTTATCGCCACGCCTTTTTTACAGGAGAGTCAGAATGTCGAATATCATTCGTCAGTTTTTACGCTTAGAGGCCGCAGGCGGTATCGTACTGATCCTTGCCGCTATCGTGGCGCTTATTATGGCGAATACCCCATTGCAGGGGGTGTATCAGGCATTTCTGGATATTCCGGTTACGCTGCGTTTTTCTGAATTGCTGATCGACAAACCGCTTTTGCTGTGGATTAACGACGGGCTGATGGCCGTATTCTTCCTGATGATTGGCCTGGAAGTGAAGCGTGAGTTGTGTGAAGGCGCGCTGGCAAATCGCGAACAGGCGCTGTTCCCGGCGATTGCCGCGCTGGGTGGGATGATCGTTCCGGCTCTGATCTACTTACTGTTTAACGGCGGGGACGACATTGCTCGTCAGGGGTGGGCTATCCCGGCAGCCACGGACATTGCCTTTGCGCTGGGTGTGATGGCACTGCTGGGGTCCCGCGTGCCAACTGGCCTGAAAGTGTTTCTGCTGGCACTGGCCATCATTGATGATTTGGGTGCGATCGTTATCATCGCGTTGTTCTACAGCCATGATGTCTCAATGATTGCGCTTGGGTTATCTGCGGCGTGTATCGCGGTTCTGGCCTGGCTGAACTGGCGTGGTGTAACCAAGCTAACGCCTTATCTGCTCATTGGCGCCGTGTTCTGGGTGTGCGTACTAAAATCAGGTATTCACGCGACGCTGGCGGGTGTGATCCTTGGATTCCTTATCCCGCTCCGAACCAAAGAGAATAAAACCTCACCAGCGCGCCGTCTTGAGCATGGAATTCATCCTTACGTTGCCTGGTTCATTCTGCCTGTTTTTGCTTTCGCCAATGCCGGTATCTCGTTGCATGGTGTGACGGCTGCCGGTGCGTTTTCAATGTTACCGATGGGTATCATGGCGGGACTGTTGCTGGGTAAACCGTCAGGCATCATTCTTTTCGGCGGGCTGGCGCTGAAGCTGGGTATCACCCGTCTGCCATCCGGCATTACGTTTAGCCAGATTGCAGCGGTGTCAGTGCTGTGCGGGATTGGTTTCACCATGTCCATTTTTATCGGCTCACTGGCATTTGCTTCACTTGATCCGGCGCTGCTGACTTACGCAAAAATGGGCATTCTGATGGGATCAGTGGCTTCAGCTGTTATAGGTTTTCTGATGCTGAGCCGCGCTTTGCCGAAAAAAGCGCATCATTAAACCCTGTGCTGTGCGGGAAACCGCGCAGCATGATGCTGACTTCATACTTCAGAAAGGATGAAACCATGCCTCATATTAACTACAACCATTTGTATTATTTCTGGCACGTGTGTAAATCAGGTTCTGTCGTGGGAGCCGCAGAGGCACTGTATCTGACGCCGCAGACCATCACCGGCCAGATTAAATCGCTGGAAGAGAGACTGGGTGGCAAGCTGTTCAAACGTCAGGGGCGCGGTCTGGTACCTTCTGAGCTGGGGCAACTGGTGTATCGCTATGCGGACAAAATGTTCACACTCAGTCAGGAAATGCTGGATATCGTGAATTATCGCAAAGAGTCGAGCCTGCTGTTTGATGTGGGCGTGGCGGATGCGCTATCCAAACGCCTGGTCAGCCGGGTGCTGGAAGCGGCCGTACCGGACAATGCGAAAATTCATCTGCGTTGCTTTGAATCAACACATGAAATGCTGCTTGAGCAGCTGAGTCTGCACAAGCTGGATATGATTTTGTCAGATTGCCCGGTGGACTCCACGCAGCAGGAAGGATTGTTCTCCGTGAAACTGGGTGAAAGCCCGATCAGCTTCTTTTGCTGCCAGCCGATGTCGGAAATGAGTTTTCCAGCCTGTCTCGAGCAGCGGCCTTTGCTGATCCCCGGTCGGCGATCCATGCTGGGACGCAAGCTGCTTAACTGGTTTAACACGAAGGGGCTTAACGTCAATATTCTGGGGGAGTTTGATGATGCGGCGCTGATGAAAGCTTTCGGAATGAACAATAATGCGATTTTTGTCGCACCGGCTATCTATTCGTCGACAGAATTTCAGGATGAAAAAATTGAAGAGGTCGGGCGGCTGGAGGGGATCATGGAAGAGTACTACGTGATTTTTGCGGAGCGTATGATCCAGCATCCTTCAGTACAGCGGATTTGTCACACCGATTTCACGGCGCTGTTTGAGTAGCTTTTCGCTGTGACTCAAATTTAAGATATAAAAAAACCGGCCTGAGCCGGTTTTTTTATCAAGCATTTCAGCGTAATGCGATTATTGCATTGCGTTGATTTGCGCAGTCAGATTTGACTTATGACGCGCTGCTTTGTTTTTGTGGATCAGGCCTTTGCAAGACTGACGGTCCACGATTGGTTGCATTTCGTTAAATGCGTTTTGTGCAGCAGCTTTGTCGCCTGCTGCAATAGCCGCGTATACCTTCTTGATAAAGGTACGCATCATAGAACGACGGCTCGCGTTGTGCTTACGGCGTTTTTCTGACTGTACGGCGCGTTTCTTAGCTGATTTGATATTAGCCAAGGCCAACTCCCAAATATTTTTCTATTGATGAACAATTCAAAGGCCGAGGAATATGCCTTTTCGGTCTTCTTTTGTCAACGGATTTGTGCAAATAAGCGGCGTTTTAAAGAGTAAACTTCGATCGTCGCTTGTTACGTTGTGATGGCGCAGGATTTTAACAGCTTCCGGCATCGGAATACAGTCTTTCGCGAGAAAAATCGACAGGAGAGTGTACAAACTGCCCACTACGGCCATTAACGCTTTGTTTATGCGAAAAGTCACGCATTCCCTGTATGCAACGAAAGATTTTCATCGCCACGCCGCCATTTGAACCGCAATATCTGCCGTATGCAAGAGAGAATGGTGAGATCCTGCTAATCGCTGGTTAACCTTGGAGGCTGTACAAGGTATAATCCGCCGATTTCCATCTTTATGAGTCAGCATTGGATTTGAGCCAGCTATGGAGCTAATTCGCGGAATACACAATATTCGAGCACGTCATCATGGATGTGTGCTGACTATTGGCAATTTTGATGGTGTACACCGTGGCCACCAGGCCCTGATTGAACAGCTGAAGCTGGAAGGTCAACGTCTGGGGTTACCGGTGATGGTAATGATTTTTGAGCCACAGCCTCTGGAGCTGTTTGCCGGTGATAAAGCACCTGCACGACTGACCAGTTTGCGCGACAAAGCCAAGTATCTGGCAGAGTGCGGCGTTGATTATCTTTTATGTGTGCGTTTCGAACCCCGGTTCGCTGCCCACATGGCGCAGGCCTTTATCTCGCAACTGCTGGTCGAAAAGCTGGGCGTTAAATTCCTGACTGTCGGGGATGATTTCCGTTTTGGTGCCAGTCGTCTGGGAGATTTTGAGCTATTGCAGAAAGCCGGGGAAGAATACGGCTTTGAAGTGATCAGCACGCAAACTTTCCGTGAAGGGGAGAACCGCATCAGCAGTACGGCTATCCGTAATGCGCTGCGGGATGACGATTTAGCCCTGGCCGAAAACTTACTCGGCCATCCGTTCAGTATTTCAGGGCGTGTTGTTCACGGCGATAAGCTGGGACGTACCATTGGTTTCCCGACCGCCAACGTCCCGCTCAAGCGAGTCGTTTCACCGGTACGCGGCGTGTATGCCGTTGAAGTCTTAGGCCTCGGGCCTGAACCTTTGCCGGGCGTGGCGAACATCGGAATACGTCCAACAGTCGGTGGTGTGCGCAAGCAGTTGGAAGTGCACCTTCTCGACACCACATTAGATTTATACGGGCGCCACATTGACGTGGTGCTCCGCGCGAAATTGCGCAACGAACAGCGTTTCTCCTCGCTTGATGCTTTAAAGCAACAGATTGCGAACGATGAAGTGACGGCCCGGGAATTCTTTGGGTTAAAGACACTGCGCTAAACATGTACTGACAGGCGTGTAACAAAGCCTGGAATCCAGCCGAAAACGGAACCGAGAATCTATGAGTGACTACAAGAACACCCTGAATTTGCCGGAAACAGGGTTCCCGATGCGTGGCGATCTGGCCAAGCGTGAACCTGACATGCTGAAAAATTGGTATGACCAGGATCTGTACGGGATTATTCGTGCTGCCAAGAAAGGCAAGAAAACCTTTATTTTGCATGACGGCCCTCCGTATGCGAACGGCAGCATTCATATTGGTCACTCAGTAAACAAAATTCTTAAAGACATGATCGTTAAGTCCAAAGGACTGGCGGGCTTTGATGCGCCGTATGTTCCGGGCTGGGACTGTCATGGTCTGCCAATCGAGCTGAAAGTCGAGCAACTGATCGGCAAGCCGGGCGAGAAAGTCACTGCGGCAGAATTCCGTGAAGCGTGCCGTAAATACGCAGCAGAGCAGGTTGAAGGCCAGAAGAAAGACTTCATCCGTCTGGGCGTATTGGGCGACTGGGATCACCCGTACCTGACCATGGATTTCAAAACTGAAGCCAACATTATTCGTGCGCTGGGTAAAATCATCGGTAACGGCCACCTGCACAAAGGGGCTAAGCCGGTTCACTGGTGTACAGATTGCGGTTCATCCCTGGCAGAAGCAGAAGTTGAGTATTACGACAAAGCGTCTCCATCTATTGATGTGGCGTTCAACGCGACTGATGCTGCCGCCGTGGCTGCGAAGTTTGGCGTATCTGCTTTTAACGGCCCAATCTCGCTGGTTATCTGGACCACCACGCCGTGGACTATGCCTGCTAACCGTGCGATTTCACTGAACCCTGAGTTTTCTTATCAGCTGGTTCAGGTTGAAGGCCAGTGCCTGATCCTGGCAACAGATCTGGTTGAAAGCGTCATGAAACGCGCCGGTATCGCAGAATGGACCATCCTGGGCGAGTGTAAAGGTGCGGATCTCGAGTTGCTGCGCTTCAAACACCCGTTCCTCGGTTTCGACGTTCCGGCGATCATGGGCGACCACGTAACGCTCGATGCCGGTACCGGTGCCGTGCATACCGCACCAGGCCACGGTCCGGATGACTTTGTCATCGGCCAGAAATACGGTCTGGAAGTGGCGAACCCGGTAGGGCCGAACGGCTGCTACCTGCCAGGCACTTACCCGACGCTGGACGGTAAATTCGTCTTTAAAGCCAACGACCTGATCGTTGAACTGCTGCGCGAAAAAGGCGCATTGCTGCACGTTGAGAAAATCACGCACAGCTACCCGTGCTGCTGGCGTCACAAAACGCCGATCATCTTCCGTGCTACGCCACAATGGTTCATCAGCATGGATCAGAAAGGTCTGCGTCAGCAGTCTCTGGAAGAGATCAAAGGCGTGCAGTGGATCCCGGACTGGGGTCAGGCGCGTATCGAAAACATGGTCGCTAACCGTCCTGACTGGTGTATCTCCCGTCAGCGCACGTGGGGCGTGCCGATGTCTCTGTTCGTTCACAAAGACACCGAGCAACTGCATCCGCGCAGCATTGAGCTGATGGAAGAAGTCGCTAAACGTGTTGAAGTGGATGGCATTCAGGCGTGGTGGGATCTGAATCCGGAAGAGATTCTGGGTGCCGACGCTGCCGATTACGTCAAAGTGCCGGATACGCTGGACGTGTGGTTTGACTCCGGTTCAACACATTCTTCCGTTGTGGATGTGCGCCCTGAATTTAACGGTCATTCGCCGGATCTGTATCTGGAAGGTTCTGACCAGCATCGTGGCTGGTTCATGTCTTCCCTGATGATTTCGACTGCCATGAAAGGCAAAGCGCCTTACAAACAAGTTCTGACGCACGGTTTCACCGTGGATGGTCAGGGCCGCAAAATGTCTAAATCCATCGGCAACACCATCGCGCCGCAAGACGTGATGAACAAGCTGGGTGGCGACATCCTGCGTCTGTGGGTGGCATCAACGGATTACACCGGCGAAATTGCCGTGTCCGACGAAATCCTCAAACGTGCTGCGGATTCTTACCGCCGTATCCGTAACACCGCGCGCTTCCTGCTGGCGAACCTTAACGGTTTCGATCCGGCGCTGCACAGCGTGGCTCCGGAAGACATGGTTGTTCTGGATCGCTGGGCTGTTGGCCGTGCGAAAGCCGCTCAGGAAGAAATCATTGCCGCGTATGAAGCCTATGATTTCCACGGTGTGGTTCAGCGCCTGATGCAGTTCTGCTCGATCGAAATGGGTTCCTTCTATCTGGACATCATTAAAGATCGCCAGTACACCGCGAAAAGCGACAGCGTTGCACGTCGCAGCTGCCAGACCGCGCTTTACTATATCAGCGAAGCACTGGTCCGCTGGATGGCGCCAATCATGTCGTTCACCGCAGATGAAATTTGGGCTGAGCTGCCGGGCAGCCGTGAGAAATTCGTCTTTACCGAAGAATGGTATGACGGTTTGTTCGGTCTGGCGGGCAACGAATCCATGAACGATGCGTTCTGGGATGAACTGCTGAAAGTCCGTGGCGAAGTGAATAAAGTGATTGAACAGGCGCGTGCAGATAAACGTCTGGGCGGTTCTCTGGAAGCGGCGGTCACGCTGTTTGCTGATGATGCGCTGGCAGCCGACCTGCGTTCTCTGGGCAACGAACTGCGCTTCGTGCTGCTGACTTCAGGTGCGAAAGTTGCCGCGCTGTCTGAAGCAGACGATGCCGCTGTGCCAAGTGAATTGCTCAAAGGCCTGAAAATCGGTCTGGCGAAAGCGGAAGGCGACAAATGTCCGCGCTGCTGGCATTACACTACTGACGTCGGCCAGAACGCGGAACATAGCGATATCTGCGGCCGTTGTGTCACTAACATCGCTGGCGACGGCGAAGAGCGTAAGTTTGCATAATGAGTAAATCGATTTGTTCCACCGGACTCCGCTGGCTCTGGCTGGCGGTCGTGGTCATTATCGTGGATCTGGGCAGTAAGTTTCTCATTATGGGAAACTTCCAGCTCGGCGAATCCATGCCATTGATCCCGTATTTAAATCTGTTCTACGCCCAGAACCATGGCGCTGCGTTCAGTTTCCTGGCAGATAAAGGCGGCTGGCAGCGTTGGTTCTTCGCGTTAATCGCACTGGTTATCGTCGTGGCGCTGGTCGTGCTGATGTATCGCGGCAGCGCGAAGCAGAAGCTGAATAACATTGCCTTCGCTATGATTATCGGTGGCGCACTCGGTAACTTGTTTGACCGCCTGTACCACGGTTTCGTGGTCGACTTTATCGATTTTTATGTCGGTAGCTGGCATTTCGCGACCTTCAATCTGGCCGACAGTTTTATCTGCGTCGGTGCGGCAATGGTGGTGCTGGAAGGTTTTCTGGCTAAACCGAATGAAGCCACGAAGAGCAAAGGATAAGAATTATGTCTCAACAGGTGAAACACGACAGCGCCGTGCTGGTGCATTTTACGTTGAAGCTGGAAGACGGCTCGACGGCAGAATCGACCCGCGCTAATGGGAAACCTGCGCTGTTTCGCCTTGGCGACAGCAGCTTGTCTGACGCGCTGGAAAATCAGCTGTTAGGGCTGAACGTGGGGGATAAACGTGCATTCACGTTAGCCCCTGAATCGGCATTCGGGACTAAAAGCCCGGATCTGGTTCAGTTCTTCTCCCGTCGTGATTTTCAGGAAACAGGGGTGCCGGATGTCGGCACCATCATGTTGTTCAGTGGCCGCGATGGCAGTGAAATGCCTGGCGTTGTCCGTGAAGTGACCGAAGATTCCATCACTGTAGATTTCAACCATCCGCTGGCAGGGCAACATATCGATTTCGATATTGAAGTGCTGGAAATTGACCCGGAGCTTGAGGGGAAACATGCAGATATTGCTGGCTAACCCGAGAGGGTTTTGCGCGGGCGTTGACCGCGCAATCAGTATTGTTGAACGTGCGCTGGAAATTTACGGCGCGCCTATTTATGTGCGTCACGAAGTGGTACACAACCGCTATGTGGTCGACAGCCTGCGTCAGCGCGGGGCGGTTTTTATTGAGCAAATCAGCGAAGTGCCGGATGGCTCAATTCTGATCTTCTCCGCCCACGGTGTTTCTCAGGCTGTGCGCGCAGAAGCGAAAGCCCGTGACCTGACGATGTTGTTTGATGCGACCTGTCCGCTGGTGACCAAAGTCCATATGGAAGTGGCGCGCGCCAGTCGTAAAGGCACTGAAGCCATTTTGATTGGTCATGCCGGTCACCCGGAAGTGGAAGGCACGATGGGCCAGTACAGCAACCCGAACGGGGGCATGTATCTGGTTGAAGCACCGGAAGATGTGTATAAATTGCAGGTGAAAGATGAAAACAACCTGTGCTTTATGACGCAAACCACGCTGTCGGTTGACGATACTTCAGCGATCATTGATGCGTTGCGCGATCGTTTCCCGAACATTGTCGGGCCGCGCAAAGATGATATCTGTTACGCCACCACTAACCGTCAGGAAGCCGTGCGTACGCTGGCGGATGGCGCAGATGTTGTGCTGGTGGTGGGGTCGAAAAATTCGTCGAACTCCAACCGTCTGGCGGAACTCGCCCAGCGTGTCGGTGTGCCTTCTTATCTCATCGACTCGGCAGCTGATATTCAGGAAGGCTGGCTGAAAGATGCGAAAAGCATTGGCGTAACGGCAGGCGCATCTGCACCGGATATTCTGGTGCAGGACGTGATCAGCAAGCTGAAAACCTTTGGTGGCCTTGATGTGATTAACATCGAAGGACGCGAAGAAAATATCGTGTTCGAAGTGCCGAAAGAGCTGCGCGTAGATGTAAAACAGATCGACTGACATCAGGCTTTAAAATGAAAAACCGGCTCACTGTGGCCGGTTTTTTTATCGCTGAAATCCGGAGGGAATTAAGGCTTTTCGAGTTTAAACAAATTCTGTGGCGCACCCACCGCGGTGGTTTCTACATGCAGTAACGCACCTTCCAGTGCATGTGGCGCATCGAGGTTTTTACGGGCTGAGGTGATAAACAGCTCAGTCATATCCGGACCACCAAACGTGCAGCAACTCGGTTGTGTCACCGGCACCGGTTGCGTATCCAGCTTCAGTAATTCACCCTGATTAATCTGCTGACGCAGCAGGCATTTCGATCCCCAGCATGCGGTGATCAGCCAGCCATTTTGTGTCAGTGCTGAACCATCCGGGATTTTATCGCCTGAAGAGAAGCAGGATATTTTCAGTGGATTGATCCGGCGGGCGTTGGCGGAAAAGAAGCGTTTTTTCTTGCTGTCAGCGAACCAGACTTTACCTTCATGCCAGACCAGCGTGTTGGTACAACCGACGCCATCGAGCATCATTTCAGGTTTTTCTGCCCCTGCTTCATAGCGGAACCATTCGCCGTTGTCCTTCTCTTCCTTAATATCGAGCGTACCAAACCACAGCGAACCGTCGGGGGCGACAGCGGCTTCGTTCGGCCGCGTGCCTTCGGCACCGGGATAATCACAAAGCTTCTGACGGGATTTTTGCTCGTAATCGTAGAGGTAGATACCGTCGACGGAAACCAGCAAAAATTGATTTCTCTTTTCGGTCAGCAACACGGCGCTGGTGACGGCGGGAAGCTCATGGATTTCAGTTTGCCCGGTATCAGGCCAGTAGCGCAGAACGCGCTGAGCCAGAATATCGACCCAAAGCAAAGATTGTGTGCGCTGGCACCAGACGGGAGTTTCACCCAATTCGGCTCGATAGTCGCCAATGGCAGTTATGTCGGACCGGAATAATGCTGACATCGCAAAGCTCTCCTGCAGGTTACAAAGTGGATATAGCGACAATTGTCTCTATGAGTCTAGTCTGGCTTTGCTTCTGCGGGATAGGTGAAATGATGTAAAAAGAAAGGGCCAGCCCGTCAATAAGACGTAAAGCCGGCCCTCAGAGTTCAATCGTTAAGGCTTAGAAGTCGTAACGAAGACGGATCAGGTTCATATCACCGAGGTTATCGGTAGAGGACGTGAACACGTGCTCGTAATCAACACGGAAGCCGTAATCAAGCTGGAAGGACACGCCCAGCCCGTTATCAATACGCTGGTAATTACGGCCAGTCACATAGGTCAGACGGTCACCCATGAAGTATGGCTGAATGGTTTTAACTGCCAGCTGATTGATTGGGAAAGCATAACCCAGGAAGTATTCCAGCCCGTAAGCGTCGCCCGCGAAGAAGTTGTCTTCAGTTTTCACGCCAGTGGTCAGGAAGTCATGGTAGTAACCGCCGCCGAAGGACGCCGTCCAGTTGCCCGGTTTCCAGCTCAGTGCGGTACCGACAATGCTCTGGTTGTAGTCTTTAGAGGTGTTATCGCCAGGGTTTCTCATTTCTGCATCGGTGTAGTTGTACGCCGTACCCCAGGTCAGATCTTTGGTGATGTGGTAATCCACACCGACGGAACCGCCGCCGTTACGTTTGTAACGCAGGCCATTTTTGCCGGTCAGCAACTCGTTGTCTTCGAACAGGTAAGAGGCATACACATCGGCGTCGCCGAAGGTGTTTTTGTATTTCAGCATCTTACGGGAACGGTAAGAACCGTCGTAATCGCCGTTCACACCATTACCCGGTGCCTGGGCGAGCATGTCGTAATCCCAGATATCGGTTTTCGCACCGACCACATCGTAGTAAACGCTGTTTTGCTGACCGAAAGTCAGCTGCCCGTAGGTTTTGCTTTTCAGACCGGTATAAAGCATACGGCGGCTGGTGTTATGCGCGCCATCTGCGTGGTGATTGTCCCAGCCCGTCAGGGCCGGGATATTGACACCCAGTTCGTAGTAGTTAATCCAGCTGATATCATCAAACAGATAATAATCAGTGGAGAAACGGAAACGTGTACCGCCATCAAAACCGTTAGTTTTGTAGTTTTTCACGCCATTCTGGAACTGGAACTGCGGACGAATACTCCCGCCAACCTGGAATTGCAGACGGCTCAGCGGATCGTTCGGCTGCGGGTCTTGTTTAATCAGGGTGATTTCTGCGTGTGAAGCGAAAGAGGCTAAGCCAAAGAACAGGCCAGCAGTAGTCGCCTGGGCGACTTTGTTTAGTTTGAATTTCATCTTGAGTCCCTGTGCCAACATGCTGATTAGAAAAATCAGCAACAATATTGGCCCTGTATTTTTATTTTTCCCCTCACTGATGACTGTCTGGTGAGGGTGAAGACGCGCCTTATGATGCCAGGCTACTCATTTTGACTGCGTTTAAATCAAATTTCCGCAGTTAAAATTAGGTTGCTATTTATTACCACAATCATTGGTTTTATCAATATTATTTGTGTAGATATAATAAAAATTTAATGTTTCAGATCTAAGAAATGCTGCGTTTGATGCATTATTTGTCATTACGGCAGCAGGAACAAAAGTGCGCAGATATCGCCGACATGTTCGCTTTATTCCTGAATAACATATTGTCAGACGGTGCTTTGAAGGACGGTGGTAAAATCACTAAAGTGAGTGATAAGGTGACTGAGGTGTTGGAATGGCAGAGTTTATGCAGGTTATTGCATGATTATGCGAATGGCGTTTTCAGGGGCTTTTTGGTGAGTTTCGCCCGTCAAGTTCCAGTTCTGTCAGCGGGTTAACACAAAACCCTACGTTTAGTAACCTGAAACCAGATGGCTTTTACTGATATTAACCGGCCTGTATCATAATTTTCTAATTATGAGGCAATTTCGCTGGCTCCCTCATGGCGGGGCCGATAACCTGATTCTGTTTCACGGCAGAACCCCTATAAGAAGAGAGTAATTATGAGTAACGCTGATATTCGCATGGCCATTGTTGGCGCAGGTGGCCGCATGGGCCGGCAGCTGATTCAGGCCGTATCCGATGCCGATGGTGTGGTGTTGGGCGCAGCGCTGGAACGTTCGGGCTCTTCCTTAGTGGGTGCCGATGCGGGTGAACTGGCCGGTGTCGGTACTATGGGCATTAAAGTGCATGACAATCTGGATGCTGTGACGAATGACTTCGATATTTTGATCGACTTCACCCGTCCGGAAGGCACGCTGGCGCATCTGGAATTTTGCCAGAAGCACCATAAAGGCATGATTATCGGGACCACGGGCTTTGATGATGCCGGTAAGGCCGCAATTAAGCAGGCTTCGGAGATCATTCCGGTCGTTTTTGCCGCCAACTTCAGCGTTGGCGTGAATGTTGTCCTCAAGCTGCTGGAAAAGGCGGCCAAAGTCATGGGCGATTACACGGATATTGAAATCGTGGAAGCGCACCACCGTCATAAAGTTGATGCACCATCAGGTACAGCACTGGCGATGGGTGAAGCGATTGCCGGTGCATTATGCCGTGATCTCAAAGAGTGCGCGGTGTATGCCCGTGAAGGTTATACCGGTGAACGTGATCCAAAGAGTATTGGTTTTGCCACAATTCGTGCAGGCGATATCGTCGGTGAACACACCGCGATGTTTGCAGATATCGGTGAGCGCGTTGAGATAACGCACAAGGCTTCCAGCCGCATGACATTCGCAAATGGCGCTGTTCGTGCGGGTAAGTGGCTTTCCTCACATAAAACCGGTCTTTATGACATGCGCGACGTGCTTGGTTTAGACGATTTGTAAAAGATGATTTAGATGTGATGTGGTTGTTTTGGTCATAATGTTTTGATAAAAGGGCAGTTCCTTGATTGCCCTTCTCTTTTTATTAAAAAATAAGTGTTTCGCTTGTTTTTATCTGTGTGTTATCATTTTTATAGTGTTTTCACTGGTTTTATCTGATGTATTGCATGTTTTTTGAACGCGACCACTCTCCGGCTCTGTAACAATTCCCCTTTGCTCGTCATTTTCCACACATCCTCTCCCGCAAACGGTTACTATGACGACTTAGTCACTATTTTTATGCCAGTCAGAGAGCCTTTTCTCTGAGTTGTACGAAAAGAAGAGAAATATTGGTGCTTTTGGTAGACAAACCGTACTGCCATCATTAGAATGCGCGCAATTTGCCAAAAATTGCCTTTGGGAGCGATTTTTGCATTGATTTAGATCGGGTTATCTGAATTAATATGCAGATATTGTGATTTATTATTCTTGGAGGATGCTTTGATAAAGTCAGCGCTATTGGTTCTGGAAGACGGAACCCAATTCCACGGTCGGGCCATCGGGGCAGAAGGGTCGGCAGTGGGGGAAGTGGTCTTCAATACGTCGATGACCGGTTATCAAGAAATCCTCACTGATCCTTCCTATTCCCGCCAGATTGTCACTCTCACTTATCCCCATATCGGTAATGTCGGCACTAACGCCGCTGATGCAGAATCCTCCGCAGTACACGCTCAAGGCCTGGTCATTCGCGATTTACCTCTGATTGCCAGCAATTACCGCAGTGAAGAAAACCTCTCTGATTATCTCAAGCGCAACAACATCGTTGCCATCGCCGATATTGATACCCGCAAACTGACCCGCCTGTTACGTGAAAAAGGCGCACAGAACGGCTGCATCATTGCGGGCGATTCACCGGATGCTGAACTGGCGCTGCAAAAAGCCAAAGCATTCCCGGGGCTGAAAGGGATGGATCTGGCGAAAGAAGTGACGACGACAGAATCCTACAGCTGGCAGCAAGGCAGCTGGACGCTGGAAGGCGAACTGCCGGAAGCGAAGAAATCTGAAGAACTGCCATTCCACGTGGTGGCTTACGACTACGGCGCGAAGCGTAATATCCTGCGCATGCTGGTGGATCGCGGTTGCCGCCTGACAGTGGTTCCTGCGCAAACGCCTGCAGAAGAAGTGCTGAAGATGAATCCGGACGGTATTTTCCTGTCCAACGGCCCGGGTGACCCGGAGCCATGTGATTACGCGATCGCGGCGATCAAATCCTTCCTGGAAACTGACATTCCGGTATTCGGCATCTGTCTCGGCCACCAGTTACTGGCACTGGCCAGCGGCGCGAAGACCGTAAAAATGAAGCTCGGCCACCACGGCGGTAACCACCCGGTAAAAGATATCGATAAAGATATCGTGATGATCACCGCGCAGAACCACGGTTTTGCGGTTGATGAAACCGGTCTGCCTGCCAACCTGCGCGTGACCCACAAATCACTGTTCGACCACACGGTGCAGGGAATTCATCGCACTGATAAAGCGGCGTTCAGCTTCCAGGGACACCCTGAAGCCAGTCCGGGCCCGCACGATGCGGCACCGCTGTTCGACCACTTCATCGAACTGATCGAAGCTTTTCGCGCTACCAATAAAAACGACGCCACTCTTACAGGCAAATAAATCAGGAGCAAGAAAAAATGCCAAAACGTACAGACATAAAAAGCATCCTGATCCTGGGCGCCGGCCCGATTGTTATCGGCCAGGCTTGTGAATTTGACTACTCGGGTGCGCAGGCGTGTAAGGCGCTGCGTGAAGAGGGTTACCGCGTCATTCTGGTGAACTCCAACCCTGCGACCATCATGACTGACCCGGAAATGGCCGATGCGACTTACATCGAGCCAATTCACTGGGAAGTGGTGCGCAAGATTATCGAGAAAGAACGTCCGGATGCCGTGCTGCCAACCATGGGCGGCCAGACCGCACTGAACTGTGCGCTGGAACTGGAACGTCAGGGCGTGCTGGAAGAATTCGGCGTGACCATGATTGGTGCGACCGCCGATGCGATTGATAAAGCGGAAGACCGTCGCCGTTTCGACGTGGCGATGAAAAAAATCGGCCTCGACACCGCACGTTCCGGTATCGCACACACCATGGAAGAAGCGCTGGCGGTTGCCGCTGATGTTGGCTTCCCGTGCATCATTCGTCCTTCCTTCACCATGGGCGGCACCGGTGGCGGTATCGCGTACAACCGTGAAGAGTTTGAAGAGATTTGCGAACGCGGTCTGGATCTTTCTCCAACCAAAGAGCTGCTGATTGATGAGTCGCTGATTGGCTGGAAAGAGTACGAGATGGAAGTGGTGCGTGATAAAAACGACAACTGCATCATCGTCTGCTCCATCGAAAACTTCGATGCGATGGGCATCCATACCGGTGACTCCATCACCGTAGCACCCGCGCAAACCCTGACCGACAAAGAATACCAAATCATGCGTAACGCCTCGATGGCGGTACTGCGTGAAATCGGCGTAGAAACCGGTGGCTCTAACGTCCAGTTCTCGGTAAACCCGAAAAATGGCCGTCTGATCGTTATCGAAATGAACCCGCGCGTATCACGTTCTTCCGCGCTGGCGTCTAAAGCGACCGGTTTCCCGATTGCCAAAGTGGCCGCGAAACTGGCGGTGGGTTACACCCTCGATGAGCTGATGAACGACATCACCGGCGGTAAAACCCCGGCCTCGTTCGAACCTTCCATCGACTACGTTGTGACCAAGATTCCTCGCTTCAACTTCGAGAAATTTGCCGGTGCCAACGACCGTCTGACCACGCAGATGAAATCTGTCGGCGAAGTGATGGCGATTGGCCGCACTCAGCAGGAATCTCTGCAAAAAGCCCTTCGCGGTCTGGAAGTGGGCGCGAGTGGTTTTGACCCGAAAGTGAGTCTGGATGACCCGGAAGCGCTGACTAAAATTCGTCGCGAGCTGAAAGAAGCCGGTGCCGAGCGTATCTGGTACATCGCTGATGCTTTCCGCGCTGGCATGTCCGTTGACGGTATCTTCAACCTGACCAACGTGGATCGCTGGTTCCTGGTGCAGATTGAAGAGCTGGTGAAACTGGAAAATGAAGTGGCCGAAGGTGGCTTCAACATCCTGACCCACGATTACCTGCGCATGCTTAAGCGCAAAGGCTTTGCGGATCTGCGTCTGGCGAAACTGGTCGGCGTTTCAGAAAGCGAAGTGCGCAAACTGCGTCACAAATACAACCTGCATCCGGTCTACAAACGTGTGGATACCTGTGCGGCGGAATTCTCTACCGATACCGCCTACATGTATTCGACGTATGAAGAAGAATGCGAATCTAACCCGACCAACGACAAGCCGAAAATCATGGTGCTGGGCGGTGGTCCAAACCGTATCGGTCAGGGTATCGAGTTCGACTATTGCTGCGTTCACGCCTCACTGGCGCTGCGCGAAGACGGTTACGAAACCATCATGGTTAACTGTAACCCGGAAACGGTGTCTACTGACTACGACACTTCCGATCGTCTGTATTTCGAATCCGTCACACTGGAAGACGTGCTGGAAATCGTGCGTATCGAACAGCCGAAAGGGGTGATTGTTCAGTATGGCGGCCAGACTCCGCTGAAACTTGCGCGTGAACTGGAAGCCGCTGGCGTGCCAATTATTGGTACCAGCCCGGACGCGATTGACCGTGCCGAAGACCGCGAACGTTTCCAGCAGGCGGTTCACCGTCTGGGTCTGAAACAACCGGCGAACGCCACCGTTGCGACTATCGAACAGGCAGTCGAAAAAGCGGCGGGTATCGGTTATCCGCTGGTGGTGCGTCCTTCGTATGTGCTGGGCGGCCGCGCGATGGAAATCGTCTACGACGAAATCGACCTGCGCCGTTACTTCCAGAACGCGGTCAGCGTCTCGAACGATGCTCCGGTTCTGCTGGATCGCTTCCTTGACGACGCCGTAGAAGTTGACGTTGATGCTATCTGCGACGGCGAGCGCGTACTGATTGGCGGCATCATGGAGCACATCGAACAGGCGGGTGTTCACTCCGGTGACTCCGCATGTTCATTGCCTTGTTACACGCTGAGCCAGGAAATTCAGGATGTGATGCGTCAGCAGGTCGAGAAACTGGCTTTCGAGCTGAGTGTTCGCGGTCTGATGAACGTCCAGTTCGCCGTGAAGAACAACGAAGTCTATCTGATTGAAGTTAACCCGCGTGCAGCCCGTACCGTACCGTTCGTCTCCAAAGCGACCGGTGTACCGCTGGCGAAAGTGGCGGCTCGCGTGATGGCGGGTCAGACTCTGGCACAGCAGGGCATTACCGAAGAAGTGATCCCGCCTTACTACTCCGTGAAAGAAGTGGTACTGCCGTTCAACAAATTCCCTGGCGTTGACCCGATTCTGGGGCCGGAAATGCGTTCTACCGGTGAAGTCATGGGCGTCGGCCGTACCTTCGCAGAAGCCTTTGCTAAAGCGCAGCTGGGCAGTAATTCCGGTATGAAGAAAGCCGGTCGCGCCCTGTTGTCAGTCCGCGAGGGTGACAAAGGTCGCGTGGTGGATTTAGCCGCGAAACTGCTGAAACGCGGTTTCGAGCTGGATGCAACCCACGGCACGGCGGTAGTGCTGGGCGAGGCCGGGATTAATCCACGTCTGGTCAACAAGGTGCATGAAGGCCGCCCGCATATTCAGGACCGTATCAAGAACGGCGAATATGTCTATATCGTGAACACCACGGCTGGCCGTCAGGCGATTGAAGACTCTAAGCTTATCCGTCGCAGCGCACTGCAATACAAAGTGCATTACGACACCACGCTGAACGGTGGTTTTGCTACCGCGATGGCGCTGTCATCTGACCCGACTGAGCAGGTAATTTCGGTGCAGGAAATGCACGCCAAAATCAGCAAATAAGTCTCCGCTGTTTTCATCCGGTCGTTAAGACGCCCGCTCCCGAAAGGGGCGGGTGTCTTTTTATATCTGTTAGGCTAAAATGTTAAACATAATCATTAATTATGTTTAACATTCAAATCATATTTTTTATGTATTGGTATCTTCATATGAAAGAGGGTTTTGATGTAACTTATTCTTTTAGATCGATATTTCAGGTTAATGTGATGAGTGTCATGTTGTTTTAATGTTTAATTATTGTTATGTGTTTATGTCTGATTTTATACTCGAAGCCTTGGTTAGTTCACATCGAGAATTAACCCTTCTTGCAGCGCTTCCAGTCAAAAAATGAGGAATTTCACATGTACAAAACTCCTGTCAGCCTTCTGGCTTTGCTTATCGGCACGGTACTTGCGCCGGTCTCACAGGCGGCTCTACCCGGAAAGCCAACCCTTGGCGCGGATGAAACCACCTTTGCCATTGTTGATATCAATCAGTCTGCCTCGGCCTATAACCAGCTGGTGACGGTAAAAAATGCGGCGGATGTGACGGTCACCTGGAATTTATGGACCGGCGACGCGGGCCAGACGGCCAAAGTTTTACTCAATGGTGCGCAGGTCTGGAGCGGTCCCTCAGGCGCGACAGGCAGCGCCACGTTTGCTGTCAATAAAGGCGGGCGTTATCAGTTACAGGTCGCCTTATGTAACAGCGAAGGTTGTACCACCAGCGATGCCAAACAAATTGTGGTGGCAGATACCGACGGCAGTCATCTGCTACCGTTAACCAGCACGCTGAAGGAAAACAACCAGCCTTATAACAACAAGTCTGGCAAGGTCGTTGGCGCATATTTTGTTGAGTGGGGCGTGTATGGTCGCGGATTCTCCGTGGATAAAATCCCTGCGCAGAACCTGACACATATCCTGTACGGCTTCACGCCGATTTGCGGCGGGGACGGGATTAACGACAGTTTAAAAAGCATTGAGGGCAGTTTTCAGGCCTTGCAACGCGCCTGTGCGGGGCGTCAGGATTTTAAAGTTGCGATACACGATCCCTGGGCTGCGGTGCAGATGCCTCAGCAAGGCGTCAGTGAATATTCAGCACCTTATAAAGGTAACTTTGGTCAGCTGATGGCGCTGAAGAAAGCCTATCCAAACCTGAAAATTGTCCCTTCCATCGGTGGCTGGACGTTGTCAGACCCGTTCTATTTCATGAAGGATAAGGCGAAGCGGGATGTCTTCGTGGCCTCGGTAAAAGAATTTCTGCAAACCTGGAAGTTCTTTGACGGTGTGGATATTGACTGGGAATTTCCGGGTGGTGGCGGTGAAAACCCGGCGCTGGGCAGCACGGCGGATGGCGATACCTATGTGCAGCTGATGAAAGATCTGCGGGCGATGCTTAATGAATTGTCAGCCCAGACAGGAAAAACCTACGAACTGAGTTCGGCGATCAGTGCAGGCAGGGACAAAATTGATAACGTGGATTACAGTTCCGCGCAGCAGTATATGGATCACATATTCCTGATGAGCTACGACTTCTATGGGGCTTTCTCACTGACGACGCTGGGGCATCAAACCGCCTTATACGGTTCCGCCTCGAAACCCGATACCGATTACACCACCGATCATGGCGTGCAGGCATTGCTTTCACAGGGCGTGACGCCGGGCAAAATCGTGGTGGGTGCCGCTATGTACGGACGCGGCTGGACAGGAGTGAAGAATTTCCAGAATAACGATCCTTTCACCGGCACCGCGACGGGCCCGACCGCAGGGACCTGGGAAAATGGCATTCTCGATTACCGTCAGGTGGCGAAGCTTAAAGCCAGCAGTGACTGGCAGTACAACTATGATCCGGCGGCTGAAGCCCCGTATTTGTGGAAGCCTTCCACCGGTGATTTGATCACTTACGATGACAACCGTTCAGTGATTGCCAAAGGTAAATACGTTCTGGCTAATCAGCTTGGCGGCCTGTTCGCATGGGAAATCGACGCAGATAACGGCGATATTTTGAATGCCATGCATGAAGGGTTAGGGGATGGCAGCGGCGGCGGCACTACAAATCTTGCGCCGCTGGCTAGTGCGGGAACGAATCAGAACGTGACCGGTCCGGTTACCGTGGTACTTGATGGTTCAGCCTCCCGAGACCCGGAAAATAGTGCGCTGACGTATCTGTGGACCAAAATCTCCGGCCCGGCAGTGACGCTGACTAATGCAGACAAAGCCAAAGCGCAGTTTAACGTCCTGACTACCACACAAGATCAGGTGTGGGTATTCCAGCTCAAAGTCACCGACCCGCAAGGACTGAGCGCTACTGCGCAGGTTCAGGTGACAAACTCGGCGGTTCAGGCGAACCAGCCGCCGGTGGTGACGCTGCCAGCGACCATGACCGTGACGGCAGGTAATACCTTCGCGCTGGTGGCACAGGCGACGGATGCTAACAGCGATCCGCTCACGTATCAGTGGACGTTGGCCGCCGGTCTGAGCGCCAGCTCGCTGACGACAAGCTCCATCAACGTTACCGCTCCGGCGGTCACCACCAGCACGGTTTATCAGGTCAGTGTTGTGGTCAGCGACGGAAAATCATCCGGCATGGCCAGCTTACAGCTGACAGTAAATCCGGCGACCTCAGGCGGATGTGGCGTGACAACGGATCCTGCAGCGGCACAAGTGGCAGCCTGGGACAGCAGCAAAATCTACAATACCGGTGATGCCGTAAGCTACAACCAGCTGATATGGAAGGCGAAATACTGGACGCAAAACAATCCGCCATTGCGCAGCAGCGATCAGTGGCAACTCGTCAGCAATATCACTTTGCCTTACGACAATGCGGCTACCTATGTTCAGGGTGAAATGGCCACTTACGGCGGCCATAACTGGAAAGCGAAAGTCTGGACACAGGGAGTGACGCCGGTTGCGGGTGACAACTGGCTGGATCTCGGGGCAGTAAGTTGCCCGTAAACCTTTCATCTAAATCAACAGGGCCTGAGGGCCCTGTTTTTCATCGTGTATACGGCAGTTAATAAATGTTAAAAATACTTTATGATGAATGCATATTTTGTCGATATGAGTTCACTGATGATTTTAATAATTTACGCCCATCCTTATCCGCGTCATTCAAGAGCCAATCAGGGGCTGCTGTCTGCCGTCAGTGATTTGCCCAATGTTGAAGTGCGCTCGCTTTACGACCTCTATCCCGATTTCAATATCGATATCGCCGCTGAACAGAAAGCGGTTGAACGCGCGGATTTGGTGGTTTTTCAGCATCCCATCCAATGGTACAGCCTGCCGCCGCTGATGAAACTGTGGATCGACAAAGTGCTTGAGCATGGCTGGGCCTACGGTCACGAAGGCAATGCGCTGAACGGAAAACATTGCCTGTGGGCGGTGACGACCGGTGGCAACGAGCACCATTTCGAACTGGGTGATCACCCTGATTTCGACGTGCTGGCGCAGCCGTTACAGGCGACAGCCATTTATTGCGGTATGCACTGGCTGCCGTATTTTGCCGTCCACAACACCTTTATTTGTGATGAAGTGGCGCTGAAGGCGGCGGGCGAGGAATATCGCCGGCGTTTAACGGCTTGTCTGAGTCTGAAAGAAGGCTGTCCGCCGGAGGTGAGTCTTGGATAACCATAACCTGATGATCGAAGGCCTGATTTATCTCGGCTCGGCGGCGCTGTTTGTGCCGATTGCGGTGCGGCTGGGGCTGGGTTCCGTGCTCGGTTATTTGATCGCCGGCTGCATTATCGGTCCGTGGGGGCTGAAGCTGGTGTCAGATGCGGAGTCGATTCTGACCTTTGCGGAAATCGGCGTGGTGCTGATGCTGTTTGTCATCGGTCTGGAGCTGGATCCCAAACGGTTATGGACCATGCGTGCCTCAGTATTCGGCGGCGGCAGTATTCAGATGGTCGGCTGCGGCGTGGTGCTCAGCGCGTTCTGTTACTTCCTCGGGCTGGACTGGAAAATCGCGTTGCTGATTGGCCTGACGCTGGCGCTGTCCTCAACGGCCATAGCCATGCAGGCGATGAGTGAGCGCAGCCTGACCGCGTCACCCATTGGCCGCAGCGCGTTTGCGGTATTGCTGTTTCAGGATATCGCGGCGATCCCGCTGGTGGCGATGATCCCGTTACTGGCAAGTACCGGCGAAGCCACCACGCTGATGAGTTTTGGTTTGTCAGCGGCAAAAGTGGCCGGTGCGCTGGTGCTGGTTATTCTGCTCGGACGCTATGTCACGCGGCCATTACTGCACTTCGTGGCACGTTCCGGCATGCGAGAAGTGTTCAGTGCCGTTGCGCTGTTTCTTGTATTCGGTTTCGGCATTTTGCTGGAAATGGCCGGTATGTCGATGGCGATGGGCGCATTTCTGGCAGGCGTATTGCTGGCGAGTTCTGAATACCGTCACGCGCTGGAAAGCGATATTCAGCCGTTTAAAGGCCTGCTGCTCGGCCTGTTCTTTATCGGCGTCGGGATGTCTATCGACTTCGGCACGCTGGTCCATCAGCCGTTGCTGATCGCCACATTGCTGGTCGGATTTATGGCGCTGAAAGCCGCTTTGCTGTGGCTGATTGCGCCGTGGCTGGGTGTGCCGAAAAAGCAGCGCGGCCTGTTTGCCATCTTAATCGGGCAGGGCAGTGAATTCGCGTTCGTGATTTTCAGTACGGCGCAGATGGCCGGTGTGTTGCCGGTGGAATGGTCAAAAGCGCTGACGCTGGCCGTTGCACTTTCTATGGCGGTGACGCCATTACTGCTGGTGTTGTCGGCGCGTCTTGAACGCAATGCGCCAAAAGATGACCGTCCGCAAGACACCATCGATGAAGAAAATGCGCAGGTTATTATCGCCGGATTCGGTCGTTTTGGTCAGATTGCCGGTCGTCTGTTACTGGCCAACAACGTTCATACCGTGGTTCTTGACCACGATCCTGACCATATTGAAACGCTGCGCAAATTTGGTACCAAAGTATTTTACGGCGATGCCACGCGCGTGGATTTGCTGGAATCGGCAGGCGCGGCGCAGGCTAAAGTCCTGATTAACGCCATTGATGATGTGGACGCCAACCTTCAGCTGACCGCGCTGGCGAAAGAGCATTTCCCGAACCTGAAAGTGATTGCCCGTGCGCGTGACGTTGATCACTGGTATCAGTTGCGCCAGTTAGGTGTAGAAGCGCCGGAGCGTGAACTGTTTGAAGGTTCACTGCGCGTCGGTCGTGATGTGCTGGAAGCGCTGGGGCTGGATGCTTATGAAGCCCGTGAGAAAGCCGATTTGTTCCGCCGCTATAACCTGAAAATGCTGGAAGCGACTATCGAGAATTACGAAGATACCGAATTCCGCATCGCCAGTATGCAGCGTGCGAAAGATATGCTGACGGCAGCTATTGAGCAGGATCAGGAGCGTCTGGCTTCCGGTCAGCAACAGGGCTGGCGCGGCAGTATTGACGGAAAAGCCCCGGAGAATGAGGTGATTGAAGCGAAGGGGTAAACAGATTCAAAATACAAAACCGGTGCCTGATGCACCGGTTTTTTTCTTTCCTGATTCAGTACAAATCAGCTCAGTGCGACTTTGATACCTAAACCAATCAGCACGCCACCCAGCAGCTTATCGATAATTTTTTGTGCTTTTGCCAGACCGCGACGTACCGGCGGGCTCTGGATCAGCAAGGCCAGTGACGGCCACCAGATAGCAGACAAACCCACGATTATCGAGGCGTACCACAGCTTTTCACCGACGGTGGAGTTGATCTGCAAAACCTGAGTAAACATCGCCAGGAAGAAAAGCGTCGCCTTAGGATTCAGCAGATTACACAGGTAACCCTGCACGAACGCCGTGCGTAATTTCACCTGCTGCGGCTCGAGCCCGTCGAGGTTCATTTTGCTGTTGCTGCGGGAGAACAACGCCTGAATACCCACCCAGATCAGATACACGGCACCGACGTATTTCAGCAAATTGAATAACCACGGCGTAGTGGTGATCACCACTGCCAGACCCGCCACGCAGTAAGACATGTGCGTAATCACGCCGCAAATCACACCCAGCGACGTCATGAGTGCCGCAATGCGCGGATAGCGGGCCGCATTTTTGATCACCAGAAAGAAATCAGGGCCGGGAGAAAGCATGCCGAGGAAGGCAATACTGGCAACAAAAAGGGTGGTTTCAAGCATGAAAATAACCGTCGTCAATGTTCGGAGCAAAAGAAGGCGGCATGATACGCCAATCCTCAGTAAGTTAAATCACTCTTATTGCTTTTTTTGCGGACGGTGAATGGTATGCAGGATCCGGTCATAGAATACCCGGTGCGTGAAAGCCCCGAGGCGCATCATCAGCGTGAAATTACCCGGTTATGCATCGAATGTGCCCTGATGCTGTTGCAGCATGGCGCGGAAAGTATGCTGGTCGAACAGCTGTCGGCAAGACTTGGTGTCGCGCTGGGCATGGACCGGGTGGAAAGCTCAATCTCCGCCAATGCCATTGTGCTCAGCACGCTCAGCGGCGGTTACTGCCTGACCTCAACGCGTAAGAATGTCGATCGCGGGATCAACATGCAGGTGGTGACCGAAGTCCAGCACACGGTGATCCTGGCTGAGCATAAACTGCTCGACAGCGCGCTGGTGGCAAAACGCCTGCAAAAAATCAAACCGCTGCGCTATCCGCGCTGGCTGATGGTGTTGATGGTGGCGCTCTCCTGCGGGTGTTTCAGCAAACTTAACGGCGGCGGATGGGATGCTTTCATCGTCACCTTTTTAGCCAGCGGCGTCGCTATGGCCGTTCGCCAAAGTCTGACTGCGCAGCACATGAATCCGCTGATCAACTTTTGCTGTACTGCATTTGTGGCGACCTCCATTTCAGGGCTGTTGTTGCGGCTGGGCATTTTTGATCAGTCGTCAAACGTCGCCATGGCCGCCAGCGTATTATTGCTGGTGCCGGGTTTTCCGCTGATTAACGCTGTGGCGGATATGTTCAAGGGGCATGTGAATACCGGGCTGGCACGCTGGACGATGGCAAGTCTGCTGACGCTGGCAACCTGCATCGGTGTGGTCATGGCCATGGCGCTGTGGGATTTGCGGGGGTGGTCATGAGTCTTTTATGGGCGCTGATCGAGGACATGATTTTTGCCGCGGTGCCTGCGCTGGGCTTTGCGATGGTGTTTAATGTTCCACGCCGGGCATTACCCTATTGCGCACTGCTTGGCGGGCTCGGCCATGGCACCCGGATGTTACTTATTCATGGCGGGATCAACATTGAGTGGGCGTCCCTGCTGGCGGCTATACTGATTGGCATTATGGGCATTCGCTGGTCACGCTGGTTGCTGGCGCATCCTAAAGTTTTCACCGTTGCCGCCGTTATACCGATGTTCCCCGGTATATCAGCCTACACGGCGATGATTTCCGTGGTGGAGATTTCTCACCTTGGCTACAGCGAGGCATTGCTGTCGACGGCGCTTACCAATTTTCTGAAAGCCAGTTTTATCGTCGGAGCTTTATCTATCGGATTATCATTACCGGGATTGTGGCTGTACCGTAAACGCCCCGGTGTGTAAGGGATGTTGTACAACATGGATATACAGGACGAAATGAAGATAAACGGTTTAGCATTTTCGACTGAATTACGGCGAAAGCTTCCGGCTTTTGACCACTCTTCAGGGGCTGAACTGGCACTTTTGACGGGGAATATCCCGGCAGGGTTAAAGCTCTCTTATATCTTTGTAAAGCGCAGGTCTTCCTATCGACGGCTGATAGGGCTTTCCGTATAGTGTCAGCTCTTTTTTCGGGTCACGCTCCAATTCCTTCTCTACACAGGGCTTCACAATGATTATTAGCCTGATCGCCGCACTGGCGACCGATCGCGTTATTGGCATGGAAAACGCTATGCCTTGGCATTTACCCGGTGATCTGGCCTGGTTCAAGCGTAATACGCTGAACAAACCTGTCATCATGGGACGCAAGACGTTTGAGTCAATCGGACGCCCATTGCCTGGCCGGCTGAATATCGTCATCAGCTCTAAACCGGGCGAACATGAAGGCGTGACCTGGGTAACGTCCGTTGACGCTGCACTGGCGGCGGCCGGTGATGTGGAAGAAGTGATGGTGATGGGCGGAGGCCGCGTTTACGAGCAGTTGCTGCCAAAAGCTAACCGTTTATACCTGACTCACATCGATGCAGAAGTGGAAGGCGACACACATTTCCCTGATTACGAGCCGGATGACTGGGAAAGCACCTTCAGCGAATTCCATGATGCGGATGAGCAGAACTCCCACGGTTATTGCTTTGAAATTCTCGATCGCCGCGCCTGATCCCTGATCAACCTGAAATAAAAAAGGCACCCCTTGAAGGTGCCTTTTTGCTGTCTGAATGTCTGCGGTTTATTAAATCGCTTTTGGGATCTCAGACTGCTCTTTTTCGCTGTGGCGGTTGGACGGCTGCGTGAAGTAGGTTTTATCTTCCCAGCGTAGCATCGTCAGATCTCCGCCCCAGCAACAGCCGGTATCGAGTGCGTAAATACCTTCCGGCGCGCCTTTTCCTTCCAGAGACGCCCAGTGACCAAACGCAATGCTGTAACCCGCTTCCCGGACAGGACCCGGAATATCAAACCAGGGTTTGAGCGGTTTTGGCGCGCTTTCCGGCACATCTTTGCAAATCATGTCCAGCTGACCGTTTGGGAAACAGTAGCGCATACGGGTAAACGCGTTGGTGCTGAAACGCAGGCGTGCCAGGCCCGAAAGCTCCGGGTGCCAGTTGTTTGGCATATCGCCATACATCGCATCCAGAAATAGCGGATAGGTGTCGCTGCTCAGCACGGATTCCACTTCACGGGCGCACATCTGCGCCGTTTCGAGATCCCACTGCGGCGTGATCCCGGCGTGTGCCATGACCAGCTTCAGCTCATCGTCTACCTGCAATACCGGCTGACGTCGCAGCCAGTTGATCAGCTCATCAGCATCTTCGGCTTCAAGCAGAGGCGTGATGCGATCTTTCGGTTTGTTAAAGCTGATGCCGGCGTAAACCGCCAGCAGATGCAGATCATGGTTCCCTAGCACCATGCGAACCGAATCGCCCAAACCGCTGACAAAACGCAGCACGTCAAGAGAGGACGGACCGCGGGCAACCAGATCACCGGTCAGCCACAGGACATCATTTTGCGGATCAAAATCCACCTGCGCCAATAGCGCCTTGAGTTCATCGATGCAGCCGTGAACATCACCAATAAGATATGTCGACATGAGGATTAATTTATCAGCGTAGGGATGGCGAGGCGGAAGACCGGAACAGGCACACGGAAGGCTTCACCGTCTTGTGCGACCATTTCATAATGGCCTTCCATCGTGCCCAGCGGCGTTTCTAAAATCGCGCCGCTGGTATAGTGAAATTCATTGCCAGGCAGGATCAGCGGTTGTTCACCGATGACCCCTTCGCCCTGAACTTCTGTCTGGCGGCCATTACTGTTGGTAATCAGCCAGTAACGGCGAAGCAGTTGGACATTAAAACGCCCCAGATTGCGGATGGTGATGGTGTAAGCGAAGACAAAACGTTCTTCTTCCGGTATCGACTGTGACTCAACGTAGATACTTTGCACCTGAACACAAACGCGGGGCGAATTAAGCATAACGCTACTCCTGAGGTTCCGGGGTTTTAGGTCGTGTGGACAACCAGTTAGCCAGTTTACAGAATTGCTCTACAGAAATATTTTCAGCACGCATGCTGAGATCTAAGCCCAGTTCGGTCATTTGCTCTGGTGTGAACAGATGGCCGAGGCTGTTGCGTACGGTTTTACGACGCTGGTTGAACGCATCGGTAGTCAGACGGCTCAGAATGCGAATATCCGGGACCGGATACGGGATCACTTCATGCGGCACTAAACGTACCACAGCGGATTCCACTTTCGGCGCCGGTGTGAAGGATTCTGGTGGAACTTCCAGCACCGGGATCACGTTGCAATAATATTGCGCCATCACCGTTAAACGACCATACGCTTTGCTGTTCGGACCTGCAACCAGACGGTTTACCACTTCCTTCTGCAACATAAAATGCATGTCTTTGATAGCGTTGGTATAGGTGAACAAATGAAACATCAGTGGCGTAGAAATGTTGTACGGCAGGTTACCAAAGACGCGCAGTGGCTGACCGAGTTCTTCAGACAGCTCGCCGAAATTGATTTTCATTGCGTCAGACTGAATGACCCGCAATTTTCCCTGAAACTTAGGGTTATTTTCCAGACGCGTTGCCAGATCACGGTCGAGTTCGATCACCGTCATGCTGTCCAGACGTGAAGCGACAGGCTCAGTTAATGCTGCCAGACCCGGACCGATTTCAACGACAGCTTCACCCGGCATAGGGTGAATGGCCGACACGATGCTATCGATAACAAACTGATCGGTTAAGAAGTTTTGCCCAAAACGTTTACGGGCAAAGTGACCTTGGTGGACTCTACTATTCATTGTTGTTATTTATCGTTGCTGTTATTTGCCATGTGAATGGCGAGATTTATTGCTGTCTTGAAACTGCCCGCATCGGCGGTGCCGGTGGCGGCGAGTTCAAGGGCGGTACCGTGATCAACGGAAGTCCGGATAAAAGGCAGGCCAAGCGTGATATTCACTGCGCGACCGAATCCCTGATATTTTAGCACCGGAAGGCCCTGATCGTGATACATCGATAAAACAGCATCGGCATGTTGCAGATATTTAGGCTGGAATAACGTATCAGCGGGCAGCGGGCCGATGAGATCCATCCCTTGCTGGCGCAGTTCGTCCAGTGCAGGAATGATAATGTCGATCTCTTCGTGCCCCATGTGGCCACCTTCGCCGGCATGTGGATTCAGACCACACACATAAATTTTCGGCGCGGTAATACCAAATTTGGTTTTCAGATCATGATGCAAAATGGTGATGACTTCATGCAGGCATTCACGGGTAATGGCACCCGGCACCGCCAGCAGAGGCAAGTGCGTAGTCGCCAGCGCAACGCGCAATTCTTCAGTCGCCAGCATCATCACAACACGGTTGCAATGGCTGCGGTCGGCGAAGAATTCGGTGTGACCGATGAAGGGAATACCGGCATCATTGATAATACTTTTCTGAACCGGACCGGTAATCAGTGCGGAAAATTCGCCGCTGATGGCACCGTCGCAGGCACGCACCAGCGTTTCAACCACATAAGGCGCATTAGCAACATCCAGTTTCCCGGCTGTCACAGGCGCGGCGAGGTTAACGGGTAAAACGGTCAGTGTGCCTGCCGCCTGAGGCTCAGGCGGACGGCCTTGCTGATAATCACGCAACTGAATACTCAGACCCAGTTTCTCAGCACGTTCAAGCAGTAAGGCCGGATCGGCACATACCACTAACTCAACAGGCCATGCCTGCTGAGCCAGAGCAAGTACCAGATCCGGCCCAACCCCGGCTGGCTCGCCGGGGGTGATGACCACAGATTTTGTCACGGAAGTATTATTTTCCATTACCATCCATAATTTTCACATACGCTTCAGCACGTTGTTCCTGCATCCAGGTCTGAGCTTCTTCCGCAAATTTACGGTTGAACAGCATGCGGTAAGCACGTTCTTTCTGTGCTGCATCTGTTTTATCGACCTGACGGGTGTCCATCAGTTGGATCAAATGCCAGCCGAACGAGGAGTGAACCGGTGCGCTCATTTCACCTTTTTTCAGGTTCATCAGGGCATCACGGAACGCCGGATCGTACATGTCTGGTGAAGCCCAACCTAAATCGCCGCCCTGATTGGCAGAGCCCGGATCCTGAGAAAGCTGTTTAGCTTCATCAGCGAAGGTCGCTTTGCCGCTCTTAATATCCGCAGCCACTTGTTCCAGTTTTGCACGCGCCTGCGCATCGGTCATCACCACTGAAGGTTTCAGCAGGATGTGGCGGGCGTGTACTTCGGTGACGGAAACGGTTTTGTTATCGCCACGGATATCGTTCACTTTCAGGATATGGAAGCCAACACCTGAACGGATCGGACCGATAACCTGACCTTTCTGCGCGGTGCTCAACGCCTGTGCAAACAGGGAAGGCAGTTCCTGCAATTTGCCCCAGCCCATGTTGCCGCCTTTCAGCGCCTGGGAGTCAGCAGAGTAGGTGATCGCCAGTTTGCCGAAATCCGCACCATTGTTCAGATCAGAGACGATTTTCTTCGCCAGCTGTTCTGCAGAATCAACTTGATCCTGCGTCGGGTTTTCTGGCAATGGCAACAGGATGTGGCTGAGGTTGAATTCAGCACCGCTGCCATTTTGCGCAGCAACCTGTTTGGCCAGCTGATCCACTTCCTGAGGCAGGATCGTAACGCGACGACGTACTTCGCTGTTACGCACTTCGCTGATGATCATTTCTTTGCGGATCTGGGCACGGTAGGTGCTGTAGTTCAAACCGTCATATGCAAGACGGCTGCGAAGCTGATCGACAGAAATGTTGTTCTGCTGGGCGATACTGGCGATGGCTTTATCGACATCCTGATCGTTTGGCGTGATCCCCATACGGGTCGCCATCTGCAACTGGATCTGATCCATGATCAGACGATCGAGGATCTGGTGACGTAACGTTGCGTCATCCGGCAGCTGTTGTTTAGCCTGCTGTGCCTGCTGTTTAACGGAATTAAACAAACCATCCACGTCACTTTGCAATACGACGCCGTTGTTCACGACGGCAGCAACTTTATCAACTTCCTGAGGGGCAGCAAACGCAGTGCTGGCACAAAGCGTCACGCCGAGGAGAAGTGTTCTCCAGTTCTTCATACTTTTTCCATTTGTCTAATCCGCAAGCGCGGGTTTCAAGTTCACTGAGTTCGTAGTGTCTTCACTAAATCAGCCCTGTCTGCACGAAATGACATGCAGACAGGAAATCAAGAGCGTCGTCGGGCTTAGAAAGCTCGCTGATATGGCAGTATGCCGGTGGCCAACATTTCTTTTGTTCCGAGGGTTTGATTGTTACCCAGGCCTCTAAGTTCAATATTGAAACCAATCTTATTGTCATACTTACTTTCGGACTTGGTCGTGTCGTAGTTGGTGATCTTACGTTCGTAACCGACATTGATTGCCCAGCAGCAGGTATTGTATTGCAGGCCGATTAACTGATCGGCGCTTTGCTGTGCTTTGGTATCGTAATAATACGCACCGACGATGGACCAGCGATCGGCAATCGGCCAGCTGGCGATACCGCCGACCTGAGAAATACCGTCCTGATACCCCGGGTTGGTGACCTGAGGTAATGTCGCCTGAATATATTCCGGGCTGGCATAACGGTAGCTCAACTGAATCATTTTCTCTGAGTCAGCACGATACTCAAGCACTGCATCGCCCAGCGCCAGTGCATCAAGACGGGTGTCATATTGCACACCGCCGCGAACGCCCCAGAAGTTATTGATTTTGTAATAAGTGTCACCTGCCCAAACCAGGCTGCCGGTGTCATCATTTTTATCCAGCACGCTGTTCTGATCGCCAGTGCGCGGTGGCTGGAAGTAATAAATCTGTCCGGCAGAGGCGTTAAAACGCTCTTCCAGATTTTCGTCGTAAATACGCGTGGTTAAACCACTCGCCACCTGATTGGCAGAAGCGATGCGGTCAAGGCCACTGTAACTTTTATCGCGGAACAGACCGGTGTAGTCGGACTGTAACAACGTGGAGTCATAGGTATTGATCGAACTCTGGTTACGATACGGAATGTACAGGTACTGCACTCGCGGCTCGAGGGTCTGGGTGTAATCACTGTTCCAGTCCATCGTACGGTCAAACACCATTTTGCCGTCGGTTTTAAATTCAGGCATAACGCGGTTCACGGATGAACGCAGTTTGGTGTCCGGGTTCGCATCATAATAGGCATCTGGAATATCCTGCTGATAGTGAGTAGCCATCAGCTTGATTTCGTTATCCAGACTGCCCCAGCCATTACTGAGCGGCAGGCTTAACGTAGGTTCGAAGTGCGTACGTATCGCTTCCGGGTTATCCGGGTTCACGCTGGTGAATTTCACCGCCTGACCGTACAGGTGCAGGTCGAACGGACCTACATCGTTTTTATAATAGTTAATGTCCAGCTGTGGCTGGGCACGGTAAGCATTGCTGTTACCATAATCAGTGAAGACCTGGAACTGCTTACTTGCCAGCGTCACATCCCAGTTCTTATTCGCATACCCTACACTGAATTTTTGCGTGGAATAGCCATCGGTACTGGAACCGTATTTCGAATCGAAATCGGTGAAGTAATAAGGGTCACTGACTTTGGTGTAATCGACGTTGAAGCGCCACACCTGATCGTAAACACCTGAATGACGCCAGTAATACATCCAGCGTTTGGTGGTGTTATCACTGGTACGGCCTTCGTCCTTCAGGAACTGATCGTCGATCTTCTTATCATTGCCCAGATAATCGAACTCCATCAGACCCGCACCGGCGACGGTCAGGTAGCGGAATTCGTTCTGCAGCTGCAGACCACGATCGCTCATGTAATTTGGCGTGATCGTGGCGTCGTAGTTTGGCGCAATGTTCCAGTAATAAGGAACTGTCAGGCCGAAACCATTGTTGGTGCTGTATTTAGCGTTAGGGATAAGGAAACCGGAACGGCGCTTATCCCCAATCGGTAACTGCATATAAGGGCTGTAGAACACAGGAACCGGGCCGATATGGAAACGTGCGTTCCAGATCTCAGCCACTTCTTCCTGACGGTCCTGAATCACTTCTGAACCGACGACGCTCCAGCTGTTATCACCGGGCAGACAGGTGGTGAACGTGCCGTTATCCATGATGGTGTAGCGGTTATTGTCACGCTGCTTCATCTTGTCAGCCTGGCCACGACCCTGACGGCCAACCATCTGATAATCACCATCCTGAACATCAGTGTCTTTTGTGGTCAGGTTTGCAAAGCCTTTCGGGCCCTTCAGCTTGATTTGATTATCGTTATAACGCACGTTGCCGGTCGCTGTGGCGGTTCGGGTCGGCGTTGGCTGATTAGGATTCGCGATTTGATTGAGCTGAACCTGATCAGCGTCCAGTGTGCTGTTTCCCTGAACAACGTTAACGTTGCCGCTAAACAACGCGCTGTCGGGATAATTGCCTGTCGCCTTATCGGCATTAATAGTGACAGGCAGTGAGTTAGGATCACCCTGCACCAAAGGTTTGTCATAGGTCGGAACGCCGAGCATACATTGTTCTGCGAGATCGGCCATTGCGCCGTGACTGTACAATACTGACCAGATTGTGGCGGCCAGCATTGTCGGTAAGCGTGTTTTCAGACGTCTGTTTTTCATACGTAAAATGGTGTTCCGTCATCAGAGGCATCATGCCGGCAAACGGTCAGAGACTATCTCACTCATCATGGTTGCGCTAGTGTTAAATCCCACCGGTTACGTTGCCGCCGTTAGGCACAACGATAAATGCCGGTTATGATAAAGCAATTTTTAAGCGACGGCATGGCGAATTGAGGAGTATATGCAGTATTGGGGAAAACTGCTCGGACTTATCCTTGGCTTATGGTCAGGTTTAGGCTTCTGGGGAATTGTTGCAGGGCTGGTGATAGGGCATATGTTTGATACCGCGCGTTCCGCGAAACGCCGGGGATATTTTGCCGATCAGCAGACACGTCAAACCATCTTTTTCCGCACCACCTTTGAGGTGATGGGGAATCTGACTAAATCAAAAGGCAGAGTTACCGAAGCAGATATTCAGATCGCCAGTCTTTACATGGAACGTATGCAACTGCATGGCGAGCAACGTGAAGCCGCGCAACGTGCCTTCCGTGATGGCAAAGAAGCCAATTATCCTTTGCGGGAAAAAATGCGTGAACTGCGCAGTGCGTGTTTTGGTCGTTTTGACCTGATACGGACTTTTCTGGAAATTCAGATCCAGGCGGCCTATGCCGACGGTTCATTGCATCCTAACGAACGCGAAGTGCTGTATGTGATTGCTGAAGAACTGGGTATTTCACGGATGCAGTTCGATCAGTTCCTGCGCATGATGGAAGGCGGCCAGCAGTTTGGCGGCCATCAGCAGGGCGGGCGTTCCTATGGCGGCGGTTATCACCAGACGCAGCAAGGCCCGACGCTGGCGGATGCCTGTAAAGTGCTGGGCGTGAATGCCACCGACGACGCGACGACCATCAAGCGTGCCTATCGCAAACTGATGGGCGAGCATCATCCTGACAAACTGGTGGCGAAAGGTTTGCCACCTGAAATGATGGAAATGGCCAAGGAAAAAGCGCAGGCGATACAGGCGGCGTATGACCTGATCAAACGCGAAAAAGGCTTTAAATAACGTCATCGTAAAAAAGGCGTCCATTCCAGGACGCCTTTTGCTTTTCGTTTCATATGCGGTCAGGGATCAGAAACTCACCTTCACGCCTGCAATCGCCTGCCAGTAATCAACCCCTTCATCTTCAATTCTGTGCTGATACTGCACACCGGTGTTCAGTGACACATTTGGTGTCGGGTTACTGATAATCCCCAGATCGATCATACCAGAGCTACCTGTTGCCCCACTGCGGAAGCTGTTGCTGACGTCGCTATAGGTGTCCCCGATGTCCACTGACGCATCGTCACTGAGATCTTTAATGAACAGGGTATTGGCGGTCACCGCCCATTTACCTGCATTCGCGGTATCCCAGTCGTAGCGGTAACGCATCCCTAAGCGGGCAGTCGGACGGGTGATATCGTCATAATGCACCTTGGTATTATCAACATCTGTAAAATCATCGACTTGCAGTCGCTGAACGCCAAACCCAACGGATGGCGTCAGCTCATGATTGCCTGCCTGGATTTTATATCCTACATCGACAGAGCCGCCGAAGGATTTCGCACTGATATCCGCCACTTCACCGCTGCGCAGGTCGGTCGAGACATTGCCATCATAGATGGCGACATCCGAAGCCACATCCACCGTTAATCCGCTGACATACTGATACGAAAGCAGTGAAGAGAGTCCCCAGGTGGTGTATTGCGTTTTGCTGTTGCCATCGGCGGCATCCGGCGTGACATCCAGATTAGCGCTGGAAAGGCCGAGGCTCAGTCCCAATGCGTGAGTATCATTACCCAGTTGCAGAACTTTACCGCCAAACAACCAGCCTTCTTCTTTCTGGGTGTAGTCATAGCCATAATTCATAAAGCCCAACGAGGAATGATATTTGTCTTCTCCGTTGAGGTACTGGAAGAACATGTGCAGTTTTTTATCATCCTGCGCCAGTGTCTGGTTACGGAATGTCTCATTCACCCGGCTGTTATAGCTCAGCAGGGCGGAAGGTAATGAAAGATAGGAAGGTACCTGCGGTGTGACAGCCGGGCGTGTATTTTTCCCGTTATCATCCTCATCGGGTGTCGGAGCGGGAGGAACAGGTATGTCGCTGTCATCCGGAGTTGGGTCTGGAATCGGTGTATCATCGCCGCCGTCATCCGGTGTCGGATCGGGAACCGGCGTATCGTCGCCGCCGTCATCCGGCGTGGGATCCGGAACCGGCGTGTTATCGACAGGCACTGTGTTATCGCCTTCAGTCAGCATGTTGTTTTGCAGACGATAGTCCCAGAACTGATCGCCGCTTCCTTCAACATCACGCTGCTCTTCGGAGCTGCGTCCCGGCGCGAATGCGTAAAGGTTGTAGGCATAAGCGCCACGCGCGACGTATTCCCCCGCCAGTTTGAAGCTGTTTTTTGTGGCGTTACCCGCTACCTGAATCAGAGAAATCCCTTCCTGATTATCTGCTGCACCGTCATTATCGGTGTCGGTGAAGAAGCCGGCACCCGAAGGTGTGACCTGAACGATAACAGGGGCTGAAGAAACCACGTCGCCATTGATCAGTAACTTGTCGGTTTGCGCAAAACTCGGGTCGAAATGTGTGCGCAAGCTGAGCAGATTATTGTTACCTGCAGCGAGTGTGCCGTTAACGGTTTGTGTTGCCGGCACAAAGGCATCGCTTTCGCTCTCTGCTGGCCATTGAGGAAGAAGCTGAACATCATCTTTCAGAATAAGATCTGTGACGGTGCTGTTTCCCGCCAGCACGGTGTTTTGTTCCATAGTCACGGTCGAGGTAAGGGAGCCGTTGAGGATCAATGCGCCGCTGTAAATATGGGTTGAGCCGGTGAAGGTATTATCGCTGTTGATATATAACGCACCCGGCGCCATTTTTTTCAGCGTTCCGTTACCGGAAATGGCGGCATCTATGATCACATCATTATTGCCATCAGTGCTGGTGGTTTTATTGTCTGTCTGATCAACGGAAATCACACTGCCAGAGGCTAACTCAACCTGACCGCTCAAATGTGATTTGCTGTTCAGCATCATGTTTGCCTGCTCATTGAGCTTAACGTTGGCATTCAGCGTGGCATGTTCATTCACCCGCAGGGTGGCATGGCTGGCGACATCAACCTGGTTAACATTATAGGTTTCATCAATCCAATCATCACTGAAAACAGTGCCGCCGGCATGCGGTGTCGGGCGTCCGACAAGTCTTAGAATGCCGTTTTGCACGGAAAGCTGATTCAGATCGGCACCGCCCGCCAGGTCCCAGATGCCCGCAGAAGAATCAGGAGCATAATCGACGTTTAAATTTGATGCTGTTTCTTTACTGCCGAGATGGCCAATAAATGTCTGGTTATCTGAGTTATTCAACGTCAGCGTACTGATCTGGTCTGCATTGCTGTTAATAATCGCTGCACCAGAATCACTGTGATTGATGGTGCTGAAAGCCATGTCATAGCCATTCAGATCCAGATTACCGCCACGGTAGCCAAAGTTTATGTCACTGCTTTCAATCTGGTTTTCACCGCCGATCTGCACCGTCGGGCGCCCGCTTACGATGGTGATTTTGGAGAAGGCCTTTTGCTCACCCGCTTCATTGGCTTGTTGTGCCAGAACCACCAGACCGTCGCCAACATTCAGCGCGCCGCCATTATTGCCCACGGCATTGACGTACAGCGTACCTTCACCGATTTTATGCAGGGTGTCTCCGTCTAATCCATTGACTTCCCAGTCGACGGTTTTCCCCGCATCGACTTCGATCCCGCCGCCCACCCAGGTGCTGTTGGCTCCGTCGGCAGAGACGACGCGGTAATCGTTGGAAAACTGCAGTTTTGCCGCACCGTGATTCACCGCGCTGTCGAGTACGATCAGGCCGCCATCACCGGCAAAGCGCAGGTCTTTGGAGGCATCGAGTTCATCATTCGTGGCCTGCGAAGGCAGTGCCGTGTTAACACCGTGCCACTGCCAGCTGTTTTCGCCCTGGGTAATATTGGCCGCCGTCCAGTGAATGTCGCCATCGGCAGCGATATCAGTCACATCCGGGTCAATATTTTTGGCAAACACGCTCTCCATGAAAGCCTGTTGTATGTAAAGGGTATAGCTGTCGTATTTATAAGGTCCGTAACCGCCGCTCCAGGGTGAAACCCCGACAATTTTCCAGATTTTTTCTTTATTGTCATAAACAAACAGCGGGCTGCCGCTGTCACCGGCCTGAATTGCACTGCTGAAAGGCTGAACGCGTGAATCTGTAGGACCATAATTGATCCACTTCAGTTGCCCGCTCTGAAAGGTAGGATTAACAATCGTGCCACCCGATTTCCAGACATACGCATCCGCGAGATATTTCATTTTATGCGTAACAGGATCGACCTGATATTGCGTGCCGGATCCGGCGCGTGCGAAATAGGTATAACGCTCTTTATCAGTGGTAAACTCAGCGGGATCTGCGACAGGCATCGGTGCAGCTTCAGTAACCACTTTATTTAAACGCGGGACATGGAAATCTTTATTTTTGGTGTAATACTCCGGGTCAATGTTGCGATTAATCAGTTTATAGGTAGTTCTGTATTTCGCATGATTCCCAAAGTCTACGGAAGTATATCCACCGTTATGGGCCACGCTGACAATATAAGAGGGAGAAATTAATGTCGCGAACCCCAGACTGCTGACGGCGCCAAAATCAGGCATAGGGAAGTTAAGAATGCCCGCTGACGTGCCGTCCGTTTTAAAAACTTCGACATTTTCTTCACCCGCACCATATTTCCCAAGGTTTTCAGCAAAATCACGATAGTCCTGAACCGCGACATCCTCGCGCATTACACCGGCATCGGCATCAAAAAGCGCCAATGCAATCAGGCTGCTGAGCAGCTTTGGTTTCCATTTCATTATTATCTTCCCTGAGGATGAAATTATTAAAAGGAGGGGATGTTAACAGTTGCAGGAAGAGTAATGACAGGTCAGTCAATAACTGACTCAGGGAATATACTATTTTGCGGGGCGTTAAAACCTAATAAAACAATATGATGGAAATACAATACATATTACTTAAAAGTGATTTAAGAAATATGTATTGTTTGAATGATTAAAAATCCGGTTCGCAATTAAACACCAGTGGCGCATCCGTTATCGGATGATAGAACGATAATTCCTGTGCATGCAGTTGTAAACGGTCTGCTGCTGCCAGTGCCTGCGGATGCGCATAGAATTTATCGCCCAGAATCGGATGTCCCAGCGCCAGAAGGTGCACGCGCAGCTGATGCGAACGTCCGGTGATTGGCCGCAGTTTCACCCGTGTGGTGCCGTCATCATCCCATGACATCACTTCGTATTGCGTCAGCGCCTTTTTACCGGTTTCATGGCAGACCTTCTGCTTTGGCCGGTTGGGATAATCGCAAATCAGCGGTAAATCAATAATGCCGTAATCTTCTTCAACCCGTCCCCAGACCCGCGCGATGTACACTTTCTTGGTTTCACGCTCGCGGAACTGACGTTTTAGTTCGCGCTCGGCGTCCTTGGTCAGCGCCACCACAATCACACCGCTGGTCGACATATCCAGACGATGGACCGACTCGGCTTCTGGGAATTCCTGCTGAATCCGGGTCATCAGGCTGTCCTGATGCTCGGCCAGTTTGCCGGGTACCGAAAGCAGCCCGCTCGGTTTATTGACCACCATGATGTGCTCATCCTGAAAAATCACCTGTAACCAGGGATCGGTCGGTGGATTGTAATTCTCCAGCGGCCGGGTTTTGGAAGGCTCAGGAATTGTCGGTTGATGTTCGCTCATAGCGGTTTCAGTCTGTATTCAGGTTGAAATAAAGAAGGGATGCAGACCGGCTGCATCCCGTCGGGCTTACTGGTGGCTGACCACCACCAGGCGGATAGCATCCAGACGCCAGCTGGCATCGTTCAGATTCGCCAATACCTGCTTCCGGTTAGAGTCTACCGATTCCAGTTCATCATCACGAATGTTCGGGTTCACTTCCTTCAGCGCTTTCAGGCGATCCAGCTCTTTGGTCAGCTGCTCATCGGCTTCTACTTTGGCCGCTTCAATCAGGGCGCGTGCCTGCTCAGCGATTTCCGCTTCTGCCTGTTGCAACATAGCGTGGACATCCTGCTGCACCGCATTCACCAGCTTGCTGGAGTTATGACGGTTGATGGCGTTCAGCTGACGGTTAAAGCTCTCAAACTCGACCTGCGCCGCCAGATTGGTGCCTTTACGATCCATCAGCATGCGCACCGGCGTCGGTGGCAGGAAACGGGTCAGTTGCAGATGTTTCGGCGCCTGACATTCCACCACGTAAACCAGCTCAGCCAGCAGGGTACCGACCGGCAGCGCTTTGTTTTTCAGGATCGATACCGCACAGCTGCCGGTATCGCCGGACAGGATTAGATCCAGCCCGTTACGCACGATCGGATGTTCCCAGCTGATGAACTGCGCATCTTCACGGGACAGCGCCTGTTCACGATCGAAGGTGACGGTACAACCGTCTTCCGGCAGCCCCGGGAAATCCGGCACCAGCATGTGATCGGAAGGCGTCAGTACGATCAGATTGTCGCTGCGATCTTCCTGATTGATGCCGACGATATCGAACAGATTCAGCGCAAAGTTGACCAGGTTAACGTCGTTATCCTGCTCGCCGATTTCCTTCGCCAGTTGCTGCGCACGTTCGCCGCCGTTGGAATGCATCTCCAGCAGACGGTCGCGGCCATTTTCCAGCTTCTCTTTCAGCGCATCATGTTCGGCGCGACATGTGAGAATAAACTCGTCCAGACCAGCCTGCTCGGCAGGCGTGGCCAGGAAGGCAATCAGTTGTTCATATGCGCTGTCATAAATGGTACGGCCGGTCGGACAGGTATGTTCGAACGCATCCAGACCTTCATGGAACCAGCGAACCAGCACCGACTGCGCGGTCTGTTCGAGGTAAGGCACCATGATGTCGATATTATTTTGCTGGCCGATACGATCCAGACGCCCGATACGCTGCTCCAGCAGATCCGGGTTAAACGGCAGATCGAACATCACCATTTTGCTGGCGAACTGGAAGTTACGGCCTTCGGAGCCGATTTCGGAACACAGCAGCACCTGCGCGCCTTCTTCCTGAGAAGCAAAGTAAGCGGCAGCGCGGTCACGTTCAATGATCGACAACCCTTCGTGGAACACGGCGGCACGGATCGCTTCACGTTCACGCAGAACCTGTTCCAGTTGCAATGCGGTGGCGGCTTTGGCGCAGATCACCAGCACTTTCTCGTCACGGTTAGCGGTCAGATAACCGAGCAGCCATTCGACGCGCGGATCAAAATTCCACCAGGTGGCGTTCTCGCCTTCGAACTCCTGATAAATCTGCTCCGGGTACAGCATGTCGTGCGCACGGGCTTCGGCGGTTTTCTTCGCGCCCATAATGCCTGAGACTTTAATCGCGGTCTGATACTGCGTCGGCAGCGGCAGTTTCACCGCGTGCAGATGGCGCTCAGGGAAACCTTTCACCCCGTTACGGGTGTTACGGAACAGCACGCGGCTGGTGCCGTGACGATCCATCAGCATGGAAACCAGCTGTTTCGCTGCCGCTTCATCGCCTTTATTGGCGGCGGTCAGCAGGGCATCGGTATCGGCGTTGCCGACACTTTCACCCAGTAACGCCAGCGCTTCCGGCGTCAGAGGTTCTTTGTTGAGTAATAGCGTGACGGCATCGGCCACCGGCTGATACTGCTGTTGTTCTTCAATGAATTCTTCGTAATCGTGGAAACGATCCGGATCCAGCAGGCGCAGACGCGCAAAGTGACTTTCCTGACCCAGTTGTTCCGGCGTCGCCGTCAGCAGCAGAACGCTCGGGATTTGCTGGGAAAGTTGCTCGATAACCTGATATTCGCGGCTTGGCGCGTCTTCGCTCCACACCAGATGGTGCGCTTCATCGACCACCAGCATGTCCCACGCCGCATCAGAAAGCTGTTCAAGACGGGATTTATTGCGACGCACGAAATCAAGAGAACAGATCACCAGCTGTTCAGTTTCAAACGGATTAGTCGCTTCATGCACGGATTCAGCGTAGCGGTCGTCATCAAACAGAGAGAAACGCAGGTTGAAGCGGCGCAGCATTTCTACCAGCCACTGGTGTTGCAGGGTTTCCGGCACCACGATCAATACGCGCTCAGCACGGCCAGACAGCAGTTGCTGATGAATAATCATACCGGCTTCAATGGTTTTACCCAGACCCACTTCATCAGCCAGTAAAACGCGCGGCGCGTGACGCTGACCGACTTCGTAAGCAATGTGCAACTGATGCGGGATCAGGCTGGCGCGCATACCGCGCAGGCCGCCGAATTCCAGACGGAACTGCTCGCGCTGATATTTACGGGCGCGGAAACGCAGGGCGAAGCGATCCATACGGTCAATCTGACCGGCAAACAGACGGTCCTGCGGCTTACTGAACGTCAGCTTGCTGTCGAGCAGCACTTCACGCATCGCGACGCCGGTTTCTTCGGTATCCAGACGGGTACCGATGTAAGTCAGCAGGCCTTTATCTTCCAGGACTTCTTCGACCTGTAACTGCCAGCCTTCATGACTGCTGATGGTGTCACCGGGATTGAACATCACGCGGGTGATCGGGGAATCATTTCGGGCATACAAACGGTTTTCACCGGTGGCGGGGAAAAGCAGAGTAACCATGCGCACGTCCAGCGCTACTACGGTCCCTAATCCTAATTCGCTTTCCGTATCGCTTATCCAGCGTTGACCCAATGTAAACGGCATAATCTCTCTCTGTGTTGTTTGCTCGGTATACGACGACTGCGCAATGCGTGTTCAGCCCGTGAACTTTCTCGGGCAATAGTTTTCTTTCCCCGCCAGATGGCGCGGAGTAGTTCGCTGTGTGAGGATGTTTCAGAAATGGGAAAGGGCGCTATGGTAATGGAAGGTAAGCCTTTCGTCACCTGCGAATCAAAGAGCAATCCTTTTTTTGCTCAGAATAATCCCATCTGACCTGTAATCAGTGTAGCAAAGTCGTCATGCAGGAAAGGCAAAATACCGTCGGCAACCGGCTCCAGCTGACGTTCGATGTAATGATCGTAATCGATGGGGGACTGGCGGTTCTCCAGAGGTTCAGGCCCGGACGTGGTCATCACGTAACTTATCCAGCCGCCGTTCTGATACTGTTTTGCGCGCCCGTGCTGAACATTATAATCATCCGCCAGCCTCGCGGCGCGAACATGCGGGGGAACGTTTTTTTCGTAATCACTCAGCTTGCGGCGAAGACGTTTGCGGTACACCAGCTTGTCATCAAATTCGCCGTCGAGCGTGCGCGCCACATAATCGCGAACGTAATCCTGATATGGCTGCCGGTGGAAAATGCGCTGATACAGTTCCTGCTGAAACTCCTGCGCCAGTTTCGTCCAGTCGGTGCGTACGGTTTCCAGCCCTTTATAAACGATGTGCTCGCCGTCGGCGTCATTCACCAGGCCGGCATAGCGTTTTTTGCTGCCGGTTTCCGAACCGCGGATGGTCGGCATCAGGAAGCGCTGATAGTGCGTTTCGAATTCCAGTTCCAGCGCGCTTTCCAGCCCGTATTCCTTTTGCAGATGCGCTTTCCACCAGACATTAACCTGTTCCACCAGATGACGACCAATGACGCTGGCGTCTTCCTGTGAATGGGGTTTATTGAGCCAGACAAAGGTGGAATCGGTGTCCCCGTAAATCACCTGATAGCCTTCGGCCTCAATCAGTTCACGGGTCTGGCGCATAATGTCGTGCCCGCGCAGCGTAATAGAAGACGCGAGGCGCGGATCAAAGAACCGGCAGCCGCTGGAGCCGAGCACGCCGTAAAAGGCGTTCATGATGATTTTCAGTGCCTGCGAGAGGGGTTTATTTTTCTGCTTTTTAGCTTCCTCGCGGCCCATCCAGATCTGGCGGACGATCTCCGGCAAACAATGTTTTTCCCGCGAGAAGCGGGCATTGCGGTAACCCGGCACCGAGTGTTCGTCGTCAGGCTGTTGCAGTCCGGCAACCAGCCCGACCGGGTCGATCAGAAAAGTGCGAATAATCGACGGGTACAAACTTTTATAATCGAGCACTAATACGGAATCGTACAAACCGGGGCGCGAATCCATTACAAAGCCACCAGGGCTCATTTCACCCTCTAATTCGCCCAGATTTGGCGCGACATACCCGGCGCGGTGCATGCGCGGTAAATAAAGATGGGTAAACGCCGCTACCGAACCGCCGCTGCGATCTACCGCCAGACCCGTCACCGAGGCACGTTCCAGCAAAAATGGCATCAGCTCTGTTTTGGCGAAAATACGCGTCACCAGTTCGCAGTCTTTCAGGTTATAGCGTGCCAGCGCCGGTTTATCTTCGCGAAAACGCTGTTCGATTTCGGCCAGCCGCTGATAGGGATTGTCACTGGCTTTGCCTTCGCCTAATAAACTTTGCGAGACGAATTCCAGACTGAACGAGTTGAAGTTCCAGAATGCGGATTTCAATGCTTCAATGCCGTCGATAATCAGGCGTCCAGCGGCAGCGGCAAAAAAGTGCCCCTGTTTGAAGCCATGTTCACGCCATTCAAGATCACCGCCACCGCGCCCGAATTTCAGCGGGATTTTGTAGCGGTCTGCATGTTTCTGTAAAACGCGCAGGTCGAACTGCACCACGCTCCAGCCGATGATGGCATCGGGGTCGTAAGTCTCCAGCCACTCATTGAGTTTTTCCAGTAACTGCGGGCGGCTGTCGACGTAAACCATGTTGAAATCGAACTGAGCATCCGGATCGCCGTTGGGCGGGCCGAGCATATAAACGTGGCGCTGCCCGCAGCCTTCCAGCCCGATGCAATACAACTCGCCGTTGCCGCTGGTTTCGATATCCAGCGAACACAGTTTCAGCGGCGGCCGGTAATCTTCCGCCGGTTTCATTTTGGTGTCCAGCAACAGCTTGTCCGGCCCGGGTTTGCCGCTGAACCAGACCGGTGCGGTGATGTAGCGTTCCATCAGGAAGCGTTCCGGCGGGCGGATATCCGCTTCGAAAACATTGACGCCATTATCTTTCAGCAGTTTTTCAATCCGCATTAACTGCCGGTGTTGCGGGCAGTAAAGCCCAAGAACGGCGCGGGATTGGAAATCCTGCAACGGCAACGGACGCAGACTAATATTTTTTTCATCAATGAGAATACGCTCCGCCGCCGCACGCTGTTCAGCGGGAATAAACGCCACCGATTCCTGCAAGGGCAGACGCACTTTTTGCGGGCCGTCGTCTGTCGCCAGCCATAAATCCACCTCTGTACCCCGCGGCGTGTCGCGCCAGTGGCGGGTCAGCACAAATCCCTGACGCGGCGCCGTGTCAGGGGTTCGGGCAGATGAGGGGACGGAATTTGCGTTAATAAGCGCCTCGGAACAGATGAAATAAAAGATGAAATGCAAAGACAGAGTATGGTTATTTATACAGTCTTTGTCTATGCCTCAGGTTTCTGCCAAATACGCATACAATTACGCGGTTGACTGTGATAGTTCATGCGCTGACAATTCAGCCGCTTGATGTATTTACTACAATGAGAATGCAGAAAACTCACACTAGTCTCATTTATCTGCGCAATTGGCGCGGACGTAACTCAATTCTGGGAATTTATGGAAGCCTATCTACAACATCTGGTCGCTCAGTCGGTGGGCTTCGCATTAATTATTGTCGCTGTGGTGGCTTTCTTCGAGTCGCTGGCGCTGGTCGGGCTGATTTTGCCGGGCACCGTGATGATGGCGACGCTCGGCACGCTGATCGGCAGCGGTCAGGTCGGGTTGTACGAAGCCTGGCTGGCGGCGGGTCTGGGCTGTTTCTTTGGCGACTGGGCCTCGTATTTCATTGGCCGCGGTTTCAAGGAACCGTTACACCGCTGGCGCTTCCTTAAGCGTTACCAGTCATTACTGGATAAAACCGGTTATGCGCTGGATAGGCATAGCTTTGCCACCGTCATTATCGGGCGTTTCATCGGGCCAACACGCCCGCTGGTGCCGATGGTGGCCGGTATGCTGAACCTGCCGCCTTATAAATTTGCACCGCCGAATATCATCGGCTGCATCACCTGGCCGCCGGTGTATTTCCTGCCGGGGATCCTGGCGGGCGTTGCGATTGATATTCCGGCCAGCCACAACAGTTCAGTGTTCAAATGGATGCTGTTTGCCGCCGTGGTGCTGATCTGGCTCAGTGCCTGGTTGCTGTGGCGCTGGTTCCGGTCGGGCAAAGCTTCACCTGATGCGATGACCAAATGGTTGCCTCTGCCGCGTCTGCGCGTCGTTTGTGTGCTGAGTCTGATCGCAACAGCAGTGAGTCTGGTGATGCTTAGCAAACAGCCGATGATGCCGGTCTACGGTCATCTGCTGTGGAAAGTGATCACCCGCTGATGTCTGGCGGATGCCCTAAACGTCCGCTCCAGAAACATCTATCCCCAATACTCTGGCTTCCGGCGCACTGCCGTCGGCCAGTGCCTGCGTCGGTCCGTCGTAGAAAATCCGGCCATCGACAACCAGCAGTGTGCGGGGAGCAATCCGCGCCGCGTCATCCAGATTATGCGACACCATCAGTAATGTGAGATGACGTTGCCCGCACACTTTATCCAGCAAACTCAGCATCTCACTGCGCAGCGCCGGATCGAGTGCCGAAAACGGTTCGTCGAGCAATAAGATTGGCTGGCTGCGTAACAGGCAGCGCGCCAGTGCGACACGCTGACGCTGGCCGCCGGAAAGCTGCGACGGTAAGCGATCCAGACACTCTGCCAGCCCGACCTGTCGGGCGATATCTTCCAGCTCGCGCTTCTGCTGTGCGGTGAGTTTCAGCCCCGGATGTAACCCCAGTCCCATGTTCTGACGCACGGTCAGATGCGAGAACAGATTGTTTTCCTGAAACAGCATCGACACCGGACGTTTTGCCGGTGGTGTCGCGCTGTGATCTGCATCGTTAAGCAGGATCTGTCCGCTGACCGGTGGCAGAAAACCGGCGACCAGGCTGAGCAGGGTACTTTTCCCCGCGCCGCTCGGCCCGAGAATGGCCACGCGCTCACCGGCCTCGATCTGTAAATCGAAGCGCATCGGCAGGTGTTCGTACAGGTACGTCAGTTTATTCAGCGTCAGCATGGCGGCCTGGTAATTTCTCAATCAGGGTGAATAACAGGAAGCATAACAGCAGCAATAACAGCGCCGTCACCGCGCCGTCCTGGCTGCGATAGGAGCCGATCTGCTGATACAGATAAAACGGCAGGGTGCGGAAGTTCTCATTGCCAAATAAGGCGATCACGCCGAAATCCCCCAGCGACAGCACGCAGGCAAACGCCAGCGCCTGCGCAATCGGGCGCTTCAGTGCGCTCAGTTCCACCCAGCGCAGGCGCTGCCAGCCGTGCATATCCAGTGAAAGGCACAGCGGCGTGTAACGTTCGGCCACGTCGCGCATCGGGTTATCCAGCACTTTTAGCGCATAAGGCACCGCCATCAGCGCATTGGTCATGATCACCAGCGGCCATGGCGATTGCGGCATACCTGTCGTATCGCCAAGGAGCAGGAAAAAACCGGTCGCCAGCACAATGCCCGGCATCGCGAGGATCAGCATACCGCTGAGATCCATCGCCTGCGCCCAGCCATTTCTCTGGCGTAATCGCAGTTCGCGACTGCTCCACAACAGCATCATGGTGAGCAGGACACACACTATCCCGCTGCCCAGGGCGATACGCACGGATGTCCATAATGCCTGCCACAGTGCGGGTTGTTGTAAAACACCGACTGCTGCACGGTTGATACCGTCAGTAATCACAGCGAGTAATGGTGGCAGGATCAGCATTAACGCCAGGCCGACCAGCACGGTATCTGCGATGCGCCTCAGCCAGGAATCGTCCGGGTTACGCCAGCGCTGAGAATGCGTTTGTCCGACCGGCAACGCCTGACTGAGTTTCTGGCTGAGCAAGACCAGCGCCAGACAACAAAACAGCTGGATCAGCGCCAGCGTGGCGGCGCGGCTTAAATCGTAGTCGTAACTTAACGCCTGAAAAATCGCCAGTTCAATGGTGGTCGCCTGCGGGCCGCCGCCCAGCGACAGCACGGTGGCGAAGCTGGCGAAGCACAACATAAAAATCAACGCGGCGGCGGGGAAAATCTGCCGGCGAATGGCAGGCCATTCAACAAAGCGAAATTGCTGCCAGGCGTTCATCCCAAGCTGCGCAGCCAGCTGACGCTGTTCGACGGCGATATTTTCCAGCGCCTGCAATAAGAGTCGGGCTGCCAGTGGCAGATTAAAAAACACATGAGCCAGTAAAATGCCCTGTAAACCATAAGGCGAGAAACGGTAATCCACGCCCAGCCAGCCGCAAATCTGCGCCAGCCAGCCCTGCCGTCCATAGACGCTGAGAATGCCGAAGACTGCCACCAGAACCGGCAATACCAGCGTCATCGCGCATAAGCGTAGTAACAGCTGACGTCCGGGGAAGCGGCGGCGGAACAGCGCACGGGCCAGCAGAATGGCGGGCAGCACAGAACAGAGCGCCGAAAGCAGCGCCTGCCAGAAGGTAAAGCGGATCACATGCCAGAGATAAGGATTCTGCCACAGCGAGGCGCCGCTCATCTGTGGCGCATGACGCCACAGAGAGCCTAACGCCAGCATAGCCACCAGCAACATCAGCAGCGAGGCGATGGCGCCCGGCCACAACCAGCGAGGGATCAACGGCTGACGGCGTTCTGCCATGCCTGGATCCATTGTGAACGGTGAGTGGCGACATCCTGTGCGCTGTATTGCAGGGACTTAGCCGGTACCGTCAGCTGTTTAAAGGCGTCAGGCAGCGGGGTGTTGATCACCGGATACATCCAGTTGCCGGCCGGGATCACTTTCTGGAAATCTTCCGTAGTGATGAATTTCATAAATGCTTCAGCCAGTTCAGGTTGCTTGCTGTTCGCCAGCTGACCCGCCACTTCGACCTGCATGTAATGACCTTCGGTGAAATCCGCCGCCGCGTAGTTATCTTTCTTTTCTTCGACGATGTGATACGCCGGAGATGTGGTATAGCTCAGCACCAGATCGCTCTCGCCTTTGAGGAATAAACCGTAAGCCTCGCTCCAGCCTTTGGTGACGGTAACGGTTTTCTTCGCCAGTTTTTCCCATGCTTGCGGTGCTTTGTCGCCATAGACTTTTTGCATCCACAACATCAGGCCCAGACCCGGTGTACTGGTGCGCGGATCTTCGTAAATGACTTTCCATTTCTGGTCGCTGTTGATCAGCTCATCGAGGCTTTTTGGCGGGTTCTTCAGTTTGTTTTTGTCATACACGAACGCGAAATAGCCGTAATCGTAAGGCACGAACGTGGTGTTGTCCCAGCCGCCTGGTACGGTCAGTCTGGCATCGGTTTTCGGCGCTTTGGCAAATAATCCGGTTTGTTCGGCCGCCTGCAACAGGTTGTTATCCAGCCCGAGAACCACGTCGGCTTTGCTGTTTTTGCCTTCCATCCGCAGACGGTTAAGCAAAGAGACACCGTCTTCCAGCGCAACGTATTTCAGTTCGCAACCGCACCGGGCTTCAAAAGCTTTTTTAATCGCCGGGCCAGGACCCCAGTCGGCAGAGAAAGAATCGTAGGTATAAACCGTCAGAACAGGTTTTGCAGCCAGTGCAGGGGCAGAAAGTAACAGCAGGCAGGACAATAATTTTTTCAACTTTGCGCTCCAAAAAAATGAAAGGGCAAAGGATTTTGAGTAAGCATCGCGCAGTCTCAAATCCCTCCGCCGGGGTTAACCGGATCAGGTTCGACGGGTCTAAATCTCAGCCTTTTAAACTTGCTGTGCGTGTGTTGATCGGGCGTCGTACAGTGCTCGAAATGCTCACGTACTTTGTGTACGCTCCGCTTTCTGTACGCTGGACTTCACCCGCTGAACACGCGCTCGCGGCGTTTAAAGATCGAGTTCATTCTTCTTGAAAAAGAACGCACTTTGGCACCCCGTTGAGAACGGATGTCATTCTAGAGACTAACGGCGCGATGCGATAGTCCGATTAACTGTCCGGCGGCGCAAACCACGCGGATTTGAAATCGAACCAGCCGAGGGTGTTCATGCGCACGCCGCGCATACTGCGCTGCCCCTGCAACACCAGCCAGTGATGAAACAGAGGATGGATCTGATGGCTGACTGTTTGTTTCTGACTCCATTTGGCGATCGATAAATTCCCCGCATGCCACTGCGCGGCGTCATCTTCCATCTCTTCACTGAAGCAGTGTTTCGCCAGCGGTAATTCATAGAAATGCGCAAAGAGTGAAAATTCCAGCGGCAGGGTAAAGTTGGCGCTGCCGAGCCACAGATCACTTTTGGCGTCGCCACGGTGCCAGACCGCGTAATCCACGACCTGAATAATCAGCTCAATGCCTTCGGATGCCAGAAGCGGCTGCAGCGCATTGCAGATCGCCTGATGCTCGGAATGCTCGCCGTAAAATGTGAGTGTCACCTGCGTCAGGTTTTGCGGTTTGGGCGGACGCGGTTGTGGCGCTTTATGGTGCCAGCGTGGCAGCAGGCCGTAAGCCGGCGACCAGTAGCGCTGATAAATCGGTTCGGCATTATTCAGTAAAGCGATGGGATTGAGTAAATCGCACAGCCACTGGCGGGTTTCTGCGGATTGTCCCACCGGCGAGCGCTGGTCAAATAACAAAAAATAGCAGCCTTCTTCCAGGCGACTTTCCAGTTCGCTTTTGCCCGATTCATCAGCCTGTAGCTGTACACCGGAATGCACCAGTTCTTCACTCAGTTCCGGCAACACCCAGATATTTACTTCGTCAATCAGTGCCCGGAAGCCAAAATAATCATCAAAGGCGCGGATGCGCAGTTGGGTTTTCAGGTTACGCACCACGGCGTAAGGGCCGGTACCGACCGGATGGCGGGCAAAATCGGGCAGCGACTGCCACTCCTGCGGCAGGATCATCGCGTGGATATTGCCGAACAGCCACGGCAACCAGCGATCGGGTTCATTCAGGTGGATATCAATAACATTTGGCGTGGGCGTTGTGACTGACTTCAGGTTACTGAACAGCGGATGCGTTTTCAGCCGGGTAAAGGTAGCAATGATATCCACCATCTCCAGCTCACGGCCATGATGAAAATGAATGGCAGGGCGCAGATAAAACCGCCACTGCAATGGCGAAATCTCCTGCCAGTGATGGGCTAAATCGCCTTCGACTTCCCCTTTTTCCTCATTTATGCGTGTGAGGCCGCTGAAAATCTGCCGGGCAATATGGGTTTCAGAGCGGCGTAACATGGTGCCGGGCAGCAGATTAATCAGCGGACGGTAATACAACACACGCAGGATATGCTTACCCTGACGAAAGCTGCGCCCGAGCTGGGAAAGCAGCATCTGGCGCACCAGGGTTTTGTCGCCGACCAGTTGTACCAGCTGATCAATACGATCCTGCTCCAGCAGCTCTTCGGCGCGCTGTTGCTGGAGTGCGAGGCCGGTATACAAAAATTTCAGCGTGGAACGTTTGCCGCGTCCGGCTTCTGCATCCCACGTCAGCCAGCCCTGTTCCTGCATGGTGCTGAGCAACGAGCGCATGTGTCTGCGTGAGCAACTCAGAACTTCCGACAGTGCCTGTAGCGTCGTTTCAGTGTCTTGACCGTGACAGCTTTGCCACAGGCGGATGAACTGTTGTTGCAAACGGGACGAGGACATAAAAGAGGAACTCCACGGGCAATTTTCATCAATTTATCTTTCCTCATATTACGCTGATACTGTTTCTCAACGAAAGCCTGTTGTGAATCACCGGAGGTCAGCATGAAACGCAGTCTGAACGCCCGTTTCTATCAGCGTTATTTTGAAGCCATCAAAAAGAACGCCTCTAAAAATCATGCAGACTGGCTGTCCTGGGTTCCGGTGCAATACCGTCTGGATATTCTGTCCCGTCTTACGCAGTGGGATATGGAAACACTGGACGACGAGCAATACCGCCGGCGACTGTGACTTCAGGTCTGACTAAATTCGATTTTCTGAGTAATGGTGTATTGTCACCAGCCAGTGAGGAAACTCACTGGTTTTTTTATTCGTACACCCTTCATATTTCGAGCCGCAGACGCGTTGGCCGCTCTTACTCATCCGAATCACTGACCTGTGTCAGCTCATCGGGATTCGTGCGCTTGCCGCCTTTCTGCAACTCGAACTGTTTTGGGTATACACTGTATGTTGTGCTGTAAGACATTCATTTCTCAGGGACGACGTCATGCCAAAACCTCGTTTTAATCGTATTTATGTCACCTTTCTGGTGGTCTCCTTGCTGTGCGGCGTGGCGGGCGCATTACAGGCGCCGACGCTGAGTCTGTTTCTGACTAACGAAGTGAAGGTCCGTCCGCTGTGGGTAGGGTTCTTTTATACCGTTAACGCCATCGCCGGGATCGCGATCAGTTTTCTGCTGGCTAACCGTTCCGATAACAAAGGCGACCGGCGGAAATTGCTGATGTTCTGCTGCCTGATGGCGCTGGGTAACAGCCTGGTATTTGCCTTTAGCCGCGATTATCTGGTGCTGATCACCGTCGGCGTATTGCTGGCGGCGATAGGCAATGCGTCGATGCCGCAGCTGTTTGCGCTGGCGCGTGAACATGCGGATCGCTCCGCCAGTGAAGTGGTGATGTTCAGTTCGATGATGCGTGCGATGCTCTCGCTGGCTTGGGTGCTGGGCCCGCCGCTCTCTTTTATGCTGGCGCTGAATTACGGCTTTACGCCGATGTACCTGAGTGCCGCCGCAGTGTTTGTCGGCAGCATATTAATGATCCTTTTCTTCCTTCCGTCAGTGCCGCGCCTTGAACAGCCGGTGGATGAAAAAGCCGTGCCGGTTAGCGCCTGGCGCAACAAAGATGTGCGGCTGTTGTTCTTTTCCTCCCTGCTGATGTGGACCTGCAATATCATGTATGTCATTGATATGCCGCTGTACATCACCAGTGATTTGGGGCTGCCGGAAGGGCTGGCGGGGCTGCTGATGGGAACCGCTGCCGGACTGGAAATTCCGGCGATGTTGCTGGCGGGTTATCTGGTCAAACGTACTGGTAAACGCAAGCTGATGCTGTATGCCGTGGTAAGCGGTGTGATTTTCTATGCCGGACTGGTGGCGTTTCAGTTCAAAGCCGCGCTGATGATCCTGCAATTGTTCAACGCGATTTTCATCGGCATCGTCGCCGGGATCGGAATGTTATATTTTCAGGATCTGATGCCGGGAAGGGCGGGTTCAGCGACCACACTTTTCACCAACAGCATCTCCACTGGTGTGATTTGCGCGGGGTTGTTGCAGGGCTTTATCGTGGAAAACTTCGGCCACTATCCGGTGTACTGGGCGGCGACTGTGCTGGCGGTGGTGGCACTCGGGCTGATGTATAAAGTCAAAGACGTCTGATTTATTTCACTTCAGTACATTATATATTTATTTGAGCGCCCGTTATCTGATGTCATGGATGTCGGGATGCTATCCAATAGGATCACTCCTTTTGAAATAATCAACAGGGAGTGATCCGAATATGATTCAGATTTGCAATATACGAAAAGAATACAGCCAGTTTGTTATTGAGAATAAATCGAGTGGATTTTGTTTTGGTTTTTGCCTGACTTGGTTAGGCGATATTTTGAAAGAACGCCCGGCACAAAATACCGGTGGTTGGCTGTCAGGGTGGTTTACCTCCACGCCAACAGCTGAGAAGAAAGCCTTCCTGCCTTCCGACTCTGCCCGTTTAAGAAAACTTTTTGAGCGCGCGGCAAGGAAGCAAAATAACTTTTTCCAAAGATATGATGCCAGAGATAAGTGCGCCTCTGGAAAGTCAGAATATGTCGAGTTTACAGCTAATTATAAAAACACCCGTCAAAGTGCGAAGGAAAAGATCAGCGGTGTCCCCGGGCTGAATTATCGGTATTTTGAGCGAGATTATTTTAGGCAGTGCGAAGGCGCTGATCACTACAGGGATAAAAATGTACTGACGGGCGTCATTATAACATTTGAATTTTTGGGGCAGGGGGACGTCAGAGCAGGGCACGCTGTGGCATTATTTCGGCTGGGTGAATACGATACTTTATTCCTGGATCCAAACTACGGATTATTTCGCACAAATAATCATCATGTCATGATGGATATCGAACACCTTCTCTCGCAGCTATATAAAGAACCGCTGGTTTTATCAGAGGTGATTATCTCAAGGAGATTGAATACAAAATAGCGGTATACGCCGCTATTTTGTATGTTCAGTGTGCCAGGAGGACTAACCCTTCTTTGCTTTGGTCATTAATTCATGAAAGCAGGCAGCTTATGCTCGTAGCTGGAAATGTTTGTTTCGTGCTGCAATGTCAGGCCGATGCTGTCCAGACCGTTGATCATGCAGTGACGGCGGAAGCTGTCGATGACGAACGGATAGGTTTTATCGCCCGCTTTGACGGTTTGCGCTTCCAGATCTACTTCGAACTGAATACCTTCGTTGTTTTTTACCAGTTCAAACAACTCGTCGATCTCTGCTTCGCTCAGGGTGATCGGCAGCAACTGGTTGTTGAAAGAATTACCGTAGAAGATATCGGCAAAGCTTGGTGCGATCACTGCATGGAAGCCGTAATCGGTCAGCGCCCAGGGCGCATGTTCGCGGGAAGAACCGCAACCAAAGTTTTCGCGTGCCAGTAAAATGCTCGCGCCTTTGTAACGCGGCTTGTTCAGCACGAAATCAGGATTGGGCACCTGACCTGCATCGTCCAGAAAACGCCAGTCGTTAAACAGGTGCTGACCGAAACCGGTGCGGGTCACTTTCTGCAAAAACTGTTTCGGAATAATGGCATCGGTATCGACGTTAGCTGCATCCAGCGGAACCACCAGACCGATGTGTTGGGTAAATTTAGCCATGGTGTTTTCCTCAGTTCAGTTCACGGATATCAGCGAAACGGCCGGTAACCGCCGCCGCCGCCGCCATTGCCGGGCTGACCAGATGCGTACGGCCGCCACGACCCTGACGGCCTTCGAAGTTACGGTTACTGGTAGACGCGCAACGCTCGCCGGGTTCCAGACGGTCATTGTTCATCGCCAGACACATTGAGCAGCCTGGCAGACGCCATTCGAACCCCGCTTCGATGAAGATCTTATCCAGACCTTCTTCTTCCGCCTGCGCTTTTACCGGACCGGAGCCTGGTACCACAATCGCCTGTACGCCGCTCGCCACTTTACGGCCTTTGGCAATGGCTGCCGCCGCACGTAAATCTTCGATACGGGAGTTGGTGCAGGAACCGATAAACACTTTATCGATCGCCACGTCGGTCAATTTAATGCCCGGTTGCAGATCCATATACGCCAGCGCTTTTTCAGCAGAAGCACGTTCTACCGGATCAGCAAATGAGGCCGGATTCGGGATGGTCTGGTTTACCGCCATCACCTGACCCGGGTTAGTGCCCCAGGTGACCTGTGGTGCGATTTCAGACGCGTCCAGGGTGACAATGCTGTCAAACTTCGCACCGTCTTCCGTTTTCAGCGTCTTCCAGTACTCCACCGCCGCGTCCCAGTTCTGGTCTTTCGGTGCGAACTGACGGCCTTTCAGATAGGCAAACGTGGTTTCGTCCGGCGCAACCAGACCGGCTTTCGCACCCATTTCGATCGCCATGTTGCACAGGGTCATACGACCTTCCATGCTCAGCGCCTCAATGGCTTTACCGCAGAATTCTACAACGTGACCCGTACCGCCAGCGCTGCCGGTTTTACCAATGATCGCCAGAACGATATCTTTCGCCGTGATACCGGCAGGTGCATCGCCAGTCACTTCGATTTTCATGGTTTTGGCGCGACCCTGTTTCAGGGTTTGCGTCGCCAGAACGTGTTCCACTTCTGATGTACCGATACCGAAGGCCAGCGAACCAAACGCACCGTGCGTGGCAGTATGGGAATCACCACACACAATGGTCATGCCCGGCAAGGTCATGCCCTGCTCAGGACCGATAACGTGAACGATGCCCTGATACGGATGGTTCAGGTCATACAACTGCACGCCGAATTCCGCACAGTTTTTAATTAATTCCTGCATCTGGATGCGCGCCATTTCGCCGCTCGCATTGATGTCTTTGGTTTGCGTGGACACGTTGTGGTCCATGGTCGCAAAGGTTTTACCTGGCTGGCGCACCTGACGGCCCATCGCGCGCAGGCCGTCAAAAGCTTGCGGAGATGTCACTTCGTGAACCAGGTGGCGGTCGATGTATAACAATGGCGTTTCGTTTTGTGCTTCATAAACGACGTGCGCATCAAACAATTTCTGATACAGAGTTTTGGCCATGTTATGCCCCTTCTTTCACAAAGCGGGCAATGATATCGCCCATTTCACTGGTGCCCAGTGCCTGCTGACCGTTAGCTAAATCGCCCGTACGGTGTCCGGCTTCCAGTGCTTTATTAACAGCTTGTTCGATGGCATTGGCCGCGTCATCCGCACCCAGGCTGTAACGCAGTAACAGCGCGGCAGACAGGATTTGTGCAATCGGGTTAGCGATGTTTTTACCGGCGATATCCGGCGCTGAGCCACCCGCAGGCTCGAACAAACCAAATGCCTGCTCGTTCATGCTGGCAGAAGGCAACATGCCCATGGAGCCGGTGATCATCGCGCACTCGTCAGACAGAATGTCGCCGAACAGGTTGGAACACAGCAGCACGTCAAACTGTGACGGGTCTTTTATCAGCTGCATGGTCGCATTATCGATGTACATGTGGCTCAGGCTGACATCCGGATAATCTTTGGCGATTTCGTTAACCACTTCGCGCCACATAATGGAAGTCTGCAACACGTTCGCTTTATCGATGGAGGTCACTTTGCTGCGGCGTTTGCGCGCAGATTCAAAGGCGATACGGGCGATACGCTCAATCTCAAAGCGGTAATACACTTCGGTATCAAACGCTTTCTCATGCATACCCTGACCTTCGCGGCCTTTAGGCTGACCGAAATAAATGCCACCCGTCAGTTCACGCACACACAAAATATCGAAACCTTTTGCGGCGATGTCGGCACGCAGCGGGCAGAATTCTTCCAGCCCCTGATACAGACGGGCAGGGCGCAGGTTGCTGAACAGTTTGAAATGTTTGCGCAGGGGCAATAATGCGCCGCGCTCAGGCTGATCGTTTGGCGGCAAATGTTCCCATTTCGGGCCACCAACGGAACCGAACAAAATGGCATCTGCTTGTTCGCAACCGGCGACGGTCACTTCCGGCAACGGGCTGCCGTGTTTGTCGATGGCTGCGCCACCCACATCGTATTCGCTGGTGGTGATCTTCAGACCAAAACGCTGACGTACTGCTTCCAGAACTTTATATGCCTGGGCCATAACTTCCGGGCCAATTCCGTCTCCGGGTAAGACGGCAATATGATGGGGCTTGCTCATGTTCACACCGTTTCCTGATTATTTTGAATGTTGTTGTGTTGCTGACCTGACTGCTGCAAACGTTGTTTTTCAATCTCAACTTGTTTGCTGCGCCAGATGTTATTCAGTACGTGTACCATCGCTTTTGCGGAGGATTCGACAATGTCCGTTGCCAGGCCGACACCGTGGAAACGGCGGCCATTGAAGGAGACGACCACGTCAACCTGGCCCAGTGCATCGCGGCCCTGGCCTTTGGCGCTCAGCTGGTATTTCACCAGCTCAATCTGATAACCAGTGATGCGGTTGATGGCCTGATATACGGCATCCACCGGACCGTTGCCGGTGGCGGCTTCGGTGATAATTTCTTCGCCGCAGGACAAATTGACTGATGCAGTGGCGGTAATTTTGGAGCCGGACTGCACGCTGAAGTTATCCAGACGGTAGAACTCAGGCTCTTCCTGCTGCTTGTTAATGAAGACCAGTGCTTCTAAATCGTAGTCGAAAACCTGACCTTTTTTGTCGGCCAGCTTCAGGAACGCGGCATACAGATGATCCAGATTGTAATCGGCTTCTTTGTAGCCCATTTCTTCCATACGATGCTTAACGGCAGCACGACCGGAGCGGGAAGTCAGGTTCAGCTGAACCTGATTCAGACCGATGGATTCCGGGGTCATGATTTCGTAGTTTTCGCGGTTTTTCAGCACGCCGTCCTGGTGGATACCGGAGGAATGCGCGAAGGCGTTAGAACCGACAATCGCTTTGTTGCCCGGGATCGGCATGTTGGTGATCTGGCTGACAATCTGGCTGGTGCGGTAGATTTCTTTGTGATTGATGTTGGTGTGAACGTTCATGTAGTCGCTGCGGGTGCGGATTGCCATGATCACTTCTTCCAGCGCAGTGTTACCGGCACGTTCGCCGATACCGTTCAGTGTGCCCTCAACCTGACGCGCACCGGCCTGAATCGCTGCGATGGAGTTACCGACTGCCATGCCCAGATCGTCGTGGCAGTGAACGGAAATAATCGCTTTATCAATGTTAGGCACGCGTTCATACAGATTGGTGATAATGCCACCGAACTGAACCGGTGTGGTGTAACCCACGGTGTCAGGAATGTTAATGGTGGTCGCCCCGGCTTTGATGGCAGCTTCTACAACGCGGCACAGGTTATCCAGCGGGGTACGTCCTGCATCTTCGCAGGAGAATTCGACATCATCGGTGTAATTACGGGCGCGTTTCACGGAGTGAGTTGCCATCTCCAGCACCTGATCAAACGAACGCTTCAGCTTGGATTCAATATGCAGGGTAGAGGTGGCCAGGAATACGTGGATGCGAAAAGCTTCTGCTACGCGCAATGCTTCGGCGGCGGCGTCGATATCACCGTCCACACAGCGGGCCAGACCGCAAACCCGGCTGTTTTTGATCTGACGGGCAATGGTTTGTACAGACTCGAAATCGCCGGGAGAAGAGACCGGGAAGCCGACTTCCATCACGTCAACGCCCATCCTTTCCAGCGCCATTGCAATTTGAATCTTCTCTTTAACACTCAGGCTGGCCTGTAACGCCTGTTCACCGTCACGCAGCGTGGTATCGAAAATAATGACTTGCTCGCTCATGGGTTGTTCCTTGTCTGCTTTTATTTTCGCGCCCTGCGGAGAGATAAAAAAAAACCCGCGCATCGGCGCGGGTTTATTGTCTGTGGAAGTTGAAATCAGTTCTGATTATCGCCCACTGGCTTACCGCGCAAATTTTCTGCGTTGAGTAGTAGGCCTAGGAGACGGGTAATCATAAACATGTGTTTTCAGCTTCTCGTAATCAGGTGGTCAGAACGTACATCGTTCAAACAGTGCTTAAAGTGATACGGGAATGTGTGCGGTATGTCAACCTTCAAGGTGTGGAAATTTAAAAATGATAATTCATCTCATTTAGCATTAAAAACTACTTTGCCAAATGTATCTGGAACGAAGGGTTTTGTTCATTCAGGCGGCAGTAAAGAAAAAAAACAGTCTCAAAATGGACATTAACTTATCTGGTCAATAGTAATAAACTATTGAATACAGTGGGTTATAAATGATTTAGTGGAGCTTAACTTATTATTCATTTTCCGCATGTTGTTTCTATAAACATTTTATTGTTCTATATCATCAGTTTTGCCTAGATGAAATTAAGATAGCATTTATCTTTCTGATTATTGGAAATGAGAGCCGATTTCTTTCCGAAAATAGAATGCATTGCGTTACTGAATTCATCTGCTGGTTTTTTGTATGCCCGAATTCATTTCGGTGACATTTTATTAAAAACGAATAATTAAAGGTAATCAGTCTTAAACAGGCTGAGGTATCTTGAATAGGAAATGTAATGTCCGATCTGACTACAGACAATCAAACTAAACCTCCTGAAGCGGAAACACACCTTCGCAATGTAGATTTGAATTTGTTAACGGTATTTGATGCCGTGATGCAATTACAAAATATTACTCGCGCAGCTAATATGTTGGGGATGTCCCAACCGGCGGTGAGTAACGCCGTCGCCCGGTTAAAAATCATGTTTAATGATGATTTGTTTGTCCGCTTTGGGCGTGGGATCCAGCCAACAATGCGAGCGCGCCAGTTATTTGGCCCCATCCGACAGGCTCTGCAACTGGTGATGAACGAACTCCCGGGAGCGGGTTTCGATCCTAACGTGAGTATTCGTGAATTCAATGTGGCGATTTGCAGTCCGCTGGATAAACGTCTGACTTCGCAGGTACTGAATGCGGTCGACACTTTATCGACGGATGTCAGTATTAAATTGCAAACCATTGTGAATGACAATATAGAGCATCAGTTACGTTATCAGAATATTGAATTCATGATCAGTTATCGTAAATTCGACCGCCCGGACTTTTGTAATCAGGCGTTATTTAATGATGAACTGGTTCTGGTGGCGGCACAAAAACATCCGCGGATAAGTCCGCATATGTCAGATGAAAAATATCTGAAAGAAAAACATGCGGTCATGATGCTCGATCGTTTTTATTCATTCAGTTCACCTTATTATGATGACCCCGAAATGCATTCTCTGATTGCTTATCAGGGAACAGATCTTTCCAGCGTAATGGAAATAGTGTCGAAAACAGATATGGTCGCGCTGGTACCGCGCTGGATGGCACAATCGAGTGCCGGAATATTAAATCTGTCCGTGATACCGTTACCCTGGATGAAGAACAATCTGACGTGCTACCTGTCATGGCATGAATCTTCCAGTAAAGATAAAGGCAATATGTGGATGAAGTCGTTATTAAGCCAATGCATTCTCTCTTTATAGCGGGTGACTCTGATACGTCCCATTTTTACTGTGTTTCCTTACACAGTAAAAATGGCTGGTTATGGTTTTCTTTGTGGTTTTTTATCCTGCCTGGTTTTTGCGCCTCGTTAGAGCCACGCAGGTTTTTTTCATTTCTAAAAGTCCTTCCTGGTTTTCCAAAAGAGCACCTGTGCTTCTACAATTTGATTTCACCGTGCAATGTTTGCCGGTAGACTGCGTTAAATCTTTGTAACAGAGCAATGCAGTCAGCTCCCTCCTTTATCTGATTGCGCTGGACGCCGGTATAGACGCTCAATGAATCCAACCTTAAATGACTACCACCTGATCACCCGTTTTCGCCATCAAGTCATCAGCCGTGCTGAAAAAATTGCATTCCGTGAATGGTCGCCTGTGGCTGAAAGCACGCTCACCTGGCGTGAACTCGGTGAGAAAGTCGATGCGCTGTCCGACGTTTTGCTTCAGGAGAACGTGGGTATCCAGGAGCGGATCGCCATTTGCGGAAACAACTCGATGGCCTGGGCGATGACCGATCTGGCGATTTTGCAGTTACGGGCCGTCACCGTGCCCGTGTATGCGACCAATACCCCCGCGCAGTCTGCATATGTGCTTAATGATGCCGATATCCGCATTTTGTTCGTTGTCGGGCAGAGTCAGTATGATGCGGCGGTGGCGTTGCGTGAACTGTGCCCGCAACTGAAACATATCTTTGTGCTCGATAGCGACGTTGATTTGCGCGGTGTGCCCATTGCCCGGCATGTTTCAGGCATTGTTCCTCAGGACAGAGTTTTGGCGGCTGAACGTGAGGCGCGGGTTAACGCCTGTGACCTCAACGATCTCTTCACGCTGATTTATACTTCGGGAACAACGGGGGAGGCGAAAGGCGTCATGCTCGATTACGTCAGCATGGCGACGCAACTAAAGCAGCATGAAAAACGCCTGAGTATTTCTGACCGCGATGTCTCGTTATGCTTCCTGCCGCTGGCGCATGTTTTTGAGCGTGCCTGGAGTTTCTTCGTCATGCACAGTGGCGCGCAGAATGTTTTCCTGCGTGAAACTGATTTGGTGCGCGATGCGTTGCAGGCCGTTAAACCCACAGTGATGTGCGCGGTTCCGCGTTTCTATGAAAAAGTGTTCAGCGCCATACATGACAAAGTAGCCCGAGCCGGAACCTTAAAAAAACGACTGTTCCACTGGGCTGTCGCGCAGGGCAAAGAGAAGTTTCTGACTGAACGCCGTAAAGCGCGTTATTCCTTCTGGCTTTCCCCGGCGTATTTCATCGCCGATAAACTGGTACTGAAAAAGCTGCGCAATCTGCTGGGCGGAAATTTACGCTTTCTGCCGGCAGCGGGCGCCAGTCTTGACGATAACGTGATCTTGTTTTTCGAATCACTAGGTTTGAAAATCAAATACGGTTACGGTCTGACAGAAACCTGCGCCACCGTTACCTGCTGGGAAGAAAACGATTTCCGCTTCGGTTCGGTCGGGACAGCGTTACCCGAAATTGAAGTGCGCATTGGCGAAGAAAATGAAATCCAGGTTCGCGGCCCGACGCTTTTAAGAGGTTATTTTAATAAGCCGGAAGAAACGGCGGCCAGTTTTACGGCTGATGGCTGGTTTAAAACCGGCGATGCCGGAAAAATGGACGCAGAAGGCAATGTGTTCATCACCGAACGGCTGAAGGATCTGATGAAAACCTCGGGCGGCAAATACATTGCGCCGCAGCGTATCGAAGGCACGCTGGTGCAGGATCGTTACATTGAGCAGGCGGCGGTGATCGCCGATGAACGTCACTTTGTTTCCGCGCTGATTGTGCCTGATTTTGACGTGCTGAACGTTTACGCGCAAAATCATCATATCGATTATCTCAACCGCACCGGGCTGGTTAAAAACGAGCAAATTCTTTCACTGTTTGCGCATCAGTTGCGCGAGATCCAGCATGAGCTGGCCGGTTTTGAGCAGGTGAAAAAATTTGTACTGCTGACCAAGCCTTTCACGATGGAGGATGGTGAGCTGACCCCGACGCTTAAGTTACGGCGCAAAATCATCTTCAGCCGTTATCAGAAAGAAATCGACCAGCTTTATCGCGAGTAATTCCTTCCGGATCTGTTTCCCCTTTTCCCTGCGCAATTACCGGCAAACATGCGTTTGCCGGTTTCATCCTCATTTGTATGTCCGTCACGGACATAATTTAATACTGTAATTTTTCGGGCCTTCCTGATATTTCTGACTGGTTGTTACTCTCAGGCAGTGTTTTGTGCCGGGCAGAAGAATGAAGGCAGTGCGAGCCGATATAACGATATTTCCTGACCCTTTTTGGCGTTTGCCTGACTCAGATTCTGACGCTAAGGTACTGAGTTAGGTTTGTGAACGCCAATAAGAACAGCAGGGTTTTTTAATCCCGATAGAAAGTCCTAAAATTCAGCGGTTTCCCCCATAAATCGTTGCCTGATAGAACAGCTAGCTGAAATAAAAAGTCATCCTATAGAAGAAACAAAAAGCCTGGAGGCAAAACCATGGAGATGTTGTCAGGAGCCGAGATGGTCGTCCGGTCGTTAATCGACCAGGGCGTTAAGCACGTATTCGGTTATCCCGGCGGAGCGGTGTTGGATATCTATGATGCCCTGCATACGGTCGGTGGGATAGATCATGTGCTGGTGAGACATGAACAGGGTGCTGTTCATATGGCTGATGGTTATGCGCGCGCCACGGGTGACGTGGGCGTGGTGCTGGTGACTTCAGGTCCCGGCGCAACCAATGCGATCACCGGTATTGCCACGGCTTATATGGATTCCATTCCACTGGTGGTGCTGTCAGGTCAGGTCCACAGTTCACTCATTGGTTATGACGCGTTCCAGGAATGCGACATGGTGGGCATTTCCCGCCCGGTGGTGAAACACAGTTTTCTGGTAAAGCGCGCGGAAGATATTCCGACTGTGCTGAAAAAAGCGTTTTATCTGGCGTCTACCGGCCGTCCTGGGCCGGTTGTCGTTGACCTGCCAAAAGACGTGGTGAATCCGCAGATCAAACTGCCTTACGCCTATCCTGAGCAGGTAACAATGCGCTCCTACAACCCGACGGTACAGGGCCATCGCGGGCAAATCAAACGTGCCGTCCAGACCTTGCTGGCGGCTAAAAAACCGGTGCTGTACGTCGGCGGCGGCGCGATCAACTCTGAGTGTGATGCTGAGCTGCTGCAGCTGGCAGAGAAACTGAATCTGCCGGTAACCAGTTCTCTGATGGGGCTGGGCGCTTTCCCTGGCACGCATCGTCAGAGCCTTGGCATGCTCGGTATGCACGGCACTTACGAAGCCAATATGGCGATGCACAGTGCGGATCTGATTTTCGGCGTAGGTGTGCGTTTCGACGACCGTACTACTAATAATCTGGCGAAATATTGCCCGAATGCGACAGTCATGCATATTGATATCGACCCGACGTCCATTTCTAAAACCGTGAATGCGGATATTCCCATTGTCGGCGATGCAAAACAGACACTGGTTCAGATGCTCGAATTGCTGGCACAAAGCGACGAAAAGCAGGAATTCGATGCGCTGCGTGACTGGTGGCAAAACATTGAAAACTGGCGCGGCCGCGAATGCCTGAGCTACGACAAAAATACCGGCACCATCAAGCCGCAGGCGGTTATCGAAACGCTGCACCGTCTGACCAAAGGCGATGCCTACGTGACGTCGGATGTCGGCCAGCATCAGATGTTTGCTGCGCTGTATTATAAATTCGACAAGCCGCGACACTGGATCAACTCCGGTGGCCTCGGCACGATGGGCTTTGGCCTGCCAGCCGCGCTGGGTGTAAAACTCGGTCTGCCGGATGAAACAGTGATTTGCGTGACCGGCGACGGCAGTATTCAGATGAACATTCAGGAACTGTCGACTGCACTGCAATACGATTTGCCGGTGATCGTGGTGAACCTGAACAACGGTTACCTCGGCATGGTGAAGCAGTGGCAGGACATGATTTACTCCGGCCGTCATTCCCAATCCTATATGCAATCTCTGCCTGATTTTGTGAAACTGGCGGAAGCTTACGGGCACGTGGGTATCGCAATCCGCACGCCGGATGAGCTGGAAAGCAAACTGGCGCTGGCGCTGGAACAGAAAAATCGTCTGGTATTTGTGGATATCAGCATAGATGAAACAGAACACGTTTACCCGATGCACATCCGTGGCGGTGCGATGGACGAAATGTGGTTAAGCAAAACGGAGAGGACCTGATCATGCGCCGGATTTTATCAGTTTTACTGGAAAACGAATCGGGCGCGTTGTCCCGTGTAGTCGGCCTGTTCTCTCAGCGTGGCTACAACATTGAAAGCCTGACCGTGGCACCCACTGACGATCCGACCCTGTCACGCATGACCATTCAGACCGTCGGCGATGCCAAGGTGCTCGAGCAAATCGAAAAGCAACTGCATAAGCTGGTCGATGTACTGCGCGTGACCGAGCTGGTACAGGGCGCTCACGTTGAGCGTGAAATCATGCTGGTGAAGGTGCAGGCTTCAGGCTATGGCCGTGAAGAAGTTAAACGTTCAACTGAGATTTTCCGTGGTCAGATCGTGGACGTCACCGCCACGCTTTACACCGTTCAGCTGGCGGGAACCAGCGACAAGCTTGACGCATTTTTAGCCAGCATCCGTGATGTGGCTGAAATTGTGGAAGTTGCACGCTCCGGCGTGGTCGGTGTTTCGCGTGGCGACAAGATTATGCGTTAAAGCTCAAATAATCAGCAAGATGTGAAGTTTTGCTGATAGTTAAAAGCCCGGCTCATGAG
>NZ_JBLYPL010000023.1:0-74600 GCF_051851855.1 Rahnella sp. ATs2 | reverse complement strand
CGCGGCATCGTCTTTCGCGCTGTTAATACGCACGCCGGAAGATAAACGCTGAATAGCGGTACCCAGTGAAGACTGAGATTTATTCAGGTTGTTCTGTGCTACCAGGCTCAGGGAGTTGGTATTAATAACTTGTGCCATTGAGATTTCCTCGAGTATTTATAATGTAACACTGCAACTGTATTTAAATTGAGTGATGCGTTATTTCGTTCGCATACTTAAATCATCGGAGTGCCGGAAAATCTCTAAAGTCTTTTTTTAAATTAATTTGCTGGGCGGTCAGAAATTATACTTTTGTTAAAATTGAAGGTGATAATGTTAATAACGTTTTTAGCAGAGGGGTTTTTTTATTTACATCATAATCACGATAAAAGAACGCACTTTTGTCGCTAATTGTGAAGTTTGCGGATCGGAATAAGTGAAATAACCCCCGATTTCTGAAATCTATTGGGTGAAAAGAAGCAGGGAATGTTTTTATCGGGCGTTATGGTTGATGGGTAAATGACAAAGAATTAAACTTTATATTGTCTGAACCGATATCTAATAGTGAAGTTACTTTGAAATAAAATACATTCTATACAGGAGAATATAATGGCTTCCTTCTCATCATTGGGTATCGGATCCGGTCTTGACACAGCAACCATGCTTGAGCAGATCAAGGCAGGGGAACAGACGCGTCTGAAGCCTTATACCTTGCTGCAAACGAGCTATAAATCGAAGATTTCCGCATGGGGTCAGATTTCCAGTTCTATGTCAGCGCTGCAAACCAGCGTAAAAAGTCTGTCTAACGATGCCTTTAACACCTTAACGGTCAGCTCCAATAAAGCGTTTAGCGCGACAGCCACCACCGGCGCCAATGCCGACAGCCATGAAGTCACGGTTGAACAGCTGGCGATGGCGCACAAAATCAAAACCGAAGGCGTGGACAGTGCCGACGATGCGCAAGGCGAAGCGAATAACGGTATCCGCACGGTCACCATTACGACCGGCTCCGGTGATTCAGCGAAAACCACCACGGTTGAGCTGAAGGATGACGAAACCTCACTGAACCAGATTGCCAAGGCCATCAATAAACAAGACGGTGGTGTCAGCGCCAGCGTGCAGCGCACCAACGACGGTTATCAGCTGGTACTGAGTTCAAAAAGCACCGGCAGCGACGGTAAAATTAGCGTCAAAGTTGAAGGTGATGACAAGCTTGCCGGCATGATGGACACCTCAAACGGCGGACGACCGGCGGATGGTACCGATAATGGCGACGGCATGTATTTAGTGACCGAAGCGCAGGATGCAAAGCTCAAAGTTGATGGCAGCTCATATACCCGTTCCTCCAACAACATCAGCGACATTATCAGCGGCGTCACCCTGCAGCTCAAAGCGGTGTCGGAAGATAATAAATCAGAACAGCTGACGATGACCCGTGATACCGGTGCCATCAAAACCAGCGTGAAAGACTTCGTTGAGAAGTACAACGCGTTGCTGAAAATGACCACCGCAGCCAGCAAATATGTCCAGAATGACACCTCGGGTCTGAAAGACGATCAGGTCGCCACACAAAATGGTGAAAGCGGCGCGCTGATGGGAGATTCTACCCTGCGCGGTATGGTCAGTGAGCTGCGTACTGCGGTGAACGGCACCTACGGTTCTTCGGATGCCGACATCACCTCACTGGCGGATATCGGTATCAAAATTGATGCCGCCACCGGCCAGATGACGCTGGATGAAAGCAAAATTGATGCCGCCATTGCTGATAATCCAGACGGTATTGCCGATATGTTCATGGGACGCGGCACTAACGAAGGGATGGCCGTCAAACTCGGCACCATCATCACCAAATATGTGGGTGATCCGGACACCAAAACTGACGGTTTGATTAAAACGTCCACTGACAGCCTGGATGAACAGGTCAAAATCATGCAGACCCAGCTGGATAAAACCCAGAAACTGATCGACGCACAGGTCGAACGTTACCGGGTTCAGTTCTCGGCGCTGGACAGCACCATGTCACAGCTGAACAGCCTGCAAAATCAGATGAACGGCCTTTTATCGTCACTCTGATGGTTTAATTTTAACGAATAATGACCTTGCAGGAGGCTTGCCCTCCTGCCGGGAGAAAGCGGAACCACCATGTATTCAAAATCGGGAAGTAAGGCTTACGCGCAGGTTGATCTGGAAAGTCAGCTGGCCGGCGCATCGCCACATGAGCTGATTACCATGTTGTATGAAGGCGCGAATAACGCCGTACTGCGCGCCAAAATCTATTTTGAGATGGGAAATATTGCCAGGCGGGGAGAAATGATCTCCCGGGCTATCAATATTATTGATAACGGATTGCGAACGTCTCTGGATCATGAAAAGGGACAACACATCGCGGAAGATTTGGAGAGGTTATATGACTATATGTCACGAACCTTGCTGGACGCTAACCGGCAAAACTCTCCGGACGGACTCACGAGTGTGAGTGAAATACTGACAAACCTTGCCACGACATGGAAGGAAATTGAACCTAAAAAAAGGCTGGAAAATTATGGGTAACACGGTATGCGAAGAGTATGAAGAGATTTATCAGTTGAACTTACATCTGCTGGAAATGGTAAAGCAGGGCAAGTGGGAAGAGTTTATCCAGCTTGCCGAAGTGTATATTACTAAACTGAATGATGTGATCAGTAATCAGCCGGAAGATATATTGCCAGATGAGAAGACGTCACTGAGCTTTATTCTGAAAAGTCTGATCGAAAGTGAAGACGAAATTGAAAAAACGCTGAAAAGCAGACTGGATGTACTAAAAAAGGAGATGTCATCTTTACATCGCGGGAAGAAGTACAGCGAGGCGTATTCATCTCAATTTACCTCCGCGTTCCATTAATCCCCGGAGAGGCTATTTTGGTTAACCAAATATAGCCTTAGCATAGCATTGAGCACCCCTCTCACCTTGCTTGCTACTCTTCGGCAAAATTGAATACTGATTATTCTTAACAGGTAATTCAATTAGCCACAGTGACTTGTTAATAATAATTAATCGTAAGCTGATTCTTCACCACATTCAGGGGCGGCAATAGCTGTCCCTGACTTTCCACCGTATAGACAAAATAAAAGGGTCCGCGCGCCGTCAGCGATGAACCCACACTTTTCTGCCCCGATAATGAATCCAGCCTGATGCACTTTTCCTGACTGCATAATTTAATCTGCAAACCCGGAGGCGGCGCAGAGAGCAGGCTGATACGCCACGAAATCCGGCTAAGGGTCGCCGCCGGCGGGAGGGTCGTGTTTAGCGGGCGACTGGTTAACGTCTGATTGCCCACGCTGACTTTCCCGCCGGCAGAATCTCCGCTCCATGAACCACTGGCAGCCGCAGCCGCCAGCGGGAATAACAGCGTAAGCCCGGTGGTCAGGGCACGAATTTTCATTCTTTGCCCCCGATGATGTAAGACATTCGGACGTTACGGTTATTGCTGATTTCCTGATTCGACAACACGGTCAGCTGCGGATAGACGCGGCGCAGGAAGCGGGACAACATGAAGCGAAGAGGCTGATTCACCAGCAATACCAGCGGCGCTCCGCTGGCTTCCTGCTGGGCAATGGCTTTTTCCGTCTGCAGCATAATATTTTCTGCAATGCCCGGTTCGATGGCGCTGCCACTTTGTGTCGCCTGGGTCAGCAACCGTTCGAGATTCAGATCCAGTCCGATCACCTGCATTTCGCCATTGCCGGGGAACCATTTCTGAGTAATGGCGCGACCTAACCTGATGCGAACGTGCGCCGTCAGATCGTCAGGATCGGCAATCGTGCCAGCGAATTCCGCCAGCGTATCAATAATCGTCCGCACGTCGCGAATGGAGATCCGCTCCGACAGCAGATTTTGCAGCACTTTGTGGAACGTGGTCAGCGAAATCACGCCGGGGATCAGATCCTCAACCAGTTTCGGCATGTCTTTCGTCAGGCGATCCAGCAGTTGCTGCGTTTCCTGACGACCAAACAGCTCATCCGTGTGCAGGGAAATCAGGTGGTTAAGGTGTGTGGCGATCACCGAACTCGGATCAACCACGGTGTAACCCAGCGCCTGAGCCCGTTCGCGCATGACTTCGTCGATCCACACCGCAGGTAAACCAAAGGCCGGATCCTGACAAGGTACACCCGGCAATTCACCTTCAGCACAACCCGGATCGATCGCCATCCAGCGTTCAGGCTGAGTTTCCCCGCGTCCGATTTCAACGCCTTTCAGCAGGATCCGGTAATCCGTCGGGGCCAGATCTAAGTTGTCGCGGATGTGAACCGGCGGTGGCAGGAATCCCATTTCCTGAGCAAATTTCTTACGGATCCCGCGAATACGGGTCAGCAGCTGACCTTTCTGTTCACTGTCTACCATTGGGATCAGGCGGTATCCGACCTCCAGCCCCAGAACATCTTCATGCTGCACGTCTGCCCAGGAGGCTTCGGTGACCTGCGCCGCGTCAGCTTCGGCCTTCGCCGCCGCCTGAGCGTCTTTGCTCATCGGGCGTTTGCGGGCTGACGGATTATCGGTCTGACGTCCGCGCATCCACCAGGCCAGGGCCAGTAAGCCGCCGGTAAACAGCAGGAAGACAAAGTTAGGCATCCCCGGCACCAGTCCCAGCAAGCCGATCACACCGGCGGCCAGCACCATGACGCGTGGATTATTAAACAGCTGACCCACCATCTGCTCGCCGACGTCCTGATCGGTCGCCACGCGGGTCACGATCACACCGGCGGCGGTAGAGATCACCAGTCCGGGGATCTGCGCCACCAGACCATCACCGATGGTCAGCAGGGTGTAAGTTGCACCGGCTTCGGCGAATGACATATCGTGCTGCATCGTGCCGATCATCAGTCCGCCAATCACGTTAATGGCCATGATCAGCAACCCTGCGATGGCATCGCCGCGCACGAATTTACTGGCACCGTCCATGGAACCGTAGAAGTCGGCTTCCTGCGTCACATCGCTGCGGCGCTTTTTGGCTTCTTCCTCGCCGATGATCCCGGCATTCAGATCCGCATCGATCGCCATCTGTTTGCCCGGCATCCCGTCGAGGACAAAACGTGCGCCAACTTCGGCGATACGCCCGGCACCTTTGGTGATAACCATAAAGTTGATGATCACCAGAATGACGAACACGATGATACCGATGGCAAAATTACCGCCCACCAGAAAGTGTCCGAATGCGTCGATCACCTGACCGGCCGCCCCTTCACCGGTATGCCCATACATCAGGATGATACGGGTCGACGCAATGTTCAGCGCCAGCCGCAACAGCGTGGAAAACAGCAGTACCGTCGGAAACGCGGAGAATTCCAGGGTGTTCTGCGTAAACATCGCCACCAGCAAAATCATCAGCGACAGCACGATATTGAAGGTAAACAGCAAATCCAGAATGAAAGCCGGCAGTGGCAAAATCATCATGGCCAGAATGGTCATGATCAATACCGGACCTGCCAGTATTTGCCATTGCGTCTGTTTAAAATCCGGTAAACGTAATTTGGTGGCTAAATTGGCCATCACTCATGACTCTCTTGTGCAAAATCCAGTGCAGCAGGCACCGGAAGGTTCTCAGGTTTTTTAGGAAGCGCGCCGGTGCCTTTTTTCCAGCGTCTCAGGCCGTATACCCAGGCCAGGACCTCTGCGACGGCACCGTATAATTCGGTCGGGATTTGTTCGCCAATTTCGCAATGCCGGTAAAGCGCACGCGCCAGCGGCGGGGCTTCCAGCATCGGAATATTGTGCTTAGCCGCTTCTTCACGGATGCGTAATGCAATATCGCCCGCGCCCTTGGCGAGCATCATTGGCGCGCCTGTTCCGTCCTCTTTGTAGCTGAGGGCAATGGAATAGTGGGTCGGGTTATTCACAATCACGTCAGCCTGAGGAATGTCTTCCATCATTCGCTGACGGGCAGCGGCGCGTTGCAGCTGTTTGATACGCCCTTTAACGTGCGGATCGCCTTCCTGCTGTTTAAATTCATCACGTATTTCCTGACGGCTCATGCGTAACTTTTTCAGGTTACTCATGATCTGATGGAATACGTCGTAACCCACCAGCGGGATCAGGGCCAGGATCACCACCAGCAGACAGCCGGACACCAGCGATCGCATATCTTTCAGTCCGATCGCGACCGGTTCATAAATCAGCTGGATCATGTGGGATTTTGCGCTCATCAGGTAAACCCCGGCTGCACATCCCACCAGGGTGACTTTCAGAAGGCTTTTCAGTAATTCCGACACCACCTGTGTGGAAAACATGCGTTTGAGTCCTGATAAAGGATTCAAACGCTTGAGATCCATTTTTAATGATTTTCCGCTGATATTCAGACCGCCCAGTAACAGCGGCGAGGCCAGACCGGTGAAAAACAGCCCGACTAAAATGGGCAGCACGGAAAATACCGCCATGCTGAATAACTCACCGGCGCGCAGAAGCATCAGTCTGGAATCAAGCATCACCAGACGGTCAAAGGTCAGCCCGTTGTGCAACAGCAAGCTGAGCTTTCCGGCCAGATGCGAGCCACCGAGCATGATCAGCATCCAGCCCACCAGCAGCATCAGTAAAGATGTCAGCTCTTTCGACCGCGGAACCTGCCCCTCTTCGCGGGCTTTCGATATCCTGGTGGGGGTGGGTTCCTCTGTTTTTTCTACATCACTTTCTTCAGACATAAGAACAGCCCGGCAAGTGACCGCGCAGGGCGGAATGCAGAGAAGAAGAGAGGAGGAAACAGAACCGCATGATGTTTAGAATCCCAGTGAATCGAGCAGGTCATCGACCTGATCTTGCGAGGCGACAATGCCTGCTACGGACTGGTTGATCTGCGGCCCGTTTTTCAGGCTGTCTTCCGGCTCACTGGTGGACGCTGGCATCATGCCCGGCATGTTTTCTACCAGAACCTGAATCAGTTCCTGCTCCACGTTTTCGATAAGCTTCATCATGTTCTGGATGACCTGACCGGTCAGATCCTGAAAGTCCTGAGCCATCATGATTTGCATGAGCTGTTCATTGGTCTGGCGGGCAATCACCGGCGTTTCATCGAGAAAGGCGCGTGTGTCTGCGACCAGTTCCCGCGCCATTGACAGCTCAACCGGATTTTCAAACCAGGTATCCCAGCGTTCTTTCAGGCCGGAAGATTGTTCGCTCAGGGAATCCTGAAGCGGGCGCGCAATTTCCACGCAGGTTAATGCGCGGTCGGCTGCCTGCGAGGTTTTCCCCACGACATAATTCAGACGTTCCCGGGTATCGGGGATCGCTTCCGCCACATCCATAATGGCGCGATCCAGACCCAGATTGGCCACACTGTCGCGCAGGAGACGGGTAAGCTGACCAATGCGGGAAAAAATGTCTTTGAAGTTTTTTGCTGACGCCTGGTTTGTTGTTGTATTCATCCTCTGATTACCATCCCAGTTTTTCGAAGATTTTATTGAGTTTCTCTTCCAGCGTTGCCGCGGTGAAAGGCTTCACCACATATCCGTTTGCGCCAGCCTGTGCCGCCGCAATGATGTTTTCCTTTTTCGCTTCGGCGGTCACCATCAGCACCGGAATCGCTTTCAGTGCATCGTCTTTACGCATTTCCGAAAGCAGTTGCAGGCCGTCCAGGTTTGGCATATTCCAGTCACTGATGACGAAGTCGAAGGTCGACGCGCGCAGTTTAGTCAGCGCATCCTGACCGTCTTCGGCCTCTTCAACATTCTTAAATCCCAAATCCTGAAGCAGGTTGCGGACAATGCGGCGCATGGTGGCGAAATCATCGATAACCAAAAAGCGCAAATTTTTATCTGCCATTTACTCGTCCTTTAAGGGTGAAAATTGTGAAAATACAAAACGGTAGAAAAACAAAAGACACCCGATAGCAGGTGCCATAACAGGTGTTAAATTCGCCGGGCCTGACCCACCACCCCGTTGAGGATGTGCTGCGTCATGTCATGTAAATCAGTCACCTCGCACGCCGCGCCCAGCCCGATTGCCTCGCGCGGCATACCAAAGACCACGCAGGTTTTCTCGCTTTGTGCCAGGGTATGCGCGCCGGAGTTGCGCATCTCCAGTAATCCGTGGGCACCGTCACTGCCCATGCCGGTCAGGATTGCGCCCACTGCATTTTTGCCGGCAGATTTGGCGACTGACCGGAAAAGCACATCGACCGAAGGGCGGTGACGGTTAACCGCCGGAGCCTGATTCAGTCTGATGTGGTAATTCGCGCCGCTGCGGATCAGTTCCATGTGCCGGTCGCCGGGCGCAATATAGGCATGACCCGGCAGAACGCGGTCGCCGTCCTCACCTTCTTTCACTGAAATCTGGCACAAGTTGTCGAGGCGTTCTGCAAAAGAACGCGTGAAGCCGGGCGGCATATGCTGAGCAATCACGATGCCCGGACTGGTCATCGGCATCGGAAGTAGCACCTGACGCAAGGCTTCGGTACCGCCGGTGGAGGAACCAATCGCAATGATTTTTTCACTGCCGACCAGCGGACTGGAAATCACCGCAGTGACGTTGGGATGACGGTCCCGGCGGCAGACCAGCACCCGGGAAGCCATGCGGATTTTTTCTGCAATAATTTCCGCATATTGCATCATGCCGTCTTTCAGCCCCATCTCAGGCTTGGTGACAAAATCCAGAGCCCCCAGTTCCAGAGCACTCAGTGTTATTTCCGATCCCCGGCTGGTCAGCGAGGACACCATGATCACCGGCATAGGGCGCAGACGCATCAGGCGTTCCAGAAAGTCCAGACCGTCCATCCGTGGCATTTCCACGTCCAGCGTCAGAACGTCCGGATTAAATCGCTTGATCAAATCCCGGGCAATGATGGGATCCGGTGCTGTGGCCACCATTTCCATATCAGACTGATGATTCACAATGTCACTCATAATGGTGCGAATGAGTGCCGAATCATCAACACAAAGTACTCGTATCTTTTTCATTATTTCTCCCGGGCCAGGGAATACACTGACTGACCGCGCAGGCGGAAAGGACCATTCTTACTGTTAAAATGTTCAGAATGGCCGGCGAACAAAATGCCTCCCGGTTTGAGCATGGTGGCGAAGCGTTTCATCAGCTGCTCCTGCGTTTTCTGATCAAAATAGATCATCACGTTACGGCAGAAGATGGCGTCAAACGGTGCCGGAACATCCCAGTTCGGGCTCAGCAAATTAAGGTGCTGGTAGCGGATACTGGCCAGTAATTCTTTTCTGACTTTCACCAGATTTTCCTGATCGCCGGTGCCGCGCAGGAAATAATTTCGCTTCTGTTCAGCGGTTAAACTGTCGAGATCGGACAGGCGATACACCGCATTCGTGGCTTTCTGTAATACTTCTGTGTCGATATCCGTTGCCCAGACTCGCGGTCCTGCCACAGGACGCCCCAAAGTTTCATCCAGCGTCATGGCGATGGAACAAGGCTCTTCACCGGTCGATGCTGCGGTACACCACACGGTGTAATTTGGCCGGTTGCGCGCATGTTCTGCCAGAATAGGGAAGTGATAAGACTCCCTGAAAAATGACGTCAGGTTGGTGGTCAGCGCATTAATAAATAGCTGCCATTCCGGGCTGTTCTGATTGGATTCCAGGCGACTCACATAATCAGCAAAACGGGTTAATTTCAGTTCACGTAGCCTGCGGGACAAACGGTTATAGACCATGTCACGCTTCTGACTATTTAATACAATCCCTGCGCGTTGATAGATAAGCTCTGCAATCTTTTGCAAATCTTTATCGGAGAGTTCTTCCTGAAGTCGCATATTTCAATTGTTCAACTGTTACTGATGGAATTTAATTCCCAAAGGGATAATAACTGACATATCTGCCTGCATATTCCCCAATTGATAAGGAAGGTGATGATCTCCTGTAGGTTGGTACGGCAGATATTGACAGCGAAGAAATAAAAAATGACCAGCCGGCCATATTGAACATATTTCTTAAAAGAGGTTTTTTTCCGATACTGTTATGTCATCAGATAACACGTCTTTTAAACAGACATACTCATGACTTCCTGATAAGCACTGACCATTTTATTTCGCACCTGGATACCCAGATTAAGTGCCACAGACGATTTCTGCATGGATATCATGACATCGTTCAGCCCGATGTCGGTCGCACCGGTCATGTAGTCCTGCGCCTGTGTCTTGGCGGTGTTCTGCACCTGGCTGATATTGTTAATACTGTCGAATAAAATGTCTGAAAATTGTAATTTTTTCTCAACATTTTTATTATCAGAAATGAACGGTGTTTTTTGTGTGGCCGACGTTTGCTGTGCCTGGAAGCTAATTTGATCCAGAACGCCTTTCATCGATTGAATAGACATCAGAAATTCCTTTATATCGGCTTAATAAGCTCGCCGTTATTCTCTCTGTGGGTTTTTAATAACTGCAGCGTAACATAAGGTCATGTAAATAAAATAATGCGAATAGCTGACAGAAGTTTCAGCTTATTGATGTTTAAAAAAAACGCAATTAGAAGATAATACGCGACTGGAAATCTGTCTGTGTATTTACTGCTTCGCTTTCTCTTATCCGTATCCGGAGTGCTGATTCGCAACAATACGCCTGCATTGCGTCATTTATTTTTTTACAGGACTACGGCATGAATGCCACAACAAACGGTATTAAAAACAAAAGTACAGCTAATCTGATGGCAGCATTAGAACGTTTACGTTCGAGTCCTAAAATTATATTGCTCATCAGCGCATCTGCGGCTATTTCAATCATTATTGCCCTGATCTTCTGGGCTAAATCGCCAGATTATCGCGTCCTGTACAGCAATATCAGCGATCAGGACGGCGGCGCTATCGTGGCGCAATTAACGCAAATGAATGTGCCTTACCGCTTTCAGGAACGCGGCGGGGCGATCATGGTACCTGAGGATAAAGTTCACGAAGCACGGCTGACCCTCGCCCAGCTCGGTTTGCCGAAGGGCGGCGCTGTGGGTTTCGAATTGCTCGATCAGGAAAAATTTGGCATCAGCCAGTTCAGTGAGCAGGTTAACTACCAGCGTGCGCTGGAGGGGGAACTTGCCCGGACCATTGAAACGCTCGGCACGGTACAGAATGCCCGCGTGCATCTGGCTATGCCAAAACCTTCTATGTTTGTCCGCGAACAGAAGCCACCTTCTGCGGCGGTCACCGTGACGCTGAACAACGGACGCACGCTGGATTCCGGGCAGGTGAATGCGATCACGTATCTGATTTCCAGCGCAGTGCCGGGGCTGAATGCCGATAACGTTACCATCGTCGATCAGAGCGGACGCTTGCTGACCCAAAGTGGCGGTCAGGCGATGCAGACGACGCAGCTCAAATACACCAGCGAAGTGGAAGCGGATTACCAGCAACGTATCCAGACGATCCTCGCCACGATTGTCGGGCGCAATAACGTTAAGGCGCAGGTGACTGCACAGATTGATTTCACTCAGCACGAACAAACCGCCGAGCAATACCAGCCCAATTCATCGCCGGACAAAATGGCGATCCGCAGCCGCCAGACCAGTGATGCCGAACAGGGCAGCAAAAATGGCGTCGGTGGTGTGCCGGGGGCGCTGAGCAATCAGCCACCTGTGCCGGCGACCGCGCCCATTACCCAGCCGCCGGTAGCGAATCAACCTGCGCAGGGGAACAATGCGGCAAACAACAACGCCACTCAGGCGGCAGGCACGGCTGAAACGACAGTGGCTACCCCGATGCCGTTTAACAACCGCAAAGACAACACTACTAACTATGAGCTCGACCGCACGCTGACGCACATCAAGCGCAGTACCGGCAGCATCGAACGGCTTTCTGTTGCCGTGGTCGTCAACTATCTGCCGGGTAAAGACGGCACGCCGGTGGCGTTGACGCCGGAGCAACTGGAGCAGGTGAATGCGCTGGTGAAAGAGACGATGGGGTATTCCGCCGCACGTGGCGACACCATCAACATTGTGAACTCGCCCTTTACCCCGGTGGAAGAAGAACCGGCACCGCCGTTCTGGAAACAGGAAGGCTTCATCAACCTGCTGATGTCCGCCGCCCGTTATCTGCTGATTGCCCTCGTGGCCTGGTTCCTGTGGCGTAAAGCTGTGCAGCCTGCCTGGCTGCGCAATCAGGAACTGGTGTTGCAACGGCTGGAACTTGAGAAACAGGCACGTCAGGAAGAACTGGATGCCAGCGCACGCCGTGCAGAAAGCGGCGCGAGAGCCAAGGCCGAGCAGCGCGTTGAAACGGAACTTAATACCCAGAGCCTGCGCGAACTGGCACAGCAGGAGCCACGGGTTATTGCACTGGTCATTCGCCAGTGGATGAATAAGGAGATGAAGTCCTGATGAATGCCTCAGATAAAAGTGCGATCGTCATGCTGACGCTCGGTGACGGGCTGGCGGCCGAGGTGTTCAAGCACCTCAACACCCATGAAGTCAAACTGATCAGTAGTTCAATGGTCAATATGGGCGGCTTCACTCACGAGCAACTGGCCGAAGTGCTGAAGGAATTCCAGCGCGATTCCAGTGAATACGCGGCACTGAGCGTGAATACCAATGAGTATCTGCGCAGTGTGCTGGTGAAGGCGCTGGGCGAAGAGCGTGCCTCAAGCCTGCTCGAGGACTTGCTGGATAGCCAGCAGGGCACCAACGGTATCGAGACGCTCAACTTTATGGAGCCGCAGACCGTCTTCGACCTGATCCGCGACGAACACCCGCAGATTATTGCCACCATTCTGGTTCACCTCAAACGCGGTCAGGCTGCGGATGTGCTGAGTAAATTCGATGACCGCGAACGTAACGACATTATGTTGCGTATCGCCACCTTCGGCGGCGTTCAGCCTGCTGCCTTGCAGGAACTGACCGAAGTGCTCAACGGTCTGCTGCACGGTCAGAATCTCAAACGCAGCAAAATGGGCGGTGTACGTCCTGCGGCGGAAATTCTCAACCTGATGAAATCTCAGCAGGAAGAGGCGGCTATCGAAGCCGTTCGCGAGTTCGATCAGGAACTGGCGCAGAAGATTATCGACGAGATGTTCCTGTTCGAAAATCTGGTGGAAATCGAAGACCGCAGCATTCAGCGCATCCTGCAGGAAATCGAAAACGAATCACTTATCGTTGCCCTCAAAGGTGCCGAAGGGCCACTGCGTGAGAAGTTCTTCCGCAATATGTCCCGTCGCCAGGCTGACATCATGAAAGAGGATCTGGGTTCACGCGGTCCGATCCGTATGTCTCAGGTTGAAGCCGAGCAGAAGAGCATTTTGCTGATTGTCCGCCGTCTGGCAGAAACCGGCGAAGTGGTGATTGGAGGAAGCGAAGATGCCTACGTCTGATCACGAAAAGCAGCCTGACTGGCAGGTCTGGAAGCCGCAGAACCTGCTGGACGATTTCAGCCAGCCTGAACATGACATTATTGATACGCCGGGAACCTATCAGTCTGATGAATTATTGCAGGCCGAGTTATCCCGCATCCGCCAGCAGGCCGAACAAAAAGGCTTTGCGAAAGGGCAGGCACGCGGTGTGGAAGAAGGAAAAAAACAGGGGCACGAGGCGGGATTTGCTCAGGGTCACAAAGAAGGTTTTGAACAGGGTCTGGCTGAGGCCGGCGCGCAGCAGCGTGCAACCGGCGAGCATTTTGCCCGGCTGCTGGAGGAGTTCAAAATTGCCCTCAGCAACCTCGACAGCGTGATCCCGTCGCGTCTGGTGCAGTTGTCGCTGACGGCGGCACGTTCCATTCTGGGCAAAAATATCACCTGCGATAACGACGTCTTGCTGGAGAAAATTCAGCAACTGTTACAGCAGGAAACGCTGTTCAAGGGCACCGCGATTCTGTGGGTCAATCCTGATGATCTGGCGCTGGTTCAGGATAACGTCGGTAAATCACTGGCGTCGATGGGCTGGGATATCCGTGGCGACGCGCAGATCTTGCCGGGCGGATGCCGGATCACGTCGGAAGAAGGCGAGTTCGATGCGACCATGAATACCCGCTGGCAGGAACTGTGCGAGCTGAGTCGTGAGGATTATCTGGCATGACGATGCGTCTCGCAAAATGGCTGGAGGCTATCGACCGAAAAGAGAAGCTGATGACCTCGCTGCCGCCTTTTCGCCAGTACGGCAAATTAACCCGCGCCACCGGACTGGTGATGGAAGCCGTCGGGCTGAAACTGCCCATCGGCACATTGTGCATCGTGGAACGTCATTCCCGCGAAGGCGTGGATAAAGTCGAAAGCGAAGTGGTCGGCTTTAACGGCCAGATTTTGTATCTGATGCCGCTGGAAAATGTCGATGGCATATTACCGGGCGCACGGGTTTATGCGCTTGAAAGCGGGGAAGGAGCCAGCAAAGGTAAGCAATTGCCGCTGGGCAGAGAACTGCTGGGGCGCGTGCTGGATGCCAGCGCCCGTCCGCTTGATGGCCTGCCGCCGCCGGTCACGGCACAACACGGCCCGCTGTTTACGCCGCCGGTGAATCCGCTGTTACGTGACCCGATTAAGAATGTGCTGGACGTCGGCGTCCGTGCGATTAACGGCCTGCTGACCGTCGGTCGTGGTCAGCGTATGGGGCTGTTTGCCGGTTCCGGCGTCGGGAAAAGTGTGCTGCTGGGCATGATGGCCCGCTACACCAAAGCCGATGTGATTGTCGTCGGCCTGATTGGTGAACGTGGCCGCGAAGTGAAAGACTTCATCGAAAATATTCTCGGCGAAGAAGGGCGCAAGCGTTCTGTGGTGATTGCCGCTCCGGCGGACGTTTCACCGATCCTGCGTATGCAGGGCGCGGTGTATGCCACGCGTATCGCTGAAGATTTTCGCGACAACGGGCTGGATGTCCTGCTGATCATGGATTCCCTGACCCGCTATGCGATGGCGCAGCGTGAGATCGCGCTGGCCATCGGCGAACCTCCGGCGACCAAAGGGTATCCGCCTTCTGTGTTTGCGAAATTACCGGCACTGGTTGAACGTGCGGGGAATGGCGTGAAAGAAGGGGGGTCGATCACCGCGTTTTACACCGTTCTGACGGAAGGCGACGATCAGCAGGATCCGATCGCCGACTCCGCCCGTGCGATCCTCGACGGACACATTGTGCTGTCGCGTCGTCTGGCTGAATCCGGCCATTATCCGGCCATTGATATTGAAGCCTCCATCAGCCGTGCGATGACCGAGCTTATCGAGCCGGTACATTACAAAAAAGTCCAAAACTTCAAGCAGTTGCTTTCCTCGTATCAGCGTAACCGTGACCTGGTCAGCGTCGGGGCGTACGCGGCGGGCAGCGATCCGCTGCTGGATAAAGCCATTCGCCTGTATCCGCAGATGGAAGCCTATTTACAGCAGGCGATCTACGAGAGCAGCGGTTATCAGGAAGCGGGCGACAAGCTTGATGCCATTTTTTCAGACCAACCCAAAGCCTGAGGTGACTAATTAATTATGGCTATCACCAATCCGATGGATTTTCTGCGTGAACTTGCAGAGCAAACACTGACAGATACCACCGCTGAGCTGGGCAAAGTTCAGCAGGCTTATACGCTGGCGGCGACACAACTCGGTCAGCTGGAAAGTTTCGAGCTGGAATATCAGCAACAGCTTCGGGCGACGGTGTCCGGTAAAGGGATCCCGGTGGCTGATTTGCTCAACCGCCAGTCTTTCATTGATTCGCTGGGAAATGTCGTTAAGCAGCAGGCGAATCAGGTGCAGAAATGCCAGAACACGGTCAATGAAACACTGCTGACCTGGCGACACGATAAGCAGCGTCTCAATGCGTTTGAAACCCTTAAAAGCCGGGCAGACGACGTACGGATGCTGAAAGAAAACCGACAGGAGCAAAAGCTCATGGATGAATTTGCGCAGCGTGCCTGCATGGGAAGAGAACTTTTATGATTGTCCAGGCCAGCTCTGTCGTCAGCGGTGTAACCCCAACTAAAATGCCGGAAAAAGGCACCACGCCTGAAACCGGTGAGGCGAATTTCGCGACCTCTCTCGAAAAAGCCTATCCGACCAAACCGGCCTTGCCCGCGAAGGACACGAAGGCGACGCAACCTGATACGGCAGAGCCCGATAATGCCCGTGCAGAAGCTGAACCGCTGCCGGTGCCTGTTCCCGTGCCCGTACTGCCCGCTGAGTTACCGCCGGTGGATCTGAGCACAGATATGCCGCAACCGGCACCCGAAGAGCAGACGCCTGAGACGCCTTTCGTTGATCCGCAACTTTTGGCTTTGCAGCAAATCGTTACGCAGAATGCTGCCGTGCCTGTGCAACCGGCACCCACGACTGACGCTCCGGTGATGCCAGCTCAGGTAGATCCGGTAGCTGAAGTTCAGGCTGCGCTTAGCCAGGAACGTCCGGGCAGTGCGTTTATGATGCCGGAAAGCATGAAGCCGAAAGCCGTCTCACAGGCTGCACTGGCCGCACAGGCTTCGCTGGAAGGCAAGCAGGGAACCGATAAGACCAGCGCCGATCAGCATAAGGATTTTCTGTCTGTGATGACGAAAACCGACGCTGCGCCAAAAGAACCTGCCGCCGCACCGGCCAGATTTGAACTGAATCCGGCACTGCCGTTGAGACAGGAAAGCTCCGTATTGCTGACAGCGGAAACCGGCCTGCGACCGCACGTTACGCCAGTCAGCGAGCTGACGGCTGCTCCGGCAACGGGCGTCACGACGTCTCCGGCGGTGATTAATCAGGCGCTGGGCACACCGGCGTGGCAACAGGCCGTAGGGCAGCAGCTGGCTTATTTTTCCCGTAACGGCATTCACAATGCAGAGTTACGCCTTCATCCGGAAGAGTTAGGGGCGCTGCAAATCAGCCTGCGGTTGAATAACGATCAGGCGCAGCTGCATTTTGTCACCGAGAACCATCAGGTGCGCGCTGCACTGGAAGCGGCGATGCCGCATTTGCGTACATCACTGGCGGAGTCGGGGATCCATCTGGGACAAAGCAGTGTCGGCGCTGACTCTTCTTCGTCGTGGAGTGCCTCCGCGCAGTCCGACGGATCATCCGGCCGGGGCTCCACAGAAGATGACGGACAGGAGAATGCGCATCTGGCCGATGAGAAGCCGGAAATAAGTAACAAAACTCTCCATTATTCCAACGGTATTAATACATTTGTTTGACATAAAAATTTATAGAGCGAATTGGCAACACTAATTTCATTTCTTTCGTGAATTGTTCTGGTGTCCGACTGTAATAGAATGCACGGCTTATCAGAGCATCTATTACGGCCTGTTCGCCGGCTTATTTTTACAACAGGGTTTTCCAGATAATGTCCAAGAAGAACCAGAAGGCCAGCGGGGGTGGGAAAAAAAGTTCCCTGGCTATGTTATTAATGATGCTTATTGCTGTGGGAGCATGTGCTTTTGCTGGCTATACATTTTACGAAATGAAGAATATGAAAGCCGGAGCAACGGGTGATGCTCCGGCGAAGGTAAAAAATGCGGCGCCAGCGGTGCCGGTATATGTGCAGATGGACACTTTCACCGTCAGTCTGAAACCGGAATCGAATGATTCAGATCGCGTGCTTTATATTGGTCTCACGCTGAGGGTTAAAGACGCGGAATCGAAGTCCCTGCTGGAAGAATATATGCCTGAAGTCCGGAGTCGTTTATTAATTCTTTTAGCGCATCAGACGGCGACAGATATCTCTTCTGATGAAGGTAAGACCGGATTAACAGAGAAAATAAAAGAGACCGTCAGCAAACCTCTCGCACCGAATCACAGTGCGGTAGTGACTGATGTATTATTTAACGCATTCATCTTACGGTAATTTCTATGTCTGACAGTATATTATCTCAGGCTGAAATTGACCGCCTTTTAAATGGCGGCAGCAACGCAGAAAGCGAGACCACTGCTAACAATGCAGTGCAGGATGACGGGATCAAACCCTATGATCCGAATACTCAGCGTCGCGTCGTTCGTGAACGGTTGCATTCACTTGAGATCATTAACGAGCGTTTTGCACGACAGTTTCGTATGGGACTGTTTAATCTTCTGCGTCGAAGCCCGGATATCACTGCCGGAAGCATTAAAATTCAACCGTATCATGAGTTTGCCCGTAATCTTCCGGTGCCGACCAACCTTAATCTGGTGCATATGAACCCGTTGCGCGGGACGGCGTTATTTGTCTTCTCGCCCAATCTGGTGTTCATGGCGGTGGATAATTTATTTGGCGGAGACGGACGTTTTCCTACCAAAGCGGACGGCCGTGAATTCACGCCGACCGAACAGCGCGTGATAAACCGGATGCTGACGATGGCGCTGGAGGCGTACGATTTCGCCTGGAGTTCCATCTTTAAACTGAAAACGGAATATGTCCGCGCAGAAATACAGGTGAAATTCACCAATATTACGTCGTCACCTAACGATATTGTGGTGACCACACCTTTTTATGTCGAAATTGGTCCGCACCGGGGCGAGTTTGATATTTGTATCCCGTTTAGCATTATCGAGCCTTTGCGCGAATTACTGACGAATCCGCCAATGGAAAATTCCAAACAGGAAGACCGGCAATGGCGGAGTACGCTTGCTTCTCAGGTCAGAGACACTGAACTTGAGCTGGTGGCGAATTTCTCCGACATTTCCACCCGCCTTTCGCAAGTTATGAATATGCAGAAAGGGGATATTATTCCCATTGATAAAAAAGAGAGCATTGAAGCTCGTGTTGATGGCGTTCCTGTATTCTCGGGAAAATATGGTTGTGTCAATAACCAATATGCTCTGAAAGTAGAGCAAATGATGAATCCCGCTTTATTATCTTTAAAAAAGGAGTAATTCCCCAATGACTGACACTACAACTTCGGGCGGTTCTGATAAAGAATCCATCGATGATCTTTGGGGTGATGCGATGAGTGAACAACAAGCCGCGGATAACTCCTCCACAAAAGAGGCACAGGTGACAAATTTTTCAGAGGATCTCAATCTGATCCTCGATATTCCGGTCAAAATGACGGTGGAATTAGGCCGGACAAAAATGACGATCAAGGAATTATTACGTCTGAGCCAGGGATCGGTTGTTTCTCTGGAAGGTCTGGCGGGTGAACCCCTGGATATTCTGATTAATGGTTATCTGATTGCTCAGGGTGAAGTAGTGGTGGTTTCCGATAAATTCGGCGTACGCATTACCGATATTATTACGCCTTCAGAGCGGATGTATCGCCTGAGCAGGTAATGATGATGCAGACTACCCCGCAGCCCCACACTCAGACCCTTCCTTCGACTGTCGATACGGCCATGCCCGGTTCAATCCTGGTGAACGTCGGCGGTGCGCTGGTGCTGATACTGATGATCATTGCCGTATTCGCCTGGCTTGCACGTCGCACAGGGTTTGCCCGCAATCACCCTAAAAGCAACCAGATACTTTCTGTGGTGGCCAGTCATTCTCTGGGGCAGCGCGAGCGTGTAGTCGTCATTGATATGAATGATAAAAGAGTCTTGCTTGGCGTCACGCCGGGCCAGATCAGTTGTCTCGCCACGTTTGATAAGCCACCGGATGAAGGTGCAACACAGGTTGTATCAGCGTCTGTCGATTTCCAGTCCACGCTGATGAATCTGCTGAAAAAACGTAAAACGGAGCCGGCGGAATGAGTTTATTTTCACGTCACAATTCCCGCCGGTGGCTGCCTTCGGGACTGTTTCTTTTAATGATTGTCGGGCTGATGTTACCTGCCCGTGATGTTTTTGCTGCCAACGGCGATGTGATGCTGACCCGTTCAGCCGATGGGGAAAGCTGGTCACTGCCGGTGCAGACACTGGTTCTGCTGACCTCACTCACTTTCCTGCCCGCAATCCTGCTGATGATGACCGGTTTTACCCGGGTGATCATCGTGTTAGGGCTATTGCGCAATGCACTCGGTACGCCCTCTACGCCGCCCAATCAGGTCTTGCTGGGGCTGGCGCTGTTCCTGACGTTTTATGTTATGTCTCCGGTTTTCAATCAGATCTACAAAGACGCCTGGCAGCCTTTATCGGAAGATAAAATCAGCATGGAAACCGCGCTGGAACGAGGCGTTCAGCCACTGCGCAGATTCATGCTGGAACAAACCCGCGAAACCGATCTGGCGCTGTATACGCGCATGGCTAAAGAAGAAAACTTCCAAAGTAAGGAAGAAGTGCCTCTGCGCATTTTACTGCCCGCGTTCGTGACCAGTGAATTGAAAACCGGTTTCCAGATTGGCTTCACCGTTTTCATTCCGTTCCTGATTATCGATCTGGTGGTCGCCAGCGTACTGATGGCGCTGGGCATGATGATGGTTCCCCCTGCGACCATTTCGTTGCCTTTCAAACTGATGCTGTTTGTTCTGGTTGATGGCTGGCAATTACTGATGGGCTCACTGGCACAAAGTTTCTTTAGTTAAGCCGTGAAAAGTTAAAAAGTTAACCGTTAAACAGGACGAAAAATGACACCGGAAAGTGTAATGGCGATGGGGTTTCAGGCCATGAAAGTCGGGTTAATGATTGCGGCACCTTTGTTATTTGCCGCATTGTTCACCGGATTGCTGGTCAGCATATTTCAGGCATCCACGCAAATTAATGAAATGACATTATCATTTATTCCAAAAATACTGATGATCGTGACTGTCGGTATTCTGATGGGGCCGTGGATGCTAAATCTGTTTCTGGATTATATGCGCACGCTCTTTACTAATTTGCCGTACGTCATCGGATAGTTATGCTTACGTTGTCCGTTGCCAGCTTATATGCCGTCATGAACCAGTATTTCTGGCCAATGCTGCGGGTGCTGGCTTTATTCACGACCGCGCCAATTTTTAATGAGCAGGGCATCGGGAAGAAAGCCAAGATAGGGTTGGCGATCGTGATTTCATTACTGATAGGACAACATCAGCCCAACACGCACATTGAAATTTTTTCTTTCGCCGGATTATGGGTAGGCGCGCAACAGTTCATTATCGGTGCAGCCATCGGGCTGACGGTGCAGTTTATTTTCGTGGCCGTGCGTAATGCCGGGGAGATTATCGGTCTGCAAATGGGATTATCCTTTGCCACATTTTTTGACCCGGCAGCGGGGGGAAATATGCCTGTGATTTCCCGCATCCTGAATCTGCTCGTGACGTTGCTGTTTCTGACCTTTAATGGTCATTTATGGATGCTTAATACTCTGGCGGACAGTTTTATATTACTGCCAGTCAGTGCAACGCCGATCAACGCAGATGGTTTGTTAGCGATTACTTACACCGCCGGAATGGTCTTTAAATGCGGGCTGATGCTGGGGCTACCCATTATCACTCTGCTTCTGACACTGAATCTGACGCTGGGACTGCTTAACCGCCTGACGCCTCAGCTTTCCATCTTTGTCGTCGGTTTTCCGCTGACGCTGAGTATTGGCATGATAGCGATGTCGATGATCATGTACACCCTTGCGCCGTTTTTTGAAAATATGATGGAGGATATTTTTGAGCAACTGACAAAAATAATCCTTCTGTTGACCTGACTTTTTTATATCGTAGATTATTGCAGAGGCTTTAATGGCATCCTTCAAAATATCGACCCTGATCAAGACTATTTTATTCCTGCTTTGCTTTATCCTGGTGATTACCTCGGCTTTTTCATTTAAATCCATGTCACAAGCCAGTGATTCTTTCAATGAAATGAAAACGCTGACTCAAAATCTCAGAGAGTTACGCCGCATGAGTACATTTCTTGGCTCTGTTCGCGGGGATATTAACTATGTGTACAATGACCCGACGGCTTCTCATGAGGTACTGGCAGAAAAAGCAGCAGTAATTTCTGAAGGAATTAAAAATGCACAGCGTCATGCCAGTAATTTTCAGCGCGCTGCTGAAAACAGTGAAGAGGGCAAAATTTTTTCGACCAATGTTTATAATAAATTTAACGCATTAATTGAAAACTACACCAATAATATGCGTTCTCTCGAAGCTTACAACAATACCGGCTTCGATAACGGCAAGCTGGAAAATGCGCTGGATGACGCAGTACAGGAATACGCAGATTATAGCGTGAAGGTTGAGAGTAATATTACTGACAAGTTTTCTGCAGACCGTCTTGCATTCCTGATCACCTCAGGGATCCTTCTGGCATTGACTGTCTGTATCTCATGTCTGTCATTTATTCTTATCAAACGATTTGTGTTCAATCGTCTGCAAACAGCGTCATCCATGCTGGATAAAATCAGCTCCGGCGAGTTGTTCCATGAGTTTGAAACAGGGGCTCGCAACGAAATTGGTGTGATGCTGGAATCGCTGCAGAACATGAAAGGATCACTGAGCGGGATTATTACTTCCGTCCGTCTTACATCGGGTAACATCAGAACCGATGCTTCGGAAATCGATACCGGTAACCACGATCTGGCTTCCCGAACTGAAGAACAAGCCAGCGCACTGCAACAGACCGCCGCGAGCATGGAAGAAATTAAAACCACCGTGTCTAACAATGCCGAAAATGCACGTCAGGCAAACCTGCTGTCTCAGCAGGCGCGTACCACTGCGGATAACGGATCTTCGGTGATGGCCAATGTGGTTTCCACAATGGATAAAATTTCCAAAAGTGCCCGCAAAATTTCTGAAATCAATGGCGTGATTGATGGCATTGCCAATCAGACGAATATTCTGGCACTGAATGCCGCGGTTGAAGCTGCGCGTGCCGGTGAGCAGGGCCGCGGTTTCTCCGTTGTCGCCAGTGAAGTTCGCAATCTTGCAGCCCGCAGTGCCGATGCGGCAAAAGAAATTAACCTGCTGATCAATGAGTCTGTTAAAAACGTCGATGACGGTGCGCGCCTGATAGAAGATGCAGGTAAAACGATGCATGAGATTGTCACGTCCGTCACCCACGTCAGCAATATCATGCAGGAAATAACCCAGGCTTCTGAAGAACAAAGTACAGGTGTTTCCCAGATAGCGATGGCGGTGAATGAAATGGATTTAGCCACTCAGCAGAATGCGGCAATGGTGGAAGAGTCATCCGTAATCACTCAAAACCTAAATAATAATGCCCGGCACCTGTTTGATATCGTCTCCTTCTTCCGTGTGGAAAAAGCCGATAATGCAACACAGCCTGTGACGCAGGAGTCTGCTCACGGAGAACCTGTCCGTCAGACGGGCCGGATTAAGAAAAACACTCAGGTGAAAGAACCTGTATTTAAAAAAGACGTCAGCACAACGGAAGGTGCCTGGACCGAATTTTAATTAATTTGATGACTCACGTTATTACCGGAAGAGGCAGATATGTCTCTTCCGTTTTTTTTTACCTGATAACTCTATTTGGTCGTTAAGTTGTCATCTTTTCAAACAATGGACTCTTGGGTTCTGATGATAAAATACCCCCATATTATTACTGTGTAAAAAATAAGGCTGCATTGCGCGAGTCGTGCGGTAGCTTTGCTTACAGATAACTAAAACAAATTTGAGATAACAGGATTTATATTTTGAAAGATTTGTATTCATCTCATCACTTTTCTCCTGCCGGAATTTATACCTCAGCGGCAATGTATGGCGTAAAAGGCGCTGATCCGAAAACGGCGAACGTTCTCCAGATCGGTTGTGGCGAGGGCGAGGATCTCATTCGCTTTGCCGTTGCGAATCCTTTAAGTTCGTCAGCAGGAATAGATGTTGACCCTGATTTTGTCAGAGAAGGGCAACAGAAGGTTTCCGCCTTTGGAATTGAAAATACCCATTTATATTGCCTCGGTTTACAGGATTTGTTTTCCATTGATCCGGGTAAGTTCGATTACATTATTATTCAGCAACTCTTCAGCCTGCTGGATGAGGAAACCCGTTATTCATTGCTGAGTTTCTGTGAGCAACATTTAACAGAACAGGGAATTATCGCGGTAAAGTGGAATACGTTACCGGGCGCACAGGTCACTGACACATTGCGTGAGGCCATTGCACTGCACACCCAAAATTCAGTCAGCGATGAAGAGAAAATCTCATCAGCCAGAGCGATGCTGGGATTTATGAATATTGCTCATCCTGACGGTGCCCTGAAAGAGCGTATCACTGAAGCATTATCATTGCCGGATGCAGAGCTGGCTGTACGTTATATTTACAGTAAAAACGATGCACGCTATTTGGTTAATTTTACTCACGACATTATAAAATCAAATGTTAACTACGTCGGGGATGTGACGCCTCAGTATGAAATAGCGCAGCACTACGGGAAAGAAGTCGCCACTGTACACACAACGGCCACAGAACGACTCGATAAAATCACCGCGCAGCAATATCTGGACTTTGCCGTCGACCGGCAGGTTCGCTTTAGTCTATTGATTTCAAAAAATAATCAATCAGTGATTCATGAACAGATGCAATTCAGCGAAATTGAAAATTTACACTGGGCGGGAAATTATCAAAGACAAGCGGATGCAATAACTTTCTATAATCGCCAGGGAGAATCCCTGACTTCAGATAATGATTTGCTGGGGCGGATACTTGATGTAATGGGAAACAGCTGGCCGCTGAGTGTCAGTACGCAGCAGATTATAAAGAATACGTATTTGCCAGAAGAACCTGAACAGCATGCCGGCAATGTGATTAAAACACTGCAGGCATTATATATTGAAAACGTTTCAGGTATTTATGCGTCTTTAACGCCTTCGCCGTATAACCTCTCACGCTTTGGTAATCTTAAGCTGATTTATCCGACTGACAACATTATCTGGCCCGAATGCGGATACATCGAATCAGAGAATCTGTGGGGGGAGAAGGCTGTTCTGAAGAAAAGTGAAGCCGGGTTTGTTCAGTCTGGTTTACGTCTTTCAGATGAGGAAAGTTATATGCTGGCGATGGATCTGGTGAGCAAAGGGTTGCTAACCGGTTCAGACATTGCCTGGTTGCGCTTATATCAGCAGGTAATGGCATTGCAAGATGTGGATATCGCCCGACGTCGGATTTCAAGCTTAATGCTGTTTTCTGCAAGCACAAAGGAAGGGGGATTCCGTCAGGAGCATGCCGGACATAAAAGCCTCAGTAAAAAAACAGAGAATGATGTAGACCAGAAAGCACTGAGTAAAGTGAAAGGCTTGTATTTATCCGGGCATGTTCAGGAATCTTTTGAAATCATGGAAGAACTGAGAGCCAGATACCCGGACAGTGTTACGTTGTTAAGCGATATATCCTCTATTTATCATCAGGCCAATAATGTCGATGAGGCATTAAGATGCCTTACCAAAGGTTTGTCGATCAATTCGGGGGTGTTTGAATTTTACAGCGGTATTGTATTGTGTCTCTCAAAACTCAATGATCGTCATTATCCTAAAAAGGTTGCACAGCATTTGCTGAGAAATTACCCGAAAAATGCTGAAGCGTGGGATTTACTGGGTAAAGTTTATAACGATCTGCGTAACAGCCTGAAATATGAATACTGCGCACGTAAAGCCGCAGACATGAACAGTAATAACGCAACATACCTGCTCAAATTAGGCAATGTGCTGAGCGAACGTAATCAGATGCGTGAAGCCAGAGAATATCTGGAAAAAGGTGTGAGATTGTCTGAGTCTTCACTCGGATATTTTGCCAATTACAGCAACATGCTTTTTGTCATTCTTCACGATCATCAATGTTCGCCAGAAGAAATCCTTGCCGAGCATCAGAAGTACGGTCAAAAGCTGAGCGCGTGGGCGAAAAATAAGACGGTTGAACGCCCGGTTTCAGTGAATGAGAATCCCCGCCTGCGGGTTGGTTTTGTATCGGGTGACTTCAGGGACCATCCGGTGAGTAACTTCATCTATCCCGTGCTCAGTTCAATCGATAAAACCCGCTTTGACGTCATTGGCTACAATGTTTCTCCGTCTAATGACCGCCATACACAGCTTTATGCGGCATTATCTTCAGAATGGAATGACGTTAAAAGTCTGAGTCATATTGAGCTGGCAGAGAAAATTGCAGCGGATGGGATTGATATCCTGATCGACTTATCGGGCCATACGGCATTCAACCGCTTACCTGTTTTTGGTCTGAAACCGGCGCCGGTTCAGATGTCGTGGATAGGATATCCGGGGACTACCGGCGTAAAAGAGATGGATTACTATCTTATTGACAGCAATTTTGCCGGGCCGGGGGTATTAGACAGTCACTTTACCGAGAAACTGGCTTATTTACCTGCGGCTAAGCAATTCGAACCTGCTGATTACAATATAGATGTTAATGCTCTTCCTGCGCTCAAAAATGGGTATATCACGTTTGCCACGTTTAACCGTCCGCAAAAAATTACCGCCGCTGTGCTCGATACATGGGCAGAAATATTAACTCAGCTTCCTGATGCCAGATTACTTTTCGCGTCAATGAGCGATGAGGAAATGATTGAAAAATACATGCTGGAGTTTGAAAGCCGTGGAGTCCGCAGGGAGCAAATTATTGCCCGTCTGAAGTGCGGATTTGGGCCTTATCTGCAAATGCATAATGACGTGGATATTATCCTCGATACCTTCCCATATACCGGCGGTACAACCACCAACCATGCCAGCTGGATGGGCGTCCCGTCGCTGACACTGGCAGGCGACAGTGTCGTGTCACGTCAGGCCGGCGCAGCAATGAAATTCCTGGGTCTTGAGGAGTTTGTCGCGAGTTCAACCGATGAGTACGTGGCGAAAGCTGTCGCGCTCAATGGACAGTTTGAGCATCTGAACAGTGTGCGCTTGTCTCTTCGTGACCGTATTCTGGAAAGAGAAAAAAGAGTCAGCCATCGCGCATTCTATTTTGAAAAAGTCCTCGAACAGGCCTGGAGCTTGCACCAGCAAGGGTTGCCCGCACAAGCCATAGTCCTTGCCGATGACTAAATTCTCAGATGCTATCGGGGGATATTTCCCCCTTGAGCTTCCCCGCTTGCAGGCGCATTTTTATCCGAATTTAGCGTTATTTTCGTCTGCCCGTGGTGCTTTTTACGCATTGCTGGTGTCAGGCAAACCCGATGCAGTGTGGGTGCCGCGCTATATCTGTGATGCGATGCTTTCACCCCTGGAAACATTGCAGATCCCGGTGAAATATTATTCGCTGGATAGCCAGTTGATGCCGGACTCAGAGGTGGTGCCAGCGGAGAATGAATGGGTATTGTGGGTCAACTATTTCGGGTTATGTGATGTTCAGGAGCAAAAAATGCTCGCCCGGTTTAATCCCCGTCATCTCATCCTTGATCATTCCCAGGCCTTTTATTCCCCGCCCGGCGATTGTCTGGCAACGCTGTATTCACCGAGAAAATTCTTCGGAGTCCCTGACGGTGGCCTGCTGGCAACGTCATTATCTGTGGATGTGCCGCAAACTGACCCGCTGGTTTCCCTGAACCGCTCGGCGCATTTGTTGCGGCGACTGGCAGAGAACGCGGAGTCTGGTTTTGCGGCCTATCAGCAGGCAGAAGAGACGTTTACACAGGCGCCGTCTGCCATGTCTCAGCTGACGGAAACACTGTTAAAAACGATTGATTATCAGCAATGCCGAAAGGCGAGGAACGAAAATTTTCAGTTCCTGCATCAGCACCTCGGACGCTTTAACGAGGCTGCATTTGATAACGTTACTGCTGACGGGGCTCTTTGTTATCCCTTTTTGAACAGAACATCCGGCCTGCGTCAGTTCTTAACTAATGAACGTATTTACACGCCTTCGTACTGGCATGATGCAGCCCGCAGAGTGATGCCATCAGGCATTGAGAGCGACTTTATTCATCATCTGATCCCTTTACCTGTCGATCAAAGATATGGCATTGCGGAAATGGAATTCATTGTTGAAAAAGTCGCTGATTTTCTTAACCCGTCTGCGGGTGTTTAAATGAAAAACTTAAATGAAAAAATTAAACGTTTTAGTATTCCCCTGCGGCTCGGAGAATGCGGGTGAAATATATCAGGCACTCCGGTATTCCGTGCATGTTAATCAGTTAGTGGGGGCGTCAGGCGTCAGCGATCATGGTGAATTCAGGTTCGAAAATTACCGGGGCGATTTGCCGCTGATTGATGACGAAAGTTTTGACGATGCTTTTCTGGCCCTGTTAGAAGAGTGCCAGACGGATATTGTTTTTGCTACCCATGACAGTGTGGCCGTAAAACTTGCGCTACTGGCGCAGCGGCAGGGTTTTTATCTGGTGAATGGCAATGCCACCACTGCACAAATTACCCGCTATAAAAGTGAAACCTATGCGCTTTTCCAGGATTGTCGCTGGGTGCCCGCCTGTTATCACCCGGAATATCCCGTTGCAGAATGGCCGGTGCTGATTAAACCGGATTGCGGGCAGGGGGGAAAGGATGTTCAGAGGGTCGATGATGCGGCTCAGTTACTTCAGGCCATTAAAAACGTTCCTCAGCCACTGGTGGTGGAGTTTCTGCCCGGTGAAGAAATCACGGTCGATTGTTTCACCGATCGAAAAAGGCAACTCATCTGGGCAGGGCCGCGGAGCCGGGAACGTGTACGTGCCGGTATCAGTATGCGTTCGCAAAAACAGAACCCGGATGATGAAATCATGGAAATCATTACCACGATAAATTCCCGCCTGGTGTTTCGTGGTCCGTGGTTTGTTCAGTTAAAAAAAGATAAATATGGCAAATGGAAGTTGCTGGAAATATCTTGCCGTATTGCAGGCACAATGGTTTTCCAGCGCGCGCGTGGAATTAATTTACCTCTGATGACGCTGCATGATTTTCTGGAGCGCAGTATAACGCCGCTCGCCAGTGAACATATCACTCTGGTTGACAGATCCGTTAAAACCGTCAGCCGTATCGATATTCCTGTTGAACATGTTTTTATTGATCTCGACGATACGCTAATCATTAACGGTCATGCGGTTCCGGCTGTGATGGCATTACTTTATCAATGCAAAGCACAGGGAAAATCACTTCACCTGATTACCCGGCATATCAGCGATCCTGTTGATACCCTGCGTCAGTCTGCCATTGCTGAGTCTTTATTCGATCAGGTTATTCATTTAACGGAAAGTACAGATAAGAAGTCATTTTATATTCCTGAGAAGAGTCTTTTTATCGATAACTATTTTATTGAACGTCAGGATGTCGCGAAGCTGAAAAATGTCGCAGTGATGGATGTGGATGCTGTTGAGTTTTTGCTACGTTAACCGGATACGGAAATTATTATGATTTATAAAGATGCTGTTATATTTTGCGAGGAGTTTGCGAAAACCACCCGTCCACGGTTTGTTTTTGGGGTGACGACTCATTCAAAAGATATCGCCAAAAAATTTGCGGTAACCGGATTTATCGATGAGTTTACTGATGCCACGTCGGTTGACGGTCTGCCTGTCGTTTCATGGTCAGAAGTGCCGGCGGATGCCATGGTGGTGTCCGGTATTGCAGATGGTCGTCCCCTGACTGCCCAGAAGATAATGGAACATAAACATTGTGACTGTTTAGATTTCTTTTCCTTCTATCGGTATTTCACGACTTTTTTAAACCCTGTCGCTTTTTACCATGGTCAGGCTTTTATCGATGATTACCGCCAGAATAAAAGCCGCTATGAAAACGTACGTCATCAGCTGGCGGATGCCCTCTCAGCAGAAACGTTCGACAAAATTATTAATTTCAGGCTGACAAACCGCTTAGCGGCACTTGAAGGTTTTACCTGCCGGACGAATGAGCAGTATTTTGATCTGCCGTTTGTCAAAGATTATGCCCGTCACTTCGTCGATTGTGGCGGTTTTGATGGCGCAACCAGCCTGGAATTTGCGAGACGGTTTCCGGATTATAAAAGTATTCAGGTTTTTGAACCCGACATCAGCCAGTGCCAGCGGGTCGCGCAAACGCTGAGTTCTCTCCCCGGTGTCAGGGTTTATCCTTTTGGTGTTTCGGACCAGTCAGAAACACTGCGGTTTTCACGATCCGGCAGTGCATCGAAGATTTGTGATTCAGGCGACGTCACCATTGAGGTTGTTACGCTGGATGGATTGCTTAAAGGAGATGTCAGCTGCTTAAAAATGGATATTGAGGGCTACGAATTGCCTGCATTAGCCGGTGCGCAGAATATTATTAAAACTCAAAAGCCCCTGCTGGCTATTTGTTGTTACCATAAGCCTGATGATCTGTGGACAATTCCTCAGCGGGTTCTCAGCTACAATCCGGACTATAAAATTTATTTACGCCATTATTCCGAGGGGCTTTTAGAGACCGTATTTTATTTTGTTCCTGAAAGTCTTACTGATGAGTGAATTAAAACGCGTTGCTATCATGCAGCCTTACATTTTTCCTTATTTAGGCTATTTCCAGCTGGCTGCTTCAGGCGATATTTTTGTGCTGTATGACAATGTTAACTATATCAAGCAGGGGTATATAAACAGGAATTGTATTCTCAGTGCCTGTCAGATTCAGCGTTTTGTTATTCCTGTCCCCGGAGCGTCCTCATTCAAACCTATAAAGGAACTTGAGTTCAGTCAGGACGTGGGGAAAGTCATCAAAAAAATACGGCAGGCCTATCAGAACAGGCCTTTTTTTGGCGCCGTTTTTCCCCTTATTGAGCAGGTGTTGCAGTCTGAACAGCGAAGTATTGCCCTGATGTGCCAGAAAATGATGCGCTGTATCTTTGATTATCTGGGTATGGAAAAGGCCGTCACTCTTTCCAGCCAGATTAATTATGCTCAGACGGGCAATGCCAGCGACAAAATTATTGCTATATGCCATTCACTTGGTGCAGATGTTTATATTAACAGTGCAGGTGGTGTTGATTTATATGACCGCGAACAGTTTTTAAAATCAAAGCTGGATTTGAAGTTTATAAAAATGAATGACATCCGCTATCCGCAGGGGTGTGATGAGTTTCATCCTAATCTTTCTATTATTGATGTGCTGATGAACTGCTCTGTAGAAACGGTTCGGGACTTATTATCAGAATATCGCTTGTTCTAACCTTTTCAGGATCGTAGCCGTCATGGAAAAAAACATATTTGTTACTCGTCCTTTATTACCTCCGCTTGAGGAGTTCATTCCTTATCTGGAAAATATCTGGGAAAGTCAGCACCTGACAAACGCTGGCCCGTATCATCAACAGCTGGAAAAAGAACTGGCTGAGTATCTGGGTGTGGAACATTTGTGTTTGTTTTCAAATGGTACGCTGGCCTTACTGACCGCTTTTCAGGTGCTGGGGATCACCGGTGAGGTGATCACGACGCCTTATTCTTTTGTCGCTACGGCACATTCACTGCTCTGGAATGGTCTTACGCCGGTCTTTGTCGATACCGATCCTGAGACGTTCAACCTTGATGCAGACAAGCTTGAGCAGGCGATTACTCCGGCTACAACGGCAATCTTGCCCGTCCATTGTTATGGTATCCCTTGTAACACCCGCAAAATCGAAGAGCTGGCGGATGCGTACGGGCTGAAGGTCATCTACGATGCAGCCCACGCTTTTGGTGTTAAACAAAATGGCGTCAGCGTCCTGCGTCAGGGCGACCTGTCTATTTTGAGTTTTCACGCCACCAAAGTGTTCAATACGATTGAGGGCGGTGCCATTATCTGTCACGACGCCAAAATGAAGCAGCGCATCGATTATCTGAAAAATTTTGGTTTCGTTAATGAGACTACCGTTGTCGCGGCAGGTATCAACGGTAAGATGAATGAATTACAAGCCGCATACGGGCTCCTTCAGTTGCAACACATTGATAAAGCTCTTGATGATCGTGGCAGACTCTATCGCCATTACAATATGCTGCTTGCGGATATTCCGGGGATTTCACTGATGTCGATCCCTGAGGATGTGACCTGGAATTATGCGTACTACCCGATCATGGTTAATGAAGATTTTGCTCTCACGCGTGACGAGCTGTACGAATTGCTGAAAGACAATCACATCATGGCGCGACGCTATTTTTATCCTTTAATCAGCAGTTTCTTTATGTACAAATTTGCTGAAAGTGCCAGCAGGGAAAATCTGCCTGTTGCGCACCAGCTCGCGGAAAAAGTCATCTGTTTGCCGCTTTACCCTAGTCTGGAAGAAAGCATACAGAATAAAATTGCCGGACTGATTAAAAATGCCGTCGCCACATCACCTCACTCCTCTCCATTAATCATGGCGCAGTAATCTGGTTAACAAGCTTGTAAAGACGGTGATTTTCAGTTTTTTCGGCTCTGATAATGCTCTACCATATCTGTACCTCTTTTATTGCATGGTTACGGATATCCGATGCGCCACCTGGCAATCATTCTTCCCCTGGTTCTTACACTTTCTGCCTGTAGCAGTAATAAACCCGCGCCTCAGCCCGAAGGGCCGCGTAATCCTTTCTCCGATGGAAGAAATGCCAGCGCCAGTACGGTGCCCGACGGCGGTTTTCTGCTCCAGCCTGAGCATACCGGCGCGGTGCAGACCGGCGATTTTGCCTATGATCCGGCCATGAATCAGTTTGTTGACAAAATGGTGCGTGAGCACGGTTTTGACCGTCAGCAGCTGCATGATGTGTTGTCGCAAACCAAACGTCTGGGATTTGTATTACGACTGATGGATCAGCAGGCACCTTCCGGTCCGCCATCGACCGTGCCAAACGGCGCGTGGAACCGTTATCGCAGCAAATTCATCACGCCGGATAACGTGCAAAATGGTGTGGTGTTCTGGAATCAATATCAGGATGCGTTGCAGCGTGCGGAGCAGGTCTATGGCGTGCCGCCGGAAATCATTGTCGGCATTATCGGCGTGGAAACCCGCTGGGGACGCGTAATGGGTAAAACCCGCATTATCGATGCGCTGGCGACCTTATCCTTTGCCTATCCGCGCCGTGCAGCGTATTTCTCCGGTGAACTGGAAACGTTCCTGCTGATGTCCCGTCGGGAAGGGGATGATCCGCTGAGTCTGCGCGGTTCCTTCGCCGGAGCAATGGGCTATGGCCAGTTTATGCCGTCATCTTATAAAGACTACGCCGTCGACTTTAACGGCGACGGTCATGCCAACCTGTGGGATCCAATTGATGCCATCGGCAGTGTCGCCAATTACTTCAAAGCCCACGGCTGGACTAAAGGCGCGCCAATTGCGGTGCCGGCAGCCGGTCAGGCACCTCTGTTGGAGAACGGCTTTAAAACCAAATATCCGCTGTATACATTGAAAGCCGCCGGACTGAGCCCGTTAGGATCGCTTGGCAACTATCAGGAAGCGAGTCTGCTGCGCCTTGATATGGGCACCAATTACCAGTACTGGTACGGGCTGCCGAACTTCTACACCATCACCCGTTACAACCACAGCGTGCATTATGCGATGGCGGTATGGCAACTGGGTGAGGCGGTGAAAGCCGCGCGCTGACGCCGGATCGTTCAACTCTCATGAGGGCCGCAGATCGTGGCCCTTCTTTTTTTGTTTTCACTCCTGTTCTGAATACATCGCGCAAATTGCTTCAACGGGACTCGCAGACCGGAAGAGAAATGCTAACATCGGGGTAGTTTCAGATGTCCCGCCGGGAGGGGATATGGACGAAAAACGTTTACATGAACTGAGTGTGGAAATCGGGGCGGCGCTGAAAGCCAGGGGATGGTGGATTACCTGTGCGGAATCCTGCACCGGCGGCCTGATTGCCAAGGCGATTACTGACATCGCCGGAAGCTCCGCCTGGTTTGATCGCGGATTTGTCACTTACAGTAATGCGGCCAAACATGAATTGCTGGGCGTGTCTGAAAGCACGCTGGAGCAATATGGCGCGGTGAGTGAGCAGGTGGTGCATGAAATGGCGCAGGGCGTATTGCACGCCGCGGGCGCAGATGTGGCCGTTTCGGTCAGCGGTATTGCCGGACCTGATGGCGGTTCTGCAGAAAAACCTGTCGGCACGGTCTGGTTCGGATTTGCCGGAAAAGACGGGCGGGTTCTGACGGCTAAACAGCAGTTTTCCGGCGATCGCGAAGCGGTGCGTTTGCAAGCTGCTGTTTTTTCGCTACAAACTGCATTGCGTGAGTTTATTAAAAATTAGGCTTGATACTGTATGAGCATACAGTATAATTACTGCCAATTACCTGTACATAAATTATATTCAGTGATGCGGGCGGGATGTTCCCCTGCATCAGACGAGGAGTAAAAATGGCTATTGATGAGAACAAGCAAAAAGCGTTAGCTGCAGCACTGGGCCAGATTGAAAAGCAATTCGGTAAAGGCTCCATCATGCGTCTGGGTGAAGATCGCTCCATGGACGTAGAAACGATCTCTACCGGCTCTTTGTCTCTGGATATCGCGTTAGGTGCCGGCGGCTTGCCAATGGGCCGTATCGTTGAAATTTACGGACCAGAATCTTCCGGTAAAACCACGCTGACTTTGCAAGTTATCGCAGCAGCACAGCGCGAAGGCAAAACCTGTGCGTTCATCGATGCAGAGCACGCACTGGACCCGATCTACGCTAAAAAACTGGGCGTAGATATTGATAACCTGCTGTGTTCTCAGCCAGATACTGGCGAACAGGCTCTGGAAATCTGTGACGCGCTGACCCGTTCAGGCGCTGTTGACGTGATCATCGTCGACTCCGTGGCTGCACTGACACCGAAAGCAGAAATCGAAGGCGAAATTGGTGACTCTCACATGGGCCTCGCGGCACGTATGATGAGCCAGGCGATGCGTAAGCTGGCCGGTAACCTGAAAAACGCCAACACACTACTTATCTTCATCAACCAGATCCGTATGAAAATTGGTGTGATGTTCGGTAACCCGGAAACCACCACCGGCGGTAACGCGCTGAAATTCTACGCCTCTGTGCGTCTGGATATCCGTCGTATCGGCGCGATCAAAGAAGGTGATGTGGTTGTCGGTAGCGAAACGCGTGTGAAAGTGGTGAAGAACAAAATCGCTGCGCCATTTAAACAAGCCGAATTCCAGATCATGTATGGCGAAGGTATCAACATCAACGGCGAACTGATCGACCTGGGCGTTAAGCACAAACTGATCGAGAAAGCTGGTGCATGGTACAGCTACAACGGCGAGAAGATTGGTCAGGGTAAAGCGAACTCCTGCAACTACCTGAAAGAAAATCCGAAAGTGGCTGCTGAACTGGATAAAAAACTGCGTGACATGCTGCTGAGCGGCACGGGTGAACTGAGCGCAGCAACCACGGCCGAAGTCGCTGACGACAACATGGAAACCAGCGAAGAGTTTTAATTTCGCGGTTGTCTGACAAAGACATTTGAAGGGCAGGGGACTTTGTCCGTAACTTTCAAACGTCGCTAAAATGCCAGTCTGGTTTCCAGACTGGCATTTTGCATATAAGGGGAAAACCTTATGTCCGATGAAAACATACCTGATAAAAAAATCGTGAATGAGAACGTCATTGACCTGAAAAAGCTGCTGGAAGAGGTGGCGCAAAACAGCGAGTCAACACTGTTTGAGCCGCCCAAAAAAGATGGCGATGCAGCGAAAATCAATACACTGATAAACCGCGCAATGCGTCTGCTTGCTCAGCGCGACCATGGCGAAACAGAATTACGCCGCAAGTTACTCATTCCTCCGATGCCTTTTGTTAAGCCTCAGAATAAGAAAAGCAGCTGGGCTTCGCGTAAAAAGCCAGCTCAAAATGAGTTCGCCGAAGAAGAGGCGGTGAGAGCCAAACCAGAGCCGCGGCCGGTGCCGGAAGAGATTCCGGAAGAACATGTACAGGCGGTGATCGACTACTGTTATCAACATCAGTGGCTTGATGATGCCAAATTTGCCAGTCGCTATATTTCGGGTCGCAGTCATAAAGGTTACGGTGCGCAGCGCATTCGTTCGGAATTACTGCAAAAAGGTGTCGATAAAGAAATCATCACAGTCGCACTGGAAAACACAGACGTCGACTGGTGCGCGCTGGCACGAGATTTGGCGGTCAGAAAGTTTGGCGAAAATTTACCGACTGACTGGAAAGAAAAATCAAAAGTTCTGCGTTATTTGCTCTATCGGGGCTTCTTTCAGGAAGAAATACAGTCTATTTATCGCGATTTTGACGATTGACCGCATACGGTATTTTACTTCCCCGCGCAGAAATTTTATCTTATCCGCACTTTTTCGTTCGTGAGCTGTACAGATTGCTGCCATATGCAGCGTTATCCGGCTCAAGAGCCGTTCTTCCAGCATGATTCCGGGATATTTATGAGCAAGAGCACCGCTGAGATCCGTCAAGCGTTTCTCGATTTCTTCCATAGTAAGGGACACAACATTGTTTCAAGCAGTTCGCTTGTCCCGACAAACGATCCGACACTGTTGTTTACCAATGCCGGGATGAACCAATTTAAAGACGTTTTCCTCGGTCTGGATAAGCGCGATTACAACCGCGCCACCACGTCCCAGCGTTGTGTCCGCGCAGGCGGTAAACACAATGACCTCGAAAACGTCGGTTACACCGCACGCCATCACACTTTCTTCGAAATGCTGGGCAACTTCAGCTTCGGTGATTACTTCAAGCATGAAGCCATCAGCTACGCCTGGGAATTACTGACCGGCGAAAACTGGTTCAATCTGCCGAAAGAAAAGCTGTGGGTCACTGTCTATGAGACGGATGACGAAGCGTTTGAGATCTGGGAAAAAGAAGTCGGCGTTCCGAAAGAACGTATTATCCGCATTGGCGATAATAAAGGCGGTGCATTCGCTTCTGACAACTTCTGGCAGATGGGCGATACCGGTCCTTGCGGCCCTTGTACTGAGATTTTCTACGATCATGGCGATCACATCTGGGGCGGCCCTCCGGGTTCTGCTGAAGAAGATGGCGACCGTTACATCGAAATCTGGAACCTGGTGTTCATGCAGTTCAACCGTCAGGCTGACGGTACCATGCTGCCATTGCCAAAACCGTCCGTAGATACCGGGATGGGACTGGAGCGTATCACTGCGGTGATGCAGCATGTGAACTCCAACTACGACATCGACCTGTTCCAGAAACTGATCGCTGCGGTGGCTGAAGTCACGGGTGCGACCGATCTGACCAACAAATCCCTGCGTGTTATCGCCGACCACATCCGTTCCTGCGCATTCCTGATTGCAGACGGCGTGATCCCATCGAATGAAAACCGTGGCTATGTGCTGCGCCGCATCATTCGTCGCGCGATCCGCCACGGCAACATGCTGGGCGCGAAAGACACCTTCTTCTACAAACTGGTTGCTCCGCTGATTGAAGTGATGGGCCCGGCTGCAACAGAACTGAAAGAACAGCAGGCGATGGTTGAGCAACTGCTGAAAACTGAAGAAGAGCAGTTTGCCCGTACTCTGGAGCGCGGTCTGGCGTTGCTGGACGAAGAATTGTCCGCTCTGAAAGGCGACACTCTGGATGGCGAAATTGCTTTCCGTCTGTATGACACCTTTGGTTTCCCGCTGGATCTGACCGCTGACGTTTGCCGTGAACGCAATCTGAAAGTGGACGAAGCTGGTTTTGAGAAAGCAATGGAAGTTCAGCGTCGTCGTGCGCGTGAGTCCAGCGGTTTCAGCGCTGACTACAACAGCATGGTTCGTGTTGATGGCGTGACGCAGTTCTCCGGCTACGAACATCTGCAACGCCATTCAAAAGTGGTGGCGCTGTTTGTTGAAGGTCAGCCAGTGAATGAGATCCAGGCGGGCGTTAATGCAATTGTCGTTCTGGATGACACACCGTTCTACGGTGAATCCGGTGGTCAGGTTGGCGATAAAGGCATCCTGAAAACGGCAGCAGGCGTGTTCTCTGTGTCTGATACCCAGAAATACGGCAAAGCGATTGGTCATCAGGGTTCCCTGAATAGCGGTAAGCTGAGCGTTGGCGACAGCGTTGAAGCTGAAGTTGATATGGCACGCCGCGACCGTATCCGTCTGAACCACTCTGCGACGCACTTGCTGCACGCTGCGCTGCGTCAGGTGCTGGGCAAGCACGTTGCTCAGAAAGGTTCTCTGGTCAACGATAACTATCTGCGTTTTGACTTCTCACATTTTGAAGCGATGAAACCAGAAGAGATCCGTCAGGTCGAAGATCTGGTGAATGCTCAGATCCGTCGTAACCTGCCAATCCAGACCACCATCATGGATCTGGAAGAGGCGAAAGAAAAAGGTGCAATGGCGCTGTTTGGTGAGAAATACGAAGACAGCGTTCGTGTTCTGACCATGGGCGATTTCTCCACCGAACTGTGTGGTGGTACTCACGCCAGCCGTACCGGCGATATCGGTCTGTTCCGCATTCAGAGTGAATCGGGCACAGCGGCAGGTATCCGTCGTATCGAAGGGATCACCGGCGAAAACGCGATTAATGCCCTGCATCAGCAAAGCGATTTGCTGCAGGATGTCGCGCATCTGGTAAAAGGTGATGTGAACAGCATTACCGATAAAATCCGTACCCTGATTGAGCGTTCACGTGTGCTGGAAAAAGAGCTTCAGCAGGTGAAAGGTCAGCAAGCTGCGCAGGAAAGTGCTTCACTTTCCAGCCAGACCAAAGAAGTGAAAGGCGTTAAGCTGCTGGTTCGTCAGCTGGATAACGTAGAGCCTAAAATTCTGCGTACGATGGTTGATGACCTGAAAAATCAGCTGGGTTCTGTGATTATTGTTCTGGCAACCATCGCTGACGATAAAGTCAGTCTGATTGCCGGTGTCACGAAAGATCTGACTGATCGTGTTAAAGCCGGTGAGCTGATTGCTTCTGTAGCACAGCAGGTCGGTGGCAAGGGCGGTGGTCGTCCTGATATGGCGCAGGCAGGTGGCAGCGACGTGCAGGCACTGCCTGCTGCTCTGGCGACTGTTGAAGCCTGGGTTGAAGCTAAGCTGTAAGAAGAAATAAATAGCTAACCCTGAAAACGCCATAATCTATTGTGCTGTATGGCGTTTTCAGTCTTAATGGCGGTGTGAGCTTCGCGATTAAAGTCGCGACAATGACGATATCGGCTAAACTTAAAGTACTCATGGCTGAAGTTGCAGGCTGCTTACATTTAATGTAGGGGTCATGGCTTACGTTTTACCCGCTTATGATCGATAATGGCCGGGAAACTGAGAGACCCGACTCTTTTAATTATTCAAGGAGCAAAGAATGCTTATTCTAACTCGCCGAGTTGGTGAAACCCTCATGATTGGCGATGAGGTTACTGTTACCGTTTTAGGTGTTAAAGGTAATCAGGTGCGCATTGGTGTGAATGCGCCAAAAGAGGTCTCTGTTCACCGTGAAGAGATTTATCAGCGCATTCAGGCTGAAAAGTCGCAGCAGACGAGTTACTGATTTACGAGGCGTCTCGCTAATGGCGAGGCGCTGAACCTCTTTTGTCCGCTTTTTCGATTTTCTTTCCCTTAATTTCCTGCTTTTTTCGTTTTTTCATTTCTCTCCGTGATGTATCCAAGAACGACTATTCCAGAAAATGAAGACGTTTTTTCTGCGTTTACACCCTGTTTTTGTCTTCAAACTGCGCAGGTTGCGCGTGAAATGTCCAAACGGGTGATTGTTATCAAAAAAGGGTTTGACTTATAAGGGCCAGAAAGTAATATGTGCGCCACGCAGTGCCGATGAGCTTAAACAAAGTTAGTCAGCACACTCGCAAGAGGCGTATGGTGAGGTGGCCGAGAGGCTGAAGGCGCTCCCCTGCTAAGGGAGTATGCGGTCAAAAGCTGCATCCGGGGTTCGAATCCCCGCCTCACCGCCATTTAAAATGCACCCATAGCTCAGCTGGATAGAGTACTCGGCTACGAACCGAGCGGTCGGAAGTTCGAATCTTCCTGGGTGCACCATACTTTCCTGAACGTATGTTGATTTGCAATCAAATGAGCGTGACGGGCAAAGGCGAAAGCCGATGTAGTACGGAAAAATGGTCAGGTAAATCTGCAGTAAGAATCAAAATGCACCCATAGCTCAGCTGGATAGAGTACTCGGCTACGAACCGAGCGGTCGGAAGTTCGAATCTTCCTGGGTGCACCATTCTTTCTCTTAGTATTTTCCGAAAAAAACTCAGCACGACCCCCAATGCACCCATAGCTCAGCTGGATAGAGTACTCGGCTACGAACCGAGCGGTCGGAAGTTCGAATCTTCCTGGGTGCACCATATTCCAGACATGTTGCAGCGACGGCTTTCATATAGAGTCCTCCGGCATGTCAGAGAAACCCGCTTCGGCGGGTTTTTTGCTTTCCGGTTTTCACCTCTGTTTTCATCTCTTCCTTTTCATTTCCCTGACCTTTCCTACGTGTTCGGATGTGCTGTAGGTGTGCACAAAATGCGACTTTCGAAAGACTTTGCGATAAAGTAGTTTTCCTGTTTTTTCGTGATCATGGAGCTTTCGATGTACGATCGATACGAAGGGCTAATATTTGATATGGATGGCACCATATTGGATACCGAACCGACGCACCGTAAGGCATGGCATCAGGTATTGACCAAATACAGCATGCAGTATGATGTCGAATCCATGGTTGCTCTGAATGGTTCTCCGACCTGGCGCATCGCGAAGTTTGTGATCGACAGTAATAACGTTGAGATGGATCCCCATCTTCTGGCGGCTGAGAAAACGGCAGCGGTTCAGGAAATGTTGCTGGATACCGTCCGTCCTTTGCCACTGATTGATGTCGTGAAGGCCTATCATGGTCGCCGGCCAATGGCGGTAGGGACGGGCAGTGAGCACTGGATGGCGGATGCTCTGTTGCGACATTTAGGCCTGCGTGATTGCTTCGATGCGATAGTGGGCGCCAATGACGTGCAGAACCACAAACCTGCGCCTGACACTTTTTTGCGTTGCGCTGAGTTAATCGGCGTACCTCCCGAAAAATGCGTTGTGTTTGAAGATGCAGATTTCGGTATTGAGGCGGCGAAACGCGCCAATATGGCTTTTGTGGACGTGCGCACGCTGTGAGCAGCGCCGTGGCGCTGGCTTCCTTATTCGGCAGCAGCTTTTTAAGTGCCACACTTTTGCCCGGAAATTCAGAAGTTTTATTAGCGGCTTTATTGTCAGCTGGCAGCGCAATGCCAGCGGCACTGGTTTTGTCTGCAACTGTTGGCAATACCTTAGGTGGCATAACCAACATCATCATCGGACGCTTTCTGCCACAGCTTAAACCTCAGCGTGGGCTCCACGTTGCACAGGGTTGGTTAAAGCGCTTTGGACCGGCAGCTTTATTGCTGAGCTGGTTACCGGTGATAGGTGATGTGTTATGCGTGTTAGCAGGTTGGCTGCGAATGCCGTGGGGGTCTGTGGTTTTTTTCATGCTTATTGGAAAAGCGGTGCGTTACATCCTTTTGACGGTTGTGACGCTGCAGGGGCTCTCATGGTTCGGTTAGATTGGCATCAGCTATCAATTATGGTCACATCTATGCAGACTCAGTATGCTTGCAAATTAATGGTTTCACCGAGCGGGAGGTCAATTTGATCCCGGATGTATCTCAGGCGCTTTCCTGGCTGGAAGCCCACCCTCAGGCATTAAAAGGTATTCGTCGCGGTATTGAGCGTGAAACGTTGCGGGTCAATCCCGATGGTTCATTAGCGACAACCGGCCACCCGGAATCTTTAGGTGCGGCACTGACGCATCGCTGGATTACCACCGACTTTGCTGAAGCCTTATTAGAATTTATTACGCCCGTCGATGACAACATCGAACATCTGATGGCGTTCCTGCGTGACATTCATCGTCACGTAGCCCGTGAGCTCGGCGACGAGCGCATGTGGCCATTCAGCATGCCGTGCTTTATCGAGTCCGGACAGGATATCGAGCTGGCGCAGTACGGTTCATCTAACGCCGGGCGCTTTAAAACGCTTTATCGTGAAGGCCTGAAAAACCGTTATGGCGCGCTGATGCAGGTAATTTCCGGCATCCATTACAACTTCTCGCTGCCGCTGAGTTTCTGGCAGGAAAAGCTGGGCGTGACAGATGCTGAAAGCGGTAAAGAAGCAATTTCTGCGGGTTATTTCAAACTCATCCGCAATTATTATCGCTTTGGCTGGGTGATCCCTTATCTGTTCGGTGCGTCGCCTGCGATCTGTTCTTCATTCCTGAAAGGGCGTGAAACAGATTTGCCGTTTGAATATACCGAAGCGGGATTGTGCTATCTGCCGTATGCGACATCGTTGCGTCTGAGTGATTTGGGTTACACCAATAAATCACAAAGCAATCTGGGCATTACCTTCAATGACCTGACCACCTACGTTCAGGGTGTGAAGAAAGCGATTCGTACCCCGTCTGCTGAATATGCGGAAATGGGTGTGCAGAAGGACGGGAAATATCTGCAACTGAACACCAATGTGTTACAGATTGAGAACGAACTTTATGCGCCAATTCGTCCTAAGCGTGTCACCAAATCCGGTGAAACACCTTCTGATGCCCTGATGCGCAGCGGGATCGAATACATTGAGGTCCGTTCGCTGGATGTCAATCCGTTCTCTCCGGTGGGTATTGATGCCACTCAGGCGCGTTTCCTGGATCTGTTTTTGGTATGGTGTGCGTTAGCCGATGCCCCGGAAATGAACAGCGATGAGCTGCTCTGTACGCGTAAGAACTGGAACCGGGTGATCCTGGAAGGGCGCAAACCGGGTCAGACGATCGGTATGGGGTGTCACGATGAACGCCAGCCGTTAGCTAAAGTGGGTAATGAGTTATTTGCTGATTTGAATCGTGTGGCTCAGGTCATGGATAACCAGAACGGCGATACCCTTTATCAGGACGTCTGCAAAGAGCTGGTTGCTGCGTTTGATGATCCTGAGCTGACTTACTCGGCACGTATCCTGAAAGAGCTGAAACAGCAGGGCGTCGGTAATCTCGGGCTGGAACTGGCGGAGAAGTATCGTCAGATGCTGGTCAGTGAGCCGCTGGAAGTATTAGATGCCAGCGCATTAATGGCTGAGCAGGACGGTTCATGGCAGCGTCAGCGCGCACTGGAAGCGGCGGATAAGCTAAGCTTTGAAGAATACCTGGCTGCGAATGCAGGCAGTAGCGTTGAGTAGAAAAGAAAAAGGCCACAATTAATGTGGCCAAATAAACATCTCTGTTTACAGGGATGATGATAACAAATGCGCGTCTTTCACTAATTAAGACCCGCATGCTGGGAAAAGGTTTCCTGAGTTCGTAAAAAAAATTAATTTATTTAGGAGAGGTGACGATATGCCACTGTTGGATAGCTTTACCGTAGACCATACCCGTATGGCAGCACCTGCTGTTCGCGTCGCAAAAACCATGCATACCCCGCACGGCGATACCATTACTGTGTTCGATCTGCGCTTCTGCCGCCCGAACCTTGAAGTGATGCCAGAGCGTGGTATTCATACTCTTGAGCACCTGTTTGCAGGGTTCATGCGTAACCACCTGAACGGTAGCGGTGTTGAGATCATCGATATTTCTCCGATGGGTTGCCGCACAGGTTTCTACATGAGCCTGATCGGTGTGCCAGAAGAGCAACGCGTGGCGGATGCCTGGAAAGCGGCGATGGCGGATGTTCTGAAGGTAAAAGAACAGCGTCAGATCCCTGAGCTGAATGAATATCAGTGCGGTACTTTCGAGATGCATTCCCTGAAAGAAGCACAGGAAATCGCGCAGCACATTCTCGACCATGACGTTGTGGTAAACCATAACGACGAACTGGCTCTGCCGAAAGAAAAACTGTCCGAGCTGCACATCTAGTTTTGATGTGTTCCAAAGACAAAAAAGACGCGATGTTCGCGTCTTTTTTTATGCCTGAACTTCAGAAGGTTAGTGCTGGTTTACAGTGTTTTTCAGCGGCTGTAACGGACGAACCTGCACCTGTTTGATCATATTGTCCTGCACATCAAGAACCTCAACCTCATAGTCTTCAATGCGCAAACTGGTACCGATATTAGGAATTTCTTCCAGTACTTCCAGCAGCATGCCGTTGATGGTGCGGGGGCCGTCTTCCGGGAGATGCCAGTTAAAGGCTTTGTTCAGCTCACGGACGTTCGCACTGCCTTCAATCAACACAGAACCGTCGCTTTGCGGCGTGACTTCTTCGGCAAGCGTGGGTGACATAGACGTGGTGAAGTCACCGACGATCTCTTCGAGGATATCTTCGACGGTAACCAGCCCCTGAATATCACCGTATTCATCCACCACGATGCCCACTTTCTTTTTGTTGCGCTGGAATTTCACTAACTGAATGTTCAGCGGCGTGCCTTCCGGGATGTAATAAATTTCGTCGGCGGCACGCAGCAGGTTTTCTTTGGTGAACTCTTTTTTCTCGGTCATCAGACGATAGGCTTCACGCAGGCGCAGCATACCAATCGCATCGTCGAGTGAATCACGATAAAGCACGATGCGGCCATGCGGCGAGTGCGTCAGCTGGCGGATGATCGACTTCCAGTCGTCGTTGATATCAATACCGACGATTTCATTGCGCGGCACCATAATGTCGTCCACCGTCACTTTTTCCAGATCCAGCACGGAAAGCAGCATGTCCTGATTGCGACGGGAGATGTTCGAGCGTGATTCGTTAACGATGGTTCGCAGCTCTTCTTTACTCACCGCATCGCTGAGGCTGGTGGTGGTTTTGATGCCGCACATTCTCATCAGCAAACGCGAGAGGCTGTTGAGGATCCACACCAGTGGCATCATGATTTTTTGCAGCGGACGCAACAAAATGCTGCTCGGGAACGCGATGCGTTCAGGATTTAGCGCGGCAAATGTTTTTGGCAGCACTTCAGCAAACAGCAGGACGACAAACGTCAGCACACCGGTGGCAATCGCCACACCGGCATCACCGTAAAGACGAATGCCCACAATTGTTGCCAGAGCGGAAGCAAGGATGTTGACCAGGTTGTTGCCGATGAGCACGAGGCTTATCAGCTGGTCCGGGCGTTTTAACAGCTTTTCGACGCGGCGTGCCCCGCGGTTACCCTGTTTGGCCAGGTGACGTAACCGGTAACGGTTGAGTGTCATCATACCGGTTTCGGAGGCTGAAAAATAAGCCGAAACCACCACCATGATGATCAATGTGATGATCAGGGTTGTTGTCGAGACGTGCTCCAACGGGTATTCCTTTTAATTAATGAACCATGATTTGCTGGATCAGGCGGCTGCCGAAATAGGCAAGAGTAAGCAGGATGGCGCCTGCCATGCTGAACCATACCACGCGGCGGCCACGCCAGCCTTCGTGATAATGGCCCCATAACAGGACGATATAAACGAACCATGCCAGTATCGATAAGACGGCCTTGTCGATATTTTCCGGGCTGAACAGGTTGTTCAGGTACAGCAATCCGGTGCACAGCGTCAGCGTCAGTAAGATCACGCCAATCTGGGTGATGTGAAACAGCTTACGCTCGATGCTCATCAGCGGCGGCATGTCGGCTGTAAACGTCAGGCGTTTATTCTTCAGCTGGTAATCCAGCCACGCCAGTTGCAACGCGTAAAGTGCGGCGATCATCAACGTAGCATAAGAGAACAGCGCCAGACCGATGTGCACCAGTAAGCCTTTGCTTTCTTCCAGATGCGTGATGAATTCGCCCGGAAGAAAGGTGACGAATGCCAGATTGATCAGCGAGAAGCTGTAAACAATCGGTAACACAAACCAGCCGCGGTTGCGTGATGCCACGATGGTCATCACCGTGCCGATGATTAAGCTGACCACAGAGCCGATGTTCACCAGGCTGAGATTCTGGCCGGTGCTGACATCGAAAATACGCTGCTGCAATGCCACCGCGTGGCAGACAAGCGCTACCACAACAGAAATCAGTGCTAAACGCCGGTATGCGCTGTTCTTCCGGATGATGCTCGGAATGATCAGTGCAAGGCTGAGCAGATAGGCCAACATGGCGACGAGAGCAAAAACTGACATAGCGTTTCAGTAGCATCGAAAAGTGAATGAGAACCGCAGTATAACGTTACCGGCGTCACGCTCCAACCTATCTGAGATGCCAAAGCAGAGATCGTCCGCGCTTCGTGTTATAATCCCGCAATTACGTCGCAAAAGCGGCCTGTCATAACGTTGAGCAAGAGACGATGTTTGAGAATTTAAGCGATCGATTGTCGCGCACACTGCGCAATATCAGCGGCCGCGGGCGGCTGACCGAAGAAAATATTAAAGAAACATTACGTGAAGTGCGTATGGCATTACTGGAAGCGGACGTTGCGCTGCCGGTGGTTCGCGACTTCATCAACCGGGTGAAAGAGAGCGCCGTTGGCGTTGAGGTCAATAAGAGCCTCACACCGGGTCAGGAATTCGTCAAAATTGTCCAGAAAGAGCTGGAAACCGCGATGGGCGAGGCGAACACCGAGCTTAACTTAGCGGCGCAGCCGCCGGCTGTGGTTCTGATGGCGGGTTTACAAGGTGCCGGTAAAACCACCAGCGTCGGTAAACTGGCGAAATTCCTGAAAGAGAAGAAAAAGAAAAAAGTACTGGTGGTGTCTGCCGACGTTTATCGCCCTGCGGCGATCAAACAGCTGGAAACCCTGGCACAACAAGTTGAAGTGGATTTCTTTGCGTCTGATGCGCAGGAAAAGCCGGTTGATATCGTCACCCGCGCCCTGCAACAGGCCAAACTGAAATTCTACGACGTTCTGATTGTCGATACCGCCGGCCGTTTACACGTCGACGAAGCGATGATGGACGAAATCAAACAGGTTCACGCCGCGATTAATCCGGTTGAAACGCTGTTTGTTGTCGATGCCATGACCGGTCAGGATGCCGCGAATACCGCGAAAGCGTTTAATGAAGCGCTGCCGCTCACCGGTGTTATCCTGACCAAAGTCGACGGTGATGCGCGTGGCGGTGCTGCACTGTCGATTCGTCACATCACCGGCAAACCGATCAAATTCCTGGGTATGGGTGAAAAAACCGATGCTCTGGAGCCGTTCCATCCGGATCGTATCGCTTCGCGTATTCTGGGTATGGGCGACGTTCTCTCTCTTATCGAAGACATTGAGAGCAAAGTTGACCGTGCGCAGGCTGAAAAGCTGGCCAGCAAACTCAAGAAAGGCGACGGCTTTGACCTGACCGATTTCCTCGAGCAGCTCAAGCAAATGCGTAATATGGGCGGCATGGCGAGTATGATGAGCAAACTGCCGGGTGTCGGTCAGTTGCCGGATAACGTCAAATCCCAGATGGATGACAAAGTGCTGGTGCGCATGGAAGCGATCATCAACTCGATGACGCACAAAGAGCGCGCCAAGCCAGAAATTATTAAAGGTTCCCGTAAACGCCGCATCGCGGTGGGTTCCGGCATGCAGGTGCAGGACGTCAACCGCTTACTGAAGCAGTTCGACGATATGCAGCGCATGATGAAGAAAATGAAGAATGGCGGCATGGCGAAAATGATGCGTGGCATGAAGGGTATGATGCCACCAGGTTTCCCGGGCCGTTAATCGACATCACTGTCTATATATCAGCCACATAGGCGGCTCATGCAAATTGCGGGCTAGGCTATCTACGCTTTAGATTGCTTTTTGCGCCAAAATGAGTAAAATTTTCGGGCTTTTTATATTGCAACCAGACCCCGTTCCCCGATGGGGTCTGGTTGTTTTATTAACTAAAGAGGATGTTATGGTAACAATTCGTTTAGCACGTGGCGGCGCAAAAAAGCGTCCGTTTTATCAAGTAGTAGTGACCGACAGCCGCAACGCTCGTGACGGTCGTTTCATCGAACGCGTAGGTTTCTTCAACCCATTGGCTTCTGGCCAGGCTGAAGCTCTGCGTCTGGACCTGGATCGTGTTGCCCATTGGGTAGATCTGGGTGCAACCGTTTCTGATCGCGTTTCTGCGCTGATCAAAGACGCTAAGAAAGCAGCTTAATCTGTCGCGGTGGTGGCAATGAGCAAGCAATCCAATCCAGTGGTACCCGCTGAGCCGTTAGTACTCGGCAAAATGGGTTCAACATACGGCATTCGTGGTTGGCTCAGAGTGTTTTCATCCACCGAAGACGCTGAAAGCATCTTCGATTACCAGCCTTGGTTTATCCAGCGTGCCGGTAAGTGGCAAGTTGTCGAGCTGGAAGGCTGGAAACGCCACACTCAGGACCTGATCATCAAAGTCAAAGGCGTTGATGACCGGGATGCAGCGAATCTTCTGACCAATTGCGAAATTGTCGTCGATTCAAAGCAACTGCCTCCACTGGAAGACGGTGACTACTACTGGAAAGACCTTTTTGGTTGCCAGGTAGTGACAACTTCCGGTTACGAACTGGGCAAAATCATCGATATGATGGAAACCGGTTCTAACGATGTGATGGTAGTTAAAGCCAACCTGAAAGATGCCTTCGGACTCAAGGAGCGGTTGATTCCGTTCCTCGATGGGCAGGTTATCAAGAAAGTCGATCTCGCTACTCGCACTGTTGAAGTAGATTGGGATCCTGGTTTTTGACCTCCGTAGTGTTTATACACGTAAACAAGGTCTGGTTGAGCGGTCAAACATTTGGAAGGGGTAGGCTATGTGGATCGGTATAATTAGCCTGTTTCCTGAAATGTTCCGCGCAATTACGGATTACGGGGTAACTGGCCGGGCAGTTAAGAATGGCCTGTTGAGCGTAAATTGCTGGAGTCCTCGTGACTTCGCATACGATCGACATCGTACCGTGGATGAGCGCCCTTACGGCGGTGGTCCCGGAATGCTGATGATGGTGCAACCCTTACGGGAAGCGATTCATGCAGCAAAAGCAGCGGCAGGCGAAGGTGTGAAAGTGATTTATCTTTCACCTCAGGGTCGCAAACTGGATCAAACCGGTGTTTGCGAACTGGCGGCTCATCAGAAAATCATTCTGGTTTGTGGCCGTTATGAAGGGATTGATGAGCGCATAATCAAAACCGAAATTGATGAAGAATGGTCAATTGGCGATTATGTTCTCAGCGGTGGAGAGTTACCCGCAATGACTCTGATTGATTCAGTATCCCGCTTTATACCGGGCGTTCTGGGTCGTCAGGCTTCAGCAGAAGAAGATTCTTTCGCTGACGGATTGTTGGATTGCCCCCACTATACCCGCCCTGAAGTGCTGGAAGGCATGGAGGTACCGCCGGTTTTACTGTCGGGAAACCACGCAGATATACGTCGCTGGCGCCTGAAACAGTCGCTGGGTCGAACCTGGCTTAGAAGACCTGAACTTCTGGAAAACCTAGCTCTGACTGACGAGCAAGAGGTGTTGCTGAGAGAGTTCCAAAAGGAACATCGGCTCAGTCAACAAAACTATGAAGGGAACGCCAAAGCGTAACGCGAGGCCGTCCCGATATATCAGTTTACCTAGGGTAAGAGACATATTATGAGCAATATCATTAAGCAAATCGAACAAGAGCAGATGAAGCAAGACGTACCTGCTTTCCGTCCAGGTGATTCCCTGGAAATTAAGGTATGGGTCGTTGAAGGTTCTAAAAAGCGTCTGCAGGCATTCGAGGGCGTGGTTATCGCTATTCGTAACCGCGGTCTGCACTCTGCATTCACTGTTCGCAAAATTTCTAACGGCGAAGGTGTTGAGCGTGTATTCCAGACTCACTCCCCAGTAATCGACAGCATTACTGTTAAACGTCGTGGTGCCGTTCGTAAAGCTAAACTGTACTACCTGCGTGAGCGTACTGGTAAGTCTGCACGTATCAAAGAACGTCTGGGCTAAGGTATCGCTAACGCGACATCTACTAGTTAATATAGAACAAGGGGTTAGCCATCGGCTAACCCCTTTTTTTTGCATCCGTGCCTGCAAAATAACTATGCAGCGGATGGCTGGGTACCGGGTTTTGAGATAACCCGGGCGACCGATTCGTGCGTGGCAAAGGTGCAGCTGCATTCGATATTCTGACACTGATGATAGCGTTCTTTCGTTGATTCACTCAGATAACGGCTTGAACGTGTATGGGCTACTTTTCCACAAAGCGGGCAATGCATCATAAAAACCTCCGGCATGACAGGTAAGCAATGGAGTCATTATGAAACCTGAACCTTGCAAAAGCAAGTCGTGATTATGATATTGAAGATAGGTAAGTGATATCTGCAACATACGGTTTCAGGTTTAATGTGGTCGTGAACCCTTTCTCATTCATCTCGTGTACAGCAGAATCAATCACCCAGTTCTGGCTGTCGATCACGTCTTTAAATCCCTGCACATTCACCGGCGTTTGTGCGCTGAGATCGGCGCGTCCCAATGCCAGCCGTATGCTGAAAGACGCAGAATCATTCTGAATCTGATAAAACACGGCATCTGCTGCGCGCCTTGCGGTCTCTTCATCAGGAAAGATTTTAGACAGTTGCAGAATATTATCGCCTGAGCCTGCGGTATAACTCTTTTCTCCTGAGTTTTTCAACGCCACATTGCTGGTGGTCGCCTTTTGGAGATCGTGCCACTGTGCCTTCACGCCTGTGTAAGCCTTCTTGTCCATCATCTGATAGTTGTGATTATCGCCATCACTGCGGACAATTGTTTTCCAGGGAATAGTCTGCCCGGAAGCAGTCCTGCCGGTGCCAGCTTTAAAAAACAAGATTGCGCCGTTTTTGACAGTCACCTGCGCACCATAGCTTTGTGCCAGACGGGTGATGAAGTAGCTGTCAGTCTCAGCTGTCTGGTCGATATGTGGGATCTTAATGCTATCGAGTTCCTGAGGGATAACCGGCAGATCCAATTTATTTCGGCTCGATATGATGCGCACAATGGCGCCCAGCGTGTAATCGTCATAAGACTGGCTGAGTTTGGTGGTAAACGAACCGCGGAAATCTGCGCTGCGGGCAGTGACTACGATTCTGTCTGGTGAACCTGAATAAACCACGGTATCTACCGTGAAATAGCCGCAGTCATAAAGCGCCTGTTTCGACCATCCCAGATGCAGATGCAAAACGGCACCGCGAACAGGCATCTGTAATTGTCCGTCGCTGTCGTCGAAGGTTAAATTCAAGGTGTCCGCGGTAAAACCGCTGTTATCCGTGACGGATAGACTGATGATCCGATCCGAGATGTTTTCTTCCAGCACCTTATTTTTTATCACCAGGGTGAACACTGGCGCGATGCGCGCCCCCACGGGTAACTGAAGATCAGTAAGCATGTTCAGACTCCGCTTGCGAAATTGCTGATGGTTGAGCTGGCTTTGTTATACAAACCTTCGGCCTGAGTCAGCAAATCACCGAACATGGCGGCCTGCGACCCATCGACGCGGGTCAGGTTGAGCGTAAAATTAATACTTCGCGCCTGGCCGCTGGAATTAAACTCAGCATTGTCATTGGCAATATTTTTGATGACATACATGCCATAAATCGTGCCGCTGCCTTCAATCAACGGCCATGCACGGCCGGAGTCGGCCATGCTCTGTAGTACCTGTAAATAGCGCATACCGCCGGTCATTTCAGGCAATAATTGCCCGGTAATTTTTACCGTTTCCTCACCCAATCCGAGAAATTGCGAAACGGGACGCTGTCCGAAACGCGCGTTCGTGCCCCAGCCATAATTCACCTGACGGGACGTATTCTGATAAGGCAGCGTGCTCAATTTAAATACAAATAAACCCAGCGACATCATCATGAGTAAATCCCTCCGTTGTTGTACTGGCTGAGAAGATTGTTGGTATCGTTCCATTTCTGCTGGTTTATTGAATCTTCAATCCAGGTTCTGATCTGGTTATGATCTGTCTCCGGTGTGGCCGTGAAGCTTAAGTTCACGGTCGTCGCCCGGTTATCCGTCAGGGTATTCGCTACGGAAGTTTTAGCAGGCTGATACAGGCTCAGCGTGCCGCCCGTCGGAGAAATGCTCTCCACCGGCGCTGCCGGAATACCCTGACTTTCGGCATCGTCATTGCCAAAAATCGCATCCCAACCTTTTTTCGCCCAGCTGAAGACTTCACCTATTTGAGAAACCGCTTTATTAAGCGTGACGAAAATCTCTGCAATTGCTTCCCCGACCACTTTGCCAATATTGGTGAAGCCGCTCAGGGTATCCTGACTGAATTTTATCGGTTCAAACAAATCGGTAATCCATCCCAGCGCGGTTCTGAAAGGTGTAAACGCAGCAGTTATTGGTCCCATTACCGAGCTAAATCCTTCAATCACTCCGCCAACAAACGCACTGATCGGCTCCCAAAGTTTCATTACGGCGATACCGATACCGGCGATCAATGCGATCACGGGCAGCAGCGGAAGTCCGATGGCGGCAAAGGCGGTGGCAATAACGCCGCCGGTGCCGGTAAAAATGGTTCCAAGCAGTCCTGCACCTGCCATCAGCATATTGATTCCGCTCAGTACCGGCGCGATGGTCATGCCGAGCGCACCCATTCCGCCGACAATGCCCGTGATGCCTAATGCCAGACCGAGCAGGGAATTCACCAGCACCGGATTATCAGTGATCCAGGTATTGATCGTGCCCAGCCAGCTGGTGGCCGTTTGCGTCAGTTCTCGCAGGGCGGCAGTTTGCCCGTCGAAAAGGTTGATACGGATAGTGTCCCAGGTGGCAAAAAGCTTAGTGATATCACCGTCAAGGTTGTCGCCTTTCACAATCACCGCCATCTGTGCCGCAGGCGTTGTGCCATTCAGTGCTGCCGGTGTTTGTTCCAGAACCTGATCGGCATTCATTCCGTTTTTAGCGAGTGTCTGCTGTTTAGCGACCACTTCCGCCGGTGAATGACCGGCTGCCGCCATCGACAGACTTTGCTGCCGTAAAGCGGCAACATGCGGATCGCCATTTTTCAGACCGAGAACCGACTGCACTTCTTCCAGTCCGGCTTCCAGAGCTGCGCCCGGTTTAAGAAAGTTTTGAGCCAGCGCCAGTTTCGGTTGTGCAAAGGAAAAGGCAGACGAGCTGATATTTTTTAACTGGTCAATTTTCAGTTCACGATTTTTATATTGCTGCCCGATTTCCAGCCCTCGTTGTTCCATTTGCATCGGGCGTTGCTGGCGCAGCTTTTCTGCCGACTGGCTGGCCACTGCCTTTTGCAGACCGGAAAATGCCTGCGTTTCGGTTTCGCTGTCCGCGGCGAAAAGCGACTTTTCAAACTGGAGGGAAGCGTCAGTGATATCTTCTGAGAAGACGCTGAATAACGTCTTCCCGGGCAGTGTCAGCAGGTTGTTTCTGACCTTGTCAGTTTCGGCCCTGAAGGCGGCCAGATCCTGATTTATTTTTTCCAGCGTATGAGGTAACTGTTCGAGATTACTCATCTGTTTTTACTCCGCTGCGTTGCAGTGCCTTATGTCGCCAGTTCAGCAGATCGGTGAGTGACATGCCGTCCATCTCAGACGGCGGCCAGTGAAATATCACCGCGATATCTGCCATCAGGTCATCCACGGTGAGGCGGGGCGCAATACTTACACCACCGGTTTCGGCGATAAAAAACCAATCACCTTGCCTGCGAGCGCAATCAGATCCGGCAGCTCCAGGCGCGAGCACTCTTCTTTGGTCAGGTTCGGAAAGGTGATACGCGGCAAAATGGTGATCAGCGCGTCCACATCTGCGTTCGCCAGTGCCGCAAGACCGATACCGCGTAAGCTGCCCGCAGTGGGTCTGGTGACCTGAACTTCGGTGATTTCCATTTCGCCGCGTTTGAGCGGAACGTCAAGAATCACGGTGTTGTCATTAATGTCAGTCGGGTTCATGTGTTTTCCTGCTTGAGTGGGAAATGAAGCCGGCAATGGCTGCCGGCTTTGGGAGGGAATTACAGGCCGAGTGCGGTACGGTGTTCCGCCAGACGGTCAACGCCGTTGACGACTTCGACCATATTGACGGTGTCGATCTCAATCAGCTCTTTGCCATCGATGGTCAGTTTGAAATACGTACACTGGGTGGTGACTTTGGTTTCAGTGTCTTCACCCTGTTTGTACTCGCCGAAATCAAACTCTTTGTGACGGCCGCGCATCATCACTTCGACCGCGGAAACATCACCGGTGTCGTCACGCTGCAGCGAACCGGCAAAACGCAGTGGAATATCAGATGTGCTGCCCCATTGCTGCAGAACCAGCTCATCCAGACCGCCGATGGACCATTCCAGCGTCAGCGCATCGTCGTCCAGACCGAAGTCCACTGCGACCGAACCGCTCATGCCGCCGCCACGATAGTTTTGCAGTTTGCGGGTGAGTTTCGGCAGCGTCAGCGAAGAGACCAGACCGAGGTAGCTGTTCCCGTCATTAAACAGGTTCAGGTATTTCAATTTCTTAGGAAGTGCCATGAGTCATTGTCTCCTTAGCTGTTAATGGACGCGGCAAAGTTCACCAGGTAAGAGTCGGTGATACGCTGGCGCAGGGTCAGATCTTCCAGTGGAGGAACCGGGGTGTAGTCGTAATCGATATACAGTTTGCCGGCTTTCAGGGTTTCCGCTGTGTTAGCGGTTTCGTCGTACCAGCAGTCACCGTCAATGATGTAACCCGCTGATTTCATTTCGCGCATTTTGGCTTTGATGCCGTCGATCATGTCGCGAACCAGTGAGGGCGTCATTGGTTTATCGACCGCCCACATATGCGCTTCTGCCATGGTATCGGCCAGCACTTGCGCGGTACGGGTGTAGTTTTCAAACAGGAACAACGTGTCATCGCTGCAGGTACGGTTGCCCCAGAAACGGAAGCCGTCTTTGCGAACCAGCGTGGTGACACAGGCTTCGTTCAGCAGATCGGCGTCTGTGCCGGTCGCCTGCAAATCCCAGAAGACGCTGGCTGAAAGGCCGGTCACACCGTTCACGCCGACGTTTGACAGCGTTTTATGCCAGCCGGTTTCCTGGTCGATTTTGGCGCGTAAGCCCAGAGCACGAGCAGTGGCATAAGCGATATCCGACTGGCTGGTGGTGGTATTCCAGTTAATAAAGTCCGGCCAGATCAGCATCAGTTCGCGCTGACTGAAGTTCTCGCGGTATTTAATCGCATCGGAAATGGTTTTTGCGCCATAGACGCCGACATAACCAAAGGCACGAAGCTGCTGGCAAACACCTGCCAGCGCGGTTGCGACTGCCTGATTATCCAGACCAGGAACGCCGAGAATGCGTGGTTTAACGCCAAGCTCAGCCTGAGCAGAAAGCAGCGCTTTCATGCCGGTATAACGGCCATTGGCATCAGAACCGCCGATGATATTACTGGTGGTCTCAGCCTCATCTTCGCCCGTGGCAACACGCACCACGACTGTAACCGGTTTACACTGGTCAGCAATCGCCAGAAGCGCTGCGCGCAACGTGCCGCTGGTGCCTGCTTTACCGCTGGCGGCCAGAACATCAGTGATCAGGACCGGAGTATTCAAAGGAAAAACGGTCGCATCCGCATCTTCTGCGGTACAAACCATGCCGATAATTGCTGTGGAAACGGTAGAAATAACGCGGGTGCCGTCGTTGATTTCAACAACACGTACGCCGTGATGATAATCAGCCATCAGGTTGACTCTCTCTGTTGTGGGTGGTGAAGCAAGGATGCCGGTTCGCAACACAAAGCGCATTTCCTCAGGGGCGTGGGGGCGGTGGCACAACAGCGGGGGGAATAAAAAAGGAGATAAAATATTATCTCCTTTAGCAAAGGTTAGTAAAATCAGTGGCTTAAATAATAATCAGGCTGCCCGTACAATATAATTAAAGGCGATATTACGGGGGCGCATAGTGATCCATATACCATAAGGATCTTTAAGGCTGGCAGGTAACTGTTCTGCTGACATACGGTTGTCCGTCATAATAGAAGCAAGTTCATTATTAGCAGGACTTTTTGCTCCTGTAGGCTGTGCAGCAATAGCTGAATCGGCAGCAACAAATGCAGTCCCTATTGTTCCTCCTATTGTTGTTTCATCGACTCCGAAGTAATCCAACGCAGCGGTTCTTATACCGGTTGCACCCTGAGCGCCATAGATAGCTCGCCCTGTATCAACTCCCCTTCCATCGTCCCAGCCACGAATAAATTCGCCTCGTAAATCAGGCAACAAGCCCAGTGGGTAAACAGCGGCGAGTTTTGGATACTTTGCCTTATCAAATGCCGCGCCATTACATTTCAACCATCCTGCTGGTGGTGTTGCTATCGGCCAGGGAAGGGGAATGCCAACGGGCAGATCGTATTGTGGATGTGGATTCACAGCCGCCACATGCCTCGCCATCAGATCATCCGCATACGCCTTAACCTCAATGACTTTATCATCGACATATTTGCGTGTTGCCAGTACCACAGACGGATCAATTTTCAGCGTTACCGCGTCAGTGCTGTTTACCACTAAAATCATACGTACGGTTTGAGTGCGGCCGCTGCCTTCCTGTAACTGGGGTTTATAGGTTTCAGGGCAGTTGGCGATAGCAATCAGCGTGTTGTCCTGATCAAATAAGCCAATCTCGCGGATCCAAAATCCTCCCTGATCTTCAGGAATGATCTGTTCGGCGATAATCTGATTAGTATTTGCCGGATCAACACTCAGAGAATTAAGTGCTGCCCGGCGTTTCTCACCAATTAACTGAGTTTGAGCCGGGTCCGGTGTTGGCAAAATACCGCCGCCATCACCGACAGCCATTTGCGTCAGACTTAGTTGTGTACCCAGCGCGGTAGCATTGGCCAGTTTCGCTGCACCCAGATTGGTCAGCAACGCATAATATTTAGCTGTCATAATTAACTCTCAGGTTGTCGATTAAATGAATGGCTGAACCGGTATAGACAGAGCCGGATGCAGTAATGGTTTCAGGGAAATAGGGATAAACCGTCAGTTCTTCGCCGTCGTAAGTCGCTGCGGCGATATAAAAATCACCGGTGACGTCCAGATTGATGGAGAGCCCGATCAGATGACGGCTACAGGGTTTGGCATCGGTGATCAGGCGTTCGAGTTCCTGGTACATTTCTTCCGTAATGCCCGTTTCAAGTACGCCGACATCAAGGCGAAAAGTGCCCGGAACATCGTGGGTCTGCCACCATTCGGTGACGCGAATTAAATATCCCAGCGGTTCAACGACCCGTCGCAATGCGCCGATGGTGCCTTTGTGTTTATGAACGAACCAGGCGGCGAGAACGGCAGAGCGTTTCGCCGGTTCGGTCCAGTTTTCATCCCAGCGATCGACCGAAAATGCCCAGGCAAGATAAGGCAGTAACTCCAGCGGACAGGTATCAGGATCCCAAAGTTCACGCAGAGGAACGCTGAGATTACCGATTTGCGATAGTGCCTGTGCGGCCGCAACTTCAAGCTGAGTAGAGCCGGAAGGTAACAGACGATCACTCATCCGAGCCTCCCACTGTCAGTGAGTAATCGGTACAAAGTGACGCCTGAGTTTTATCAAGCACGATATCTGCCAGCGGTGATGACAGTTCAACCCGCTGAACGCCTTCAACATGCAGAGCGGCATAAATTGCAGAAAGCCGGATATCGCGACCTAACCGGCTTTGCGTGTTGATGTAGGTTTTCAGCTGCGCTTCAGACGCCGCACGGACGGGCTCAATTTCAGGTGTAGGCAAAACATACAGCACGGCATCAATCTGATAAGGCACAATCTCAGCTGCCTGTACTGTGACGCGATCGGCAACCGGACGGACATCTTCATCGTTCAGGGCTTTCTCCACGGCAAGGAGCAAATCACTGGAGGCAACGCCGTCGTCATCACGTGACAAAATAGTGACGGTCACTTCAGCGGGCGACGGGCTGATTGCCGATGCATCCGCAATGCGCCCGTCTGCCGAGCGGGCATGATATTCGTAAGCGCCTGTCGGACCGGCCACGCTTAACCCTTCAAATGCCTGAGGGATGCGCATACGTAAATCACTATCAGCTTCCAGAATGGCAGCCGTTGGCGGGATGGTGGTGTTATCCGCTGGCTGTAAAACCAGGCGCTGAACATTAAAATTCGCCGCCAGCTGATCCAGATCGCTGCCTGTCGCATACGCCACCATTACCGCGCGGGCGGATTCGTTAACTCGCTGGCGCAGGATCAGTTCGCGGTAAGCGTTCTCCTGCAACAGCTTGACCAGCGGTTCGGATTCCAGCGTCAGTGTCCGACTGATGGCTTCCTGCTGGTCGGCGGGATAGAGCGAAATCAGCGTCGTTTTACGTTCTTCAAGCAGGGTTTCATAATCCAGTTGTTCGACCACATCGGGGGCCGGTAACTGGCTCAAATCGATCGTTGCCATAAGTGTCAGCTCACAGGAATATTCAGGGAAAAATCCGTCGCCGTATCGTTACGGCTTCCGGTCAGTTCAATCACCATCTTGCCGTCGTAGCCGGTGTTAAAAGTGATAGCAGTCAGTGAAACGCGGGGTTCCCACTGCAACAGGGCGGTGTAACACACGGCCATCATCTGTAGCCGCAGGGCGCCGTTTTGCGGCTGGTCAATCAGCTCCGAAAGCAGCGAGCCGTAATTGCGGCGCATCACTCTTGAGCCCACCGGCGTATTCAAAATATCGCTGACGGACTGGCGAATATGGTCGAGATCTTCGATAGCCAGACCGCTATTTCTGTCCATCCCCAGGTATTTCGGATTGCTCATTGCGGGCCTCCAGTCTGACCGCCACCGGTCTGAACACCGCTGTGGCGATGGGTATGCACAACGATGCCGTTGGATGTCAGGCTGCCGCCGCTATGGATTAAGTTGCCGGTCAGCGTGCCACCTTGTTTCACTTCAAGGGATCCGGTGGTCAGCTTGCTTGTGCAAACTACTTCCGGCGTGTCCAGCGTGATGCGGGTGCTGGCGGTGCAGCGGATTTCCGGCGCTGTTACCTCAACTTTCTGCGATGCGTTGATGACTGCGGTTTTAATTCCCGTCACTTTCAAAGCGCTTTGTGCCGGTTCGTATTCAAAAACGGCGCCGTCCGGGAAGACCAGATGAAGGGCATCTGGCGAAGCCGATGGCGCGGGTGAGGCATCGGAGAAAACGGCGGGTAAGACGAACGCCGTATTCAGTTCGCCGCCCATCGAGAGCAGCAAAACCTGCTCGCCGACGGAAGGCGCCCACCAGCTGCGCGTGCGGCCAGCGCGGTGCGTCATCCACGGCAGCCACGCCGTTACGTTGCTGCCCGTCGCGACGCGGCAACGTGCGTTGGCCAAATCCAGTTCAGAGACGTTGCCGATGCGCACCAGATTGCCAATCAGCCGCATTATGTCGTTGAGTTGAAGAGTCGTATTCATGGGATAAAGGATGCCGTTTCAGAGGGTTGAGCGACAACCGGTGACCGTTCGCCAGCGGCTGACACAACAAGGTTTACCGGGTCACACCGTCCAGCTGCTGATCAGTTCTCCGTTGAGATAAACCTCACGCGGCAGCGTCACGTTTTCCGGCAATGGGGGTTCAGGCAGATGCGTGATGGTGCGGACATCTTCTGAATCTGAAACCTGCACGCGCTCAGTCAGTTGCAGCGTCAGGACCAGGCTGTTCGCCTGCTGAGTGAAAGTGAAATCACTCAGCCGGTGCGCCGCGTTGCCGAGGATCTCAGGCTGATTAACCTGCAGCCAGTCGAGGACGGTGACCACGCTCAGATCGACCAGCGTTTCGCTGATCGCTTCATCCGTAATCGTCACTGTCAGCGGATAGCGATATTCAAAAGACAGCGAAGGTGCCGACGTGGCCACCACGTTGCCGGCGCCGGTAGTCAGGGCCAGTTTTTCCGGTGCGACAGTAAGCTGAGGGATTTGTTCAGTCAGCCGTTGTTGCAACTGAATCGGTTTTTGCATGTTGTGCCTCCTGACACTTTTTGATGGCTTCGATTTGTAAGCTGCAATCCATCAGCGCAGATTCCAGCTGGAGAATGTCGGCGCTCAGATCTTCATTGGTGACCGGTTTGCTGGCCGGGATCGGGCATGAGCTGACCGCCGGACAGCCAACGTAAATAATCGATGGCGGAGCTGAAGGCGGGACGCTGGTGCAGCCGGCTAACATCAGCAGGCAGCCCGGTATCAGCCCACTGACGGGTTTGCAGATTTTCATGAAGGCTCCTCTGCCTTTGTTTTTCGCGGCTTTGCATCATTTGCCGGGCCGTGCTCAGGTCTTCGCGTAACGCCAGTTCAGCCTGCTCGCGCTGGCGCATTTGCTGGTTCAGGACGGTGATCAGCTGCTCCCGTTGCTTCACCTGAGCCGCCAGGGCATCGCGTTGCAGACCAGCGTTGTTGAGGTCGTGCTGTAATGAACGGTTGGAAAGCAGCAGGATGGCGATCAGCAAAACCATCCCGGCCAGAAGTGCCGGTAACAGGCGCATTCAGACCCCTTTCAGGCAGACGGCACGCTCGGCATTTCGCCTGCGTTCGAGCCCGCGATTACGTTCACCATTAACGAAAACCCAGCGCGGGAGCTGATCACAAGCTTTCTGCCACTGCTGCTGGTTGATGAAAAATGCCAGCGTGGATTGACAGGCTGCTCCGGTGCCGACGTTAAAACCGAAGGACACGACGGCATCAAAAACCGGCTGTGGCATGGTCACCGGCATACATTTTTTAATGGCGCGCTCGGTCTGCTGAATATCTGCCAGCAGGTTTTCAGCGGCCTGATGTTCGGTAATGGTTTGTGCCGGTTTAACCCCTGCCGTGTGGCCGATGCCGCTGGTCCATACACCGGCACTGCACTGGTAGGGCTGCAGCTGACAGCCTTCAAAATCGGTGATAAGCCGCAATCCTTCTGCCGACACCTGCAGTGACAGATAGCCCGGCAATACCGCCATCAGCCCTAACACGACGGCAGCACTGCAGCGTTTAAGAGTTGAGGTTTTCATAGGTGTCTTTGCGCAGGCCGCTGCGTGCCAGCAACTGATAGCTTTTGCGCCGGTAATACCAGTTGATCAGAAACGTACCGACCCCGACACCAGAGCCGACCAGAAAGGCGACGTCCTGCGATGTCAGGCTGGCGAGCCAGGTCAGTGAGGTGGCAATAAAATAGGCGCAGCCTGAACTGATGCGCTCAGTACTCAGTCCCATAATTTGATCGCCTCCTGAACCGGTTGTTCTGCAATGTCCGGTAAATCAACGGCCGTACCGTGAGGCAATAACGGGCCTAAATCGGCGATGCCTTTATTGGTGGCAAAGACTTTTTCGACGACCGCAGCGGTACGGTTGTAATAACGCCAGCATAGGGAATCGAGGGTGTCGCCCTGTTGTGCATAGACTTTCATGGGTTTTCTCCGCGAGTGAGTAGGATCGTCAGTTGATGAGATCAGTCTGCGGAATAGGGCGTGGAGCGGCAATCTGGAAGGGATGTGAAACGACTGGCACAACAGAGAAGCAGATAAATAACACAGGGAGAGGGCGGGGCGCTTAGTCCGGAGGGAAACCGGTCGGGCAAGCGCCAACAATGTTGACAACTACCGCCGCAGGGTCTGGCAATTAGTGAGGGTCGTCAGTACTCCCGTTATAGCAGACTGCGTTCTGGTTCTCGTCAGTCAGCGCCTGACCTGCCAGTTCTGAAATCAGCGACATCATGACCAGAAATTCTTTTGGATTGCATTGGGCTGTCTGCGATATGTCTGCGATCAGTTGTATCCTGGACAACGTTAGCTGTTGTTTAGTCAGGTTTTCCATTTTCTCCCCTCGCCAGATACTGTGTTTATATACAGTATTCTTTAATTGATCTAATACGTCAACACTTAGGGCATTTTAAAAATTATAATTCATTGAATTTATGCATTAATTTTTATTGATCCGATTTTTGTATGAATTGATGACTTTGTGCGAAAGCCGGCGATCCACAGTTATTGACAGAACTCCAAGGTAAGCGAATCTCCGGCATTTCCACATAACAAGGCCGGTGACGGACAATCCGCCATTGTTCGGTATGTGTCAGGTAAATAAGCGAAGTACCAAGATGCGGCGCGTAAATGCCGATGACTTTATGACGGGGCTCGCCCCAGGCATTGGTTTCCCCGCTGAGCTGGCGCGCAACGCGAACCGTTTGCTCTTTTCGCGGAATATGTATGCCGCCCTGTGCCTGAATATAACCGGCAAAATCCCCCTGGTCGGCGGCGCTGCGGACGTCCTCAACGCGTGTATCAAAGCGGCTGCTCAGACTCTGATGTCTGATCCGCCGACATTCACGCCACGCGCCGACGGCAGGAATGCCAATGGCGTGAAATTGCGGGATCCGCCACGTCGATGCCCATGAGGTGACCGCGGTCGCGACATCAGTAAGCAGGTGTCCGGAGTCAAAATCCTTTTCGCCATCAAGCGCATAACCATCAATATTCTTGGAGACATATTTCGCAATGTAACCCGCCGCACCGCCGCGGTTCAGCGGCTTACAATTAAAACGTGACTCCGCAGCGCCTGGCTCATCCGGATCTTCTTCCAGTGCGTAACGGCGCATTACTTCAGTCACCTTTTGCTGCTGATCCGCTGGTGTGAACAGCATCATGTGCCAGTGCGGGGTGCCGTCGTGATGCGGTTCGACGACGCGCACACCGTACACTTTCAGGTTCCGGTCTTTAAACGTGGTGCGGATTTTTGCCCAGACCGCGACCAGATAACGTTGTGCATCTTTGGGTGTAAACGCGTGCTGATCCCATTTCTGGTTAAAAATGGGTGATGATCCGGCGCCAGTCGTTTTCAGCGGATGGTATTTTGAAGGTGTGGTCAGCGTGATAAACAGGCCGCAGTCCCGCTGCTGGTCAGCAACATCTTCGATACCGGCGATCAGCGTCATAAGTTCCATACGGCGAAGTTTAGGGTTGGAAATGCTGGCTAATACGGTCTCCAGCAGGCTCAGTGTTTCCCCTGATTCGACATTTTCGAGCTGGCATTGTTTCAGGTAATTAATGGCGGATAAGCGGCGTGACACCACATCACGGATGGCGTTTTTACTGGCATATGGCGATGTTGCGCGGCTCACATAACCGCAGGCAATCATCAGGGCTTCGCGCCATAAACGTTGTTTTGAACGCAGCTGTTTTTCCCACCATTCACCACTGACCAGACGGGAAATACTGGCGACGGCTGAATGTGCGGTCATACGGCCTTTTTGCCATTTCTGCCAGTAAAGAGGCTGTACGCGACACGAGCGGGCCATCGCGGCGATATGCCCGTAAATCTCGTGCTGCGTGCTGTCTTGCAATAACACGTCAGGTTGATCAGGTCGATTTTGCAGCCAGCGTTCACAGTGATATTCGTAAGCATCTTGCATATGCACTGCCAGCTTGCTGGCCAGCCTTCTCAGGCTGTCATCATTAAGATCAGGCAGGCGGTTAAACATTTCTTCTTCCATGAGGAGCTTTTGCGAGATCTGACGGTTCAGGGTGTTTCGCGCATTCACCTGCTGAATCCGCGGCCACAAACGCTGCGTAAACACTGTCATCAGAAAATGAACCGCCGCGCGGACTCCCTTTGTTTTCAGCAAAAACGCATACCGCTGATGTAAAGGCGTACGCAGACAGCGAGGCAATGCCGCCATCCGGGAAAGGGCTGTTTGCTGGCGCAGGCAGAAATCACGGTTAAGAGGTTTTTCCAGCGGACTGCTGAGCGCCGGTCGCGGGGCATTCCACTCCCATTTCCCTGCGAACAATTGCCCCGCTGCCCGGTTAAAAGCCGGCGGCGGGGAAGGCATTACCCTGCCTCTGTTATCTGACATGTTTATTTCCGAAAATTAGAATACAAAAAACCTTCTGGAAATAAGTTTATTTCCAGCGCAGACACGAAAATTAATAGCATTAATCTGAGGGTTTATACGGGGCGATAATTCTTTCTTTTAATTTCCTCAATTTCCTGGCACTCAATACATCGCTGTACGCCGGGAATGATTTTCCTGCGTGGCTCTGCAATGGGAGTGTCACAATCCACGCAGAAGAAGGCAGACGGCGAAGGCTGCGTGCGGATAGCCTGCGTAATCTGTGCTTGAAGGATTTTTAACTGATACTCCTGCGATTCATCTATCCAGTCTGCCATCAGTAAAGTTCTCCTTTAAATATCGCCGTGAAATGGCGTAGTGATAATAAGGCCTGTGTTATTTTCATTTGTTCCTCATCATTTAATTGTGAATATGTCAGTAAGGTATGATGACGTTTAAGGCCGGCATGAAAACATAAGGTAAGTTTCCATTTTTCACTGGCCTGATCATAAATAACCTCAACCCGATCCTTACTCTGAGCGAAATAAATTTCTTTCAGATGAGCGATATGGCGCAGTCCGGTCTGGCGCTGCTGCTCTGTTCCTAAAAACATCGCGTCTCCTTATTTCTCCACGACGCCGTAAATTTGGTATCATGGTCGTCAGTCGGTACATTACATAATCAATCTAAGCTCGTATTTGCGAGTTGTCAAGATGATATTTACAGATTCAGGGGTTTTCGCCAGATGCAATTAGATGAACTTGAAGGTGGAAAAGCTGTTCTGACGCGTATGCTTCAGGCTTACGGCTTCAGCATGCAGAAGGAGCTGGGGGATCTGTACGGTTTGTCATCTGGAACAATAAGTACCTGGGTAAGAAGAGATTATTTCCCCGGTGATGTGGTCGTGGCCTGTGCGCTGGACACCGGCGTGTCATTACGCTGGCTGGCGACAGGCAAAGGAAACATGCAGGATTCAGCGCTTTCAGGCGCAGCAGCGTCCGGTGACATCCGTCAACTTAAAAAATTGAGATTGCGTGGCGGAGCGCTGGAAGAAGAGGGCGTCTGGTCTGTTGATCCTTCGCTGCTGGATGATTCGCTGACTCAACCGGCTTATGTTGTGAAAGGCCATCACTCGTGGATTATTGATCTGGGCAGCACCCATCCGGGCAATGGCCGCTGGTTGCTGGATATCGATGGTGATCTGGATGTTTACGATGTGGCCCGTATTCCCGGTAACCGACTTAGCGTGACCCGTCAGGAAAGCCACTTCGAGTGTGGCGTGGATGAAGTGACTGCCCTGGGGCAGGTCTTTATTACTCTGGATCGTAACCTTTAAATTCTGTTTCCTCAGCAGCATCCCCGCTGCTGAGGGCATTCCCTGCCTCATCCTCTCTATATCTTGTCCTGAATTCCCATGACTTTCCTGCTAACCCGTATGTAACAATTACGGTACACCTGTTTGAGCTAAGATTCTCTTTGTGTAAATATAACTTTCCATTATATGCTTGGTTACGTTGTATTGGTAATATTATGTTTACAAGTAAGGCTTGATAAGTTTACGTGCTGTGTTAATGTTGTCCGCAGATGCCTCTGTGGCAGCCCATTTTCCTTATAGCGGAACACGATCATGCAAAAAGACGCCCTGAATAATGTTCACATCACTGCTGAACAAATCCTTATCACTCCTGAAGAGTTGAAAAACCGTTTTCCTTTAAGCGTCAGCGACGAAAACAGTATTTCCGAAGCACGTAAAACCATCGCCGATATTGTGCATGGTCGTGATCCTCGTCTTCTGGTGGTGTGTGGCCCTTGTTCAATTCATGACGTTGATGCAGCGCTCGATTACGCACGTCACCTGAAAACGCTGGCGGCTGAGCTGAGCGACCGTTTGTACATCGTGATGCGCGTTTACTTTGAAAAACCACGTACCACTGTCGGCTGGAAAGGGTTGATTAACGATCCGCACATGGACGGTACGTTTGATGTGGAAGCAGGGCTGCATATTGCCCGTGATTTGCTGCTGCAACTGGTCGGCATGGGTTTACCGCTGGCGACAGAAGCGCTGGATCCAAACAGCCCGCAATACTTAGGCGATCTGTTCAGCTGGTCAGCAATCGGTGCGCGTACCACTGAATCTCAGACACACCGTGAGATGGCGTCTGGTCTGTCAATGCCGGTTGGCTTCAAGAACGGCACCGATGGCAGCCTGGGCACGGCGATCAACGCCATGCGTGCAGCTGAAATGGCGCACCGTTTTGTAGGCATTAATCAGGCCGGGCAGGTTTGCCTGTTGCAGACTCAGGGCAACCCGGACGGGCATGTGATTTTACGCGGCGGTAAGACACCAAATTACAGCGAGCAGGACGTTCAGGCTTGTGAAAAACAGATGACCGACGCGGGACTCCGTCCTTCCTTGATGATAGATTGCAGTCACGGTAACTCAAACAAAGACTATCGTCGCCAGCCTGTTGTGGCTCAGTCCGTCATCGACCAGATTAAAGCCGGTAACCGCTCTATCACGGGGCTGATGCTGGAAAGTCATCTGAACGAAGGCAGCCAGTCTTCTGAACAACCGCGTTCAGCCATGAAATACGGTGTGTCTGTGACGGATGCCTGTATCAACTGGGAAACGACTGAAGACCTGCTGCGTACCATGCATCAGGAACTGGGCGATGCGCTGGCGGCACGAATCGCAGGAGAGTAAGTTTTTATGGTGGCAGAACTTAACGCGTTGCGCGATCAGATCGACGACGTTGATAAAGCGTTATTAGATCTCTTATCACGGCGTCTTGCGCTGGTGGCCGAAGTCGGGGAAGTCAAAAGCCGTTATGGTTTGCCGATTTATGTGCCTGAACGTGAAGCAGCGATGCTGGCTTCACGTCGTCAGGAAGCGCAAAACCTCGGTGTTCCGCCGGATCTGATTGAAGATGTATTGCGCCGCGTGATGCGTGAGTCCTACTCAAGCGAAAACGATAAAGGCTTCAAGACGCTGCATCCGGCACTGCGTCCGGTGGTGATTATCGGCGGGAACGGGCAGATGGGGCGTTTGTTCACCCGTTTACTGGAGCTTTCCGGTTATCAGGTGAAAGTGCTGGAGCAGGAAGACTGGCCGCAGGCAGAAACATTACTGGCGGATGCCGGAATGGTCATCGTCAGTGTACCGATCCATCTGACCGAAGAAGTGATCGCACGTCTGCCGAAACTCCCTGATGACTGTATTCTGGTGGATCTGGCGTCGGTAAAAAACCGTCCGCTGCAGGCAATGCTGGCAGTGCATGAAGGCCCGGTACTTGGTCTGCATCCGATGTTCGGTCCGGATGTCAGCAGCCTGGCTAAACAGGTGGTGGTGTATTGCGATGGCCGCGAACCTCAGGCATATCAGTGGCTGCTTGAGCAGTTGCAGGTCTGGGGCGCACGGTTGCATAAAATCAGCGCCGTCGAACATGATCAGAATATGGCGTTTATTCAGGCATTGCGCCACTTCGCGACCTTTGCGTATGGTCTGCATTTGTCAGAAGAGAATGTGCAGATCGAGCAATTGCTGGCACTGTCTTCACCGATTTACCGCCTCGAACTGGCGATGGTCGGACGATTGTTTGCGCAGGATCCGCAGCTTTATGCTGACATTATTATGTCGTCAGAAAGCAATCTAGCGCTGATCAAACGTTACTATCAGCGTTTTGGTGATGCGCTTGCTCTGCTTGAAAGCGGCGATAAACAGGCGTTTATCGACAAATTCAGAAAGGTTGAGCACTGGTTTGGCGATTATGCGCCACGCTTCCTGAAAGAAAGTGGTGCGTTACTGAGACAGGCTAACGACAACCGTAAGTAAGTTGTCCTGAAATGAAAAAAGGGCGCTGCCATTGTGTGCAGCGCCCTTTTTGTTTGCGAGAAATTACAGGTTGTTTGTGAAATTACAAATCAACAGAGACGACGTTCTCGCTTGGATAACAGCCGAGCACTTTCAGCGAACGGGTGATCGGAGCCAGATCCTTCAGCGCCTTTTTCATCTCTTCAGAACGCAGGTTGGCCTGCACATCGATATAAAACATCTCTTCCCATGGATTGCCGTTAATCGGGCGAGATTCCAGTTTGGTCATGATGATGCCCTGATCGCGCAGCACCAGCAGCGCATTTACCAGCGCACCTGCCTGCTGGCCGGTCGCCATAATCAGCGTAGTTTTGGCCGGAACCTGATCTGTGACCTCAATCGCTTTGCGCGCCAGAACAATGAAGCGGGTAATGTTTTCCTGCTGGTTCGCCAGATTATGTTCAAGCACCTGCAGTTTATACAGCGCGCCACCGGCTTCGCTGCCGAGCGCCGCCACGTGTGGAGAATTGGCCGCGGCCACTTTTTCCATCGCCGCCGCAGTGCTTTCGCAGTATTCAATTTTCCAGTGAGGGAAGCGGTTGATGAACTGACTGCATTGCTGGAAAGGCTGAGGATGGCTGTAAACCGTCTGTATCTGCGACAAATCAGTATCGGTCGCGACCAGTACGCAATGATTGATAGGATTGGTCAGCTCACCCACAATCGACAGGCTGGTGTGTTGCAGCAGGTCATAAACGTCATTGATTGAACCGGAGCTGGTATTTTCAATCGGCAATACGGCGTAATCGGCCTGACCGGTTTCTACCTGAGAGAAGATATCCTGGAATTTCTGGCAGCCACATTCGATGAACTGGTCGAAATGGCGGGCGGCAAACTGGCGTGCGGCAAGATGTGAATAAGAACCTTTCGGACCGAGGAAAGCGATACGGGCGGAATCAGAAGGGGTTTTATTCAGATGTTGCTGGAGCAGAGCCTGCTGGGTCAGAACGGAATCTTCAATGATCAGCTGATACACGCGGGTGATGTAATGACCGTCGAGCCCCTGTTTTTTTCCTTCCTGAATCAGTGCGTTAATCAGTTCAATTTCACGTTCTTTGTCGCGGATCGGGCGGTGAGAGTGCATTTTGGATTGCGCGACTTCTATCGCCATCGTGCGTCGTTCTGCCAGCAGAGCCAGCAGTTTCAGGTCTAATGCGCTGATGCGTTCGCGCAGAGCCAGTAATGAGTTCTCGGTCATGTTGTTACCCTTTTTGATGTTCTTTCTTTCAGCAAAATGTGTAAAACGCAGGCATAAAAAAAGCCCCCTTTTCAGGAGGCTTTGTTGTTCGTCTTCGCATTCATTCTTTCGCGACGAAACGCCTCCCAATCAGGGGAAGGTAAAAAAGAATGCGAAGAAAAACAGACGGGTATTCATGTGAGCGTTGTTTCCATAAGTTTGAGCAGAGTCTTAAAGTAACCGCTGGCTTTTCCCTGTGTCAATAAGATTTCCTCAGGACACAAAAAACGCGCTCCTGAGAGCGCGTTGTGAACTGCCTTTCCGATAAGCCGGTTATTCCTCTTCTTCCTGCACCGGTTCCAGATTGAGTTCTTTGACGCCGGATTCTGCACGGCGGGCTTCACCCTTGTGCTGCGCTTTGTTGAGCTGACGCTCAAGCTTGGCGGTCATGTCGTTAATCGCAGCGTACATATCATCGTGCGTAGCACTGGCAACCAGTTTCCCGTTTGGTGTACTGATGGTCGCATCGGCGACAAATCCCTGAGGTTCTTTCGACAGGATTATGTGCGGGTTAATGAGCTGAGTTTGCCATTTATCCAGTTTTTTCAGACGGCCTTCGATGTGTTCACGAATCGCGGCGGTGATGTCCATTTGTTTACTGGTAATGTTGACTGTCATATGACTTACCTCTCTTATTTCCGTCTCCGATGAATCCAACATACCAGCCTTTTTTATGAATTGCCTGCCCAAAACCACGGTTTTTTGTCACTTTTTGTCAACTTTGGCGTTTATGTGACCCAGGGTAATTAATGGCGGGAAAGGCCTTGAGACTTCGATAAGGAGCAGGCATGATTGATGGGATCAGTGCATTATCTTCTGCGTTTTTTAACCTGTTTTTTCGTTCATCACGTTCACTCTTCTCTGACTTTTCCCGAATCAAAGCCAAAAAAAACGGCAGCCTGAGCTACCGTTTGTGTGTACGGACATTTTAAAATTATGCTGCGTTATTGGCCGCAATAATTTTCGCAACTTTATCAGCCTGGTTGTTCAGCTGCAGTTCACGATAGGCACTTTCCATCAACGGCAGCGCGTCATGCGTCGCTTTCGTATCCGGGTAATCTTTCAGCATTTGCTCAACACGGTTAACAACAGCGACGTACGCACCGCGTTTAGTGTAGTATTGCACCACTGACAGCTCGTATTTCGCCAAACGATCTTTCAGGAATACCAAACGTTTAGTCGCATCAGTGGCGTACTGGCTGTTTGGATACGTGTGGATCAACTGGCTGAAATCGCGGAATGCTGCACGCGCATGCTGCGGATCACGGTCTGAACGATCAACACCGAAGAATCCTTGCAGCGCACTGTCATCCAACGCCATATCCGTTAAACCACGCATATACATGACGTAGTCGATGTTTGGATGGGTTGGGTTCAGACGCATAAAGCGATCAATAGAAGCCTGAGCCATTGGCAAGTCAGCAGACTTGTAATAGGCATAAATCAGATCTAACTGAACTTGCTGCGAGTAAGGCCCAAACGGATAGCGGTTATCCAGCGCTTCTAATTGCGCAATCGCGCCTTTAAAGTTACCGTCCTGCAGTTTTTGCTGGGCAGTGGCATAAAGGACGTTAGGCGGGTTATCGGGAACCGTTTCTTTGGAACTGGAGCAACCGACCAGCGCCAGGCTCAACGTGGCTGCTGCCACCAGATATTTCACACGCGTCATGACGTTTTGATTATCCTCAGGTGTTATTCTGGGAGACTGTCCGTTAAGCTCCCGACAAAGACCAGCTACAATAGCACATTATTTTAAACGGCATCGCCGTGAAAACCCAACGTTAACCAAGAAGCTGCATATGGCACAACAAGTACAACTCACCGCAACGGTGGCCGAATCTCAACTCGGTCAACGGTTAGATCAGGCTTTGGCCGAATTGTTCCCTGATTATTCAAGATCTCGCATAAAAGATTGGATCCTTGAAGACAGGGTCACGGTCAATGGCAAAAAAGTGACCAAACCAAAAGAAAAAGTGTTGGGTGGCGAGGCTATCGCAATCGATGCGCAAATTGAAGAAGAAGCGCGTTGGCTGCCACAAGATATCGCTTTAGATATCGTGTATGAAGATAACGATATTTTAGTCATCAATAAACCCCGCGATCTGGTTGTTCATCCGGGCGCAGGGAATCCTGATGGCACGGTACTGAATGCTTTGCTGCATTATTACCCGGCAATCATTGATGTTCCTCGCTGCGGCATTGTTCACCGTCTCGATAAAGACACCACGGGTCTGATGGTCGTCGCGAAGTCAGTTCCTGCGCAAACGCATCTGGTCACTGCACTTCAGGCGCGCGAAATCACCCGCGAATATGAAGCAGTCGCTATTGGTACAATGACGGCAGGCGGCACAGTGAATGAGCCGATTGCGCGCCATTCCACCAAGCGTACGCACATGGCGGTTCATCCGACCGGCAAACCGGCGACCACACACTATCGCATTATGGAGCATTTCCGTGCTCATACGCGTCTGCGTCTGCGTCTGGAATCCGGCCGTACGCATCAGATCCGCGTACATATGGCACATATTAACCATCCTCTGTTGGGTGATCAGCTTTATGGTGGCCGTCCGCGTCTGCCAAAAGGCGCTTCCGAAGCATTTATCAATATGCTGCGTAGCTTTGATCGTCAGGCTCTTCATGCGACCATGCTGCGGCTTTATCATCCGGTAACCGGTATTCAGATGGAATGGCATGCGCCACTTCCGCAGGATATGGTTGACCTGATCAATGCGCTTAAAGCGGATACCGAAGAGTTCAAGGACCAGATGAACTGGTAATGAGCCTGCTTATCCAGCCTCAGTGGCCGCAACCGGCATCGGTGCGGTCATGTGCGACAACCCGCGAAGGAGGCGTCAGTCTGCCTCCTTACGGTTCGCTTAACCTCGGCAGTCATGTTGGGGATTCTCCTGAGCATGTTGAGCTGAACCGCCAGCGGTTGATTGAACTTGGCGGTCTGCCTGCTTCGCCACACTGGCTGGAGCAGGTTCATGGCACCGACGTGGTTCGTTTATCATCGCAAACTCCTCTTATTCCAACACAGATTGCCGATGCGGCCTATACCCGCGAGCCAGGCGTTGTCTGTGCAGCAATGACAGCCGATTGTTTACCGGTTCTGTTTTGCAGTAAAAACGGCGATGAAGTGGCTGCAGCGCATGCGGGCTGGCGTGGTTTGTGTGCAGGCGTGTTGGAAAATACGGTTGCCTGCTTTGAGGCTGCTCCCGCAGAAATCATGGCGTGGATGGGACCGGCAATTGGTCCGGCGCATTTTGAAGTCGGCGGTGAAGTGCGTGACGCCTTTTTGGCGGAGAACAGTAATGCATCCGTTGCTTTTACCCCAGCGGGCACCAAATTTAGGGCCGACATTTACCTGTTAGCCAGATTGCGTTTACAGGCCGCTGGTCTCACCGCTATTTATGGCGGCGAGTATTGCACTGTGACCGACAGCACCACATTTTACTCTTACCGGCGCGACGGAATTACCGGACGGCTGGCAAGTTTAATTTGGCTGATATAACCTATCGAATCAAGACGATCCATCGCGCATAGCAGCAGTCCTCCTAATATACTGCCAAGATAACCTTGAAAACGTGAGGGTTGACCTCATCTAATCTCCAGTAGCAATTTTGTTCAGTATTGGAGGTGTTATGCGTCTGGATCGTCTTACCAGCAAATTCCAGCTTGCCCTCGCGGATGCTCAGTCACTCGCGCTCGGGCGCGACAATCAATTTATCGAACCTGTTCACCTGATGAGCGCTTTGCTTACTCAGGAAGGCGGGACCGTTCGTCCTTTATTAACTGCGGCTGGGGTAGATACCCAGAAACTGCGCACGGACGTTGATCAGGCTTTGGGGCGTTTGCCGCAAGTTGAAGGTACCGGTGGGGATGTTCAACCATCCAATGAACTGGTACGTGTTTTAAATCTTTGTGACAAATTGGCACAGCAGCGTGCTGATACTTTTATTTCTTCAGAACTGTTTGTTCTGGCTGTGATGAAAGACCGCGGCTCTTTAACGGATGTGTTAAAAGCCTGCGGCGCAACGGCCGAGAAAATTACTGCGGCTATCGATCAAATGCGTGGAGGTGAGAAAGTGGATGACCAGAATGCCGAAGACCAACGTCAGGCATTGAAAAAATTCACTATCGATCTGACCGAACGTGCCGAGCAGGGCAAACTGGATCCGGTCATCGGTCGTGATGAAGAAATTCGCCGAACCATTCAGGTTCTGCAACGTCGTACCAAAAATAACCCGGTTCTTATTGGTGAGCCTGGTGTCGGTAAAACCGCGATTGCGGAGGGGCTGGCACAACGCATCATTAATGGTGAAGTGCCGGAAGGCCTGAAAAATAAACGAGTGCTTTCATTAGATATGGGCGCACTGGTGGCTGGCGCGAAATATCGCGGTGAATTTGAAGAACGTCTGAAAGGCGTGCTGAGTGATCTGGCTAAACAGGAAGGCAACGTCATTCTGTTTATCGACGAATTGCATACCATGGTTGGCGCGGGTAAAGCCGATGGCGCGATGGATGCCGGCAATATGCTGAAACCGGCTCTGGCGCGTGGTGAACTTCACTGCGTAGGTGCGACGACATTAAATGAATATCGTCAGTTTATAGAGAAGGATGCGGCGTTAGAGCGTCGTTTCCAGAAAGTGTTTGTTGCCGAGCCTTCTGTTGAAGACACCATCGCTATCTTGCGTGGCCTGAAAGAACGCTACGAGCTGCATCACCATGTCCAGATTACTGACCCGGCTATCGTTGCGGCGGCGACGTTGTCCCACCGTTACATCTCGGATCGTCAGTTACCGGATAAAGCGATCGACCTTATAGATGAAGCGGCATCCAGCATTCGTATGCAGATGGACTCTAAACCGGAGTCTCTGGACCGTCTCGATCGCCGTATTATCCAGCTGAAACTGGAACAGCAGGCATTGAAGAAAGAGTCTGATGACGCCAGTATGAAACGTCTGGAGATGCTGGAAACCGAACTGAACCAGAAAGAGCGCGAATATTCTGAGCTGGAAGAAGAGTGGAAGGCCGAAAAAGCTTCCCTGACTGGCACGCAGAATATTAAAGCGGAACTGGAGCAGGCGAAGATTACGCTTGAACAGGCTCGCCGCGTGGGTGACCTGGGACGTATGTCAGAATTGCAGTACGGGAAAATACCGGAACTGGAAAAACAGCTGGCAGCAGCCACTCAGGCGGAAGGTAAAACCATGAAGCTGTTACGCAACCGCGTGACAGATGTGGAAATTGCCGACGTGCTGGCGCGCTGGACTGGTATTCCTGTGGCACGCATGCTGGAAAGCGAACGTGAAAAACTGCTGCGTATGGAAGAAGAGTTGCACAATCGTGTGATTGGTCAGAACGAAGCGGTTGAAGCGGTATCGAATGCAATTCGTCGTAGTCGCGCAGGGTTGTCGGATCCAAACCGCCCGATCGGGTCATTCCTGTTCCTCGGTCCGACCGGTGTGGGTAAAACAGAGCTGTGTAAAGCGCTGGCGACATTCCTGTTTAACAGCGATGACGCGATGGTTCGCATCGATATGTCAGAGTTTATGGAAAAACACTCTGTTTCGCGTCTGGTCGGTGCGCCTCCGGGTTATGTCGGTTATGAGGAAGGGGGTTACCTGACCGAAGCGGTTCGTCGTCGTCCTTACTCTGTCATCTTATTAGATGAAGTAGAGAAGGCGCACCCTGATGTCTTCAACATCTTATTACAGGTGCTGGATGACGGTCGCTTAACGGACGGGCAGGGCAGAACGGTCGACTTCCGTAATACGGTGGTCATCATGACCTCTAACCTGGGCTCAGACATTATTCAGCAGCACTTTGGCGAGGCCAGCTATGCGCAGATGAAAGAATCGGTCATGGAAGTGGTCACACACAGCTTCCGTCCGGAATTCATCAACCGTATAGATGAAGTTGTCGTGTTCCATCCGCTGGGTCATGCGCATATTAAAAACATCGCTAAGATTCAGCTGGAACGTTTGTATAAACGTTTAGAAGAACACGGCTATACGGCAACGCTCACCGATGCGGCGCTCGAGTTGCTGGGCAATACTGGATTTGACCCGGTTTATGGCGCGCGTCCGTTGAAACGTGCCATCCAGCAGGAGATTGAAAACCCGCTGGCTCAGCAAATTTTGTCTGGCAAGCTGATACCAGGCAAGCCAATTACTGTCGATGTGGAAAATGATCACATCATCGCAAGACAGTAATTAGGTAATAAGGGAGCTAAAACGGGCTCCGGAGCAATCCGGAGCCCGTTTTTTATGCATTTTTTGTTCGTTATTAATTCATTTGATGAATTAATGGGCGGTTGATGAGAAAAGTGAAATTAGCCCTTGCGGCCTGCTGAGAACTCCCTATAATGCCGCTCCATCGACAGGGAACAACGTGAACAACATCACGAAGTAACCGGGTCGGAAAGATTAAAAACAGCGGCAACTGAGTA